>NZ_JBXUGI010000013.1:0-156438 GCF_057180465.1 Chryseobacterium sp. HNCC26DJ238
CTGTTTATTGCTTTTGTGCCGGAACTGATGTTGTCGGTTGTATCTGCTGAGTATTGTTATTCATCCCCGGTTTTTTCGGAATACCGCTCTGAATGGCATTATTGACCGGCTGAGAACTGTTCATCATCGGATTATTCTGATTTCCTGGAGCTGTGATATTCTGTGACTGTTGCTGCATATTATTTTGCATTGGCTGTCCAAAATTAGCTGGATTCTGAGGAGCATTTGTAGGGCTTTGCGAAACAATATTTCCTTTGTTATCCGTTGACTGAAATGCAATTTCACTTTTCATGTAATTAAGCATTTCCTTTGCTTTTTCACCTTCAGGCGTTTTTCCGTAATTGAGAACAATCTGTTCCAACTGTAAAATCATTACCTCTTTCCCACTCGATTTTCCTGCATTGAAAGCGTTGAGAAGATAAAGTTTCGGAACCAGCGCATCTTTTGGATTTTTTTTGATAGACTGATCCAGTAAATTCTGACTTTCTGTAAATTTCTCAGATTCAAATAAAGCATACGCCGTTTTATAATTATTTTCCATCTCGGGAGATGACTTTACAAAAGTATTATTTTTTGGGTTTCTGGCAAACTCTGCATATGAACTGTAAGGATAGTCCGTCAGTAGGATTTGTTTTGCCCTTGCAGAAGCCTGAGGGTTTTTTGCATGATTCATTGCAAATATTTCATATAATGCCTGCAGCATCACTTTTTCTTCCGGTTTTACATCCACGAGATCATACAGGGTCTTTGTGGCTAAAGGAGTATTCGTAAAATAATTCTGATACATTATCCCCAGACCTAAAGAGGCTGTATCCCTGTCTTTTTTCAGCTGTGATAACTTTCCTGCATCATTCGGAATCTGTTCAATATAATAAGCTGGTTCAAAACGTCTTGGATTGGGTGCAGTTCCCACACCCAAAGCTTCGTTCTTCATATCTTCAATCGATGCCATTTTTTTAGAGTAACGCCAGTTATCTACAAGTGCTCTGTCTCCCCAGACCTGTTTAAAGGTAGACGTCCCTTTGCTTACAGTTCCGGTATTTCCATAATAAAATCCTTTCGTTACAGTTCCGAAATCTTCAAAAGAATTTGAACTGTTGGCAAAAAGTGAATTGGCATTGTAATCACCGGTATCGAATCCTTTGCTTCTTTCTTCACGGCGTCTTTCCAGTTCCTCTTTGGCTTCTTTAGCTTTAAGTTTTTCTATATGCTTTGCAAAATAATCAGTTTTCTGAGGTTCAGACATCCTTGCAATAGCAAGAATACTGTCATTTTTTCTGATCAGGTAATAGTTTTTAGAAATTTTCTTGATATTCTGAGACTGATCTTTTAAAAGAACCTTGGAAGGTTCATAGGTCATCACCGCCAATGCAGAGTCGTAATAAGCACCTACTCCTATATAATCATTTTTATCTAAGTATCTTCTCCCTATCTCATAATAGGTCAAACCACGCACCTGCGGATCTGAAACCTTCTCTAAAAGAGATTTTCTGAAAAACTCCTGACCTTCATCAGGTTTTCCCGCTTTGTTGGCCATCAAACCCAGAGCATAGTAAAATTCGTTTTTTCTTGAACCGTAGGTTCCTTTTTTACTGATGTCTTCCAGATATTTTCTTGCACCGGCATAGTCACCGTTTCCGTTGAATGTTTTTGCAATTTCTATCTGG
This sequence comes from Chryseobacterium sp. HNCC26DJ238, assembly GCF_057180465.1. Taxonomy (NCBI): domain Bacteria; kingdom Pseudomonadati; phylum Bacteroidota; class Flavobacteriia; order Flavobacteriales; family Weeksellaceae; genus Chryseobacterium; species Chryseobacterium sp. HNCC26DJ238. The sequence goes on from NZ_JBXUGI010000013.1 coordinate 1,668, forward strand.
GATTTCACTTCAAACTCAAAATCATTGGCATATTTATAAGCTGCTGCGAAGCTTTCACGGGCCGGTTCATTTCTTCCTAATTCTGATAAAACCTGACCTCTTAGAAATGCGATTCTGCTTTTGAGCTTTCTGTCACCGTTAAGTTCAAAAGCACGGTCTAATTCTTTTACCGCCTCCTCTTTTTTTCCTGCATCCAGAAGAGATTCTGAATGATAAATACTTAAAAGCTTTTCATAGTTTTTACTGATTCCGTCACTTTTCAGCTTGTTGAAAATCTGATCAGATTTATAATAGTCCTTAAGCTGAGCGTAGGCCAAACCTTCATAAACTTTTGCTAAAGGAAGCCTTTTATCTTCCTTCATGTGGGTGTAAACGTAGTTGAGTGCATCTAGTGCCTGACGTGATTTCCCCTGATAAATACGGGACTGTATAAGAATGATGTAAGCATCGAAAATGGCTTTATTCTGCTCTTCACCCTTTCTGATCACCGAATATTTTCCAATCGCTTTTAATGCTTTTGCCTCTGCAATTTCCAGTGAGGTTGCTCCTTTGGTTTCCTGTTGGTTAGGATCCTGAGGCATTCCCGGTATTTTCCCGGGAATATTCGGAAGCATTCCCGGTGCGCTTCTTCCATTAGACGCAGGCTGTCTGTTGACCTCTGCCATTTTCATTGAATTTTCCGCAAACGCTGAAGACTGGCCGAGATCACTCCCGATTGGCTGTTCTTCATACGTTAAAATCGGGATGTGTGGCGCATAAAAATTATCTTTATGAGCTTTGTCTCTGTCTGTAAATTCACTGTTCAATGCGTCTTTTGCATTAAAAAGTGTATTGTAATATGTTGTAAATCCTTTTAAAAACTTTGATCGGGCTTCCGGTTTCTTCACTTTGGTGCCACAGGAAACAACGAGGATCGCCATTAAAAGGAATATAATTTTCTTTTTCATTATTTTATATAACTCGCTAATCTGCTTTTTATTATCAAAGCAGTTTCATGATTCTGTAAAAATAATAAAATTTTAGCGGTAAATTATTTATATTTCTCTTAAAATTTTGTAAACCAAATGGGTAGGTAACCCCATAATGGTGTAAAAACTGCCGTTCATTTTTTTTATTTTTGACATTCCGAGCCATTCCTGGATGCCATAACTTCCTGCTTTGTCGAAAGGCTTATAGTTTTTTACATAAAAATCGATTTCCTCTTCTGAAATTTCATCAAATTCAACATCAGCAACATCGGTTTCTGTAATGGTTTTATTCAGGTTTTTGAACGTGATTCCGGTGTAAACCTGATGTGTTTTACCCGAAAGTGTCCGCAGCATCTTTTTTGCATTATTTTCATCTTTTGGTTTGCCCAGGATTTGGTTTTCAATGGCAACAACGGTATCTGCTGTAAGCAAAACTTCATCAGTTAATAATTCCCGGAAAGCACTGGCTTTCAGTTCAGATAAATATGCAGCAGCCTTTTCAATTTCAATATTTTCCGGTAAGATTTCTTCACAGTCAATTTTTACGACTTCAAAATCAAAACCTAAGCTGCTGAGCAATTCTTTTCTGCGCGGAGATTGGGAGGCTAAAAGTATTTTCATTGTTATGTGTTAAACAGATTGGGTATTGTCATCATGCCATTTTCCCTGAACCTTCATGACCTGTTCGATCACATCGCGTACGGCTCCGCTCCCACCCTGCTTTTCTGAAATATAGTCTGCAATATCTTTTATTTCAGGAACCGCATTTTCAGGACAGGTTGAAATCGCTGAATGTTGCATCATGTGAAGATCCGGTAAGTCATCACCCATCGTCAGGATATCTTCGTTTTTAAGATTGTATTTCTTTTTAAAATCTTCATAGTCCACCATTTTATCGTGGGACTTTGCGTAGTAATCCTCAATTCCAAGATAATTGATTCGGTGTCTGACCATTTCATCATTTCCACCTGTAATTACTCCGATTAAATAATTGTTTTTCAAAGCTTTGACCACTGCATAACCATCCAGCACATTCATTACTCTGCTCATATTTCCACCCGGCATCAGATAAACACTTCCGTCTGTGAAAACCCCGTCTACATCAAATACAAAGGCTTTGATATCTTTTAATTTCTCCTTATAACTCATACATTTTTTTAATAGAATGGTTCATTGTTTTATAAATTTCAAGACTTTCATCTTTTAAAAGCTTTTCATGTAATTCAAGAATTCTGGTATCATTTCTTACCGCCGGTCCTGTTTGTGCTGATTTAGGATCAATCTCATGAATTTTCTTAACCGTTTCATCAATTAGCGGTAAAAAGTATTCAAATGGAATTTCTTGGTCATCCGAGATCTCTTTTGCCTTTGAAAAAAGGTGATTCACAAAATTACAGGCAAAAACAGCGGTCAGATGAATATATTTTCTTTTCTCATAAGTACTCTCCATCACATTGTCTGAAATCTGGGCAGCCAGATCATAGAGTAATTTCTGATCTGCTTCATTTTCTGCTTCAATGAAGAACGGGATTTGAGAATAATCCAGTTTTTTGGATTTTGAAAAAGTCTGTAAAGGATAAAAGCTTGATTTTCTGTAATTTCCCATCAGAATTTCTTTGGGTAGGGAACCGGAAGTATGGGCAACTATGCAGTCCCTTTCAGGAATCAGACGTGAAACATCCTGCACTGACTGATCGCTGACACAGAGTATATATAGATCTGCATCTTCAAGCTGATCAGTGGAAAAAGGAATGTTTAATTCTTCAGATATTTTCTCCAAATTTTCTTTATTTCTCCCAAATATCTGAGTCAAAGAAATATTATTCTGAATAAAAGCTGTTGCGAGATGATACGCTACATTTCCGGAACCTATAATTACAATTTGCATAAAACAAAGATAATATTTTTGAAAAGGAAAGTCTATATATCAATCTAGAAGTATATTTAAATTCAGAATTGATATTTACTGACGCTAATTACACAAAGGATCTTCTGCTAAGCAGCAAAATGAAAATTCCTATTCTGTTTAAATACATTTCAATAATATACATCAGAGTTATGTTTGTGTGCCAAAAGCCAATCCAAAAACTGAATTATTAAACATTTGGACTCAAAATTGAATAAGTAATTTAACTTTTAAATACTTTTGTAATCCAAAACAATGAAAGCATCTTATGAAGATTAAAGACGCAGAGATTATTGCACTTATGCAAAACCCACGAACCCAGGAGAAAGGAGTTCGCGTCATGATGGATGCTTATCAGAGTAGATTGTATTGGCACATCAGAAGAATTATTGTTGACGGGGATCTTGCTCAGGACACTTTGCAGGAGACTTTTATCAAAGCATATCAGAATTTTCATCAGTTCAAGAATGACAGTCAGTTATATACATGGCTGTACAGAATAGCTACCAATGAAGCTCTGCAGCAGATCAATAAACTGAAGAGGATGCAGAAAACAGATGAGGATCCTGAATATTATATGCAGAATCTTGTTGCTGACAATACAGACAGTGATGCGGAAGAAATACAGATCTTTTTGCAGAGAGCCATACAAAGCCTGCCTGAAAAGCAGAAACTGGTGTTTATGATGCGGTATTATGATGATTTACCTTACGAAGAAATATCTAAAATTGTAGATATGTCCGTAGGAACTCTGAAAACAAATTATCACTATGCCAAGCAGAAAATAGAAGAATTTATCAAAGAAAATTACGAAAGATAATTTTTGACCTACAACGACATGAAAGATTTTGATCTGGAAAAATTAGAACGGAAAAATATTTACAAAGTTCCTGAGAATATGTTTGAAGATATTCAGCAAAAGGTGTTGAGTGATATGGATGGTTTTGATCTGGAAAAATTAGAACGCAAAAATATTTACAAAATTCCTGAAAATATGTTCGAAAATATTCAGGAAAAGGTGTTAAGCGGTATGAATAGTTTTGATCTGGAAAAATTAGAACGTAAAAATATCTACAAAATCCCTGTAAGGATGTTTGAAAATATACAGGATAATGTATTAAAAGAAATAATAGCGGATAAAAAAGCTCCTGTTTTTAAACTGAACTGGGGATATGCAGCAGCAGCTTCGCTGGCATTGATTTTCGGGTCTGCGTTTCTGTATAATTCTGCTTCAGATCCTTCTGAAGATCAGGAAGTATCAGGAGTATATGCAAATCATGCTGCACCCGTTAAGGAGAGTGAAATAGCCTATGAAACTTTGAAATCAGATTTAACATCTGTGGAAAATAATAATCAAACAAATAACAGTCAGCATATCAGTCATCAGGTAAAAACGGTAGCATATGTTCCGCAAAGTACAGAGATAAAGGCAAAGGCCGTAAAACAGGTTTCAAAGAAAACTGAAGCTCAGATGTCAGAATATCTGGATTCATTTTCAAATTCAGAAATTGCAGAGTTAGCCAATAACTCGACACAGGATGTTTACCTGGATTTATATAATTAAAAAGAGATGAAGAAAATATTATTTACACTTCTTGTTATTTATGGTTTTGGACTTAATGCCCAAAAAACGGATTATGATTGGAAAAAAATGGACCCTAAACAAAGAAAAGAAGTTATAAATAATCTTTCTCCTGAAGAAAGAAAAATATTGCTTACTCAGTTTAGAAATAACATGGTTTTGGATAATCTTGATGTAGACCCCAAAGATAAAAGTGAGTTTACAGCTATGTATAATGAATACCTGGATAATCAGAAGAAAATCAAAAGTCAGTTCGATTCTAATTTTAATCCGGAAACTTTGTCAGAAGATGAAGCAAAGGTAAAATTGCAGCAGAGTTTTGAAGTAGGACAGAAGTTATTAGATAACAGAAAAAAATATGCGGAAAAGATGCAGACCGTCATTCCGTGCCAGAAAGTTTTGAAGTTGTTTCAATCAGAGGGAATGATGAGAGATAAAATGAATGAAAGGAAACCTCACAATGGGAATAATAAGGGCTCAGGCGCCCGGCAAAACCCATAATAGTTTATTTTTTTAATGTTGGACGACCCTTGCAATTTATTGTAAGGGTCGTTTAATTTGGAATTATCGGTAAATATGTTATTTATACGGCACTAATCTTTATTTTTGTGAAAATTTCATCATGAAAAAAATAGTATTTTTTCTTTTAGTTTCAGTCTTTATTACTGCTCAGAAAACAGAGACGGTTAATCTTTCGAAATCCATTAAGGACAGTAAAAATTCATACAGTAATTTTTCAGTGATTGACCAGAGAGCGTCTCAGGAAATCGGAGCAGTACAGTTTCATAAGGATCAGGTCAGTATTGTGTTTGAGAATAATGCCGCAGACAGTTTCAGAGATTGGTTTACGAAGTACAATAAAATGAGTAGTGGCGAAAAGCTTGTACTTTTATTAGAAAAAATCAGTATTTCAGAAGAGAAAAAAGAGAAATTCCAAATCGGAAAACTTGAATTTCGAGCCAGTACTTTCATCAAAAAAGAAGATGGTTATCATTTTCTTTACAGGCAAGATACGGTAACCACAGTTTCATCCCGCGAAACTCCCTATATGGCGCAGAGTTTAGCTAAGAAAATTACACTGATTGCTGCAGATTTGTTTAAAAATTCTTATAAGAAATCGCCTTGGGCGTTTAGCCTCTCAGAAGGCGAACTTGCCGATTATCCATCTCTGCTGAAAGATAAACTTGATATTTTAAAAACCGAAACGCTGAAAGAAGGAGTCTATAAAGATGCATACAGTTTTTTCACTCATGTACCGGAGCCAGACTTTATTATTCAGACCAACAATAAAGGGATCGTCACAAAAGCAGTAAAAGGAGAGGAGAAAATGCCGATCAGAAACTTCTATGCGTTTGTGTATAACGGAATCCCTTATAAAGTAATTCCTGTGGGATATGTTGAAATTTTCAGGGACGAGACTGGACTTTTTATTGAAGTTAAAAAAGAGGAACTCTTTCCTGAACCCAGTTCTGCTGGAATTATAGTCGGGGGTGGTCTGGCGGGTGCAGTGGGAAGTATAGTAGGAAATCTGGCGATCATGGCAATCGAAAAAAATGCAGCCAACAAAAGAAGAGGAATGGCTGGAACAGAAGTTTCACTTGATCCTTTAACAGGAAATTATATTTTGCCGGAAAATTTTGGAAAATCTAAATAAAATAAAATGAGAGATTTTTTATCTGCTTTAATTTCAGCTGATTCTGGAAATGAATGACTTCTTTGTTAAACAGTAGGTAACATTCCTGGGTCTCTACAACTTAAATTACTTCTTATTTTTGAGAAAAATTATATGAAAAAAATTCTTCTTTTTATCTTCCTTTCTGTTTCACTGACTGCTCAGAAAATCGAAATCATTCATTTAAAACAAAATATTAAAGATAAATCTTTAAAGACAAAATCATTGACTTTAGTTGATGCCAGAACTGATAAGTCTTTGGGAACATTAACTTATAAAGGAGAGGCTGTGCAGATTAAATTTGCCGATAACGATTTAAAAAACTATGTTGAAACCTGGTTTGCAGATGATAATAAAACCAAAGGGAATAATGATATCACAGTACTGCTGGAAGAGATCAAAATCAGTAATTTTCAAAATACAGGTTTAGCGAAAGCAAGAATAAAAATCAGCAGTTTTATTAATCGGAACGGCAGGTATTATTTTATTAACCGATATAACAGCACGCTTGATTTTAATGCTAAAACGACTCCTAATATTCCTAGAGAAGTTGCATCAGCCATTTCAGTAATTTTTTCAACATTGATTAATGATTCTTATGCTCATATTGCTTTGAGTACACTCATTCCGGAAACTGAACTGAACAATTATGAGGCAGTAGTAACGAAGAATTTTGCGTTTATTAAAACACCGGAACTTGTCAATGGTGTATATAAAGATTTCAGGTCTTTTTCCCTTCAGAAACCGGAGTATGAATATCATGTATCTAAAAACAAAAATGGAACAGTGACGGGTATAAAAAACAGGGAAGATCTTCTGGTTTCCAACGAATTATTCGGTTATGTTGACGAAGGAAAAATGTACAGAATCACTCCAATCGGCTTTCTTGAAGTGATGAAGGATGACAAGGGGTTTTATGTGATCTCATCAAGGACGGAATTATTTCCGCCTCAAAGTGGAAATGGAGCTATGATTGGCGGAATGACAGGTGGGTTTGTAGGAGCTCTTATCGGTGCAGCAATTGATTCCGGTAAGTCAGGAAGAAGAGTAGATAATGCCAATCTTTCTACAGTATATATTGATCCGCTGACGGGATCCTATATTTTTCAATAATCGCTGTTAAATGAAAAAAATCCCTGCAGTTGTTGAGCAGGGATCAATTCTATTTAAATATTTTTTGTCTGAAAAAATGAAATCAGCTTAGGAAAGAATCAATTCTGCCTGATACGTTGATGTTTAATATTTTCTCGCTGAAATTGAACTCTCAGCTTTATTTTTTGTCGGTTGAATAAGAGTAGGGAAAATCTTTTTCATCTGCTCCCCTCGCTTTGTTTGGTTGGGAACTCATATCAAATTTCAACGTTGCTCCCTTCATCAGTTCCTGGTGGCTGAGCCAGTTCTTAGAATATTTTTTTCCGTTCAATCGCACAGAATTGACATAGCGGTTCTGTTCACTGTTTTTGTCTGCATTAATTTCAATTGACTTTCCGTTTTTGAGATGAAGGACTGCTTTCCTAAACAGAGGAGCACCGAAGACATACTGATCCGTCGCCGGAGTTACGGGATAAAAGCCAAGTGCGGAGAAAACATACCATGCAGAAGTCTGTCCGTTATCTTCATCACCGCAGTACCCATCAGGAGTAGGCTGGTAAAGACGGTTCATTGTTTCCCGGACCCAGTATTGTGTTTTCCATGGTTCCCCCGAATAATTGTACAGATAGATAATATGCTGGGCGGGCTGATTTCCGTGGGCATACTGACCCATATCGGCATTGACCATTTCCTGAATTTCGTGAATGGTAGAACCGTAATAAGAATCATCAAAAACAGGAGGCATTTCAAATACCTGATCCAGTTTTTTTGAAAACTCTTTTTTTCCGCCCATCAGTTTTGCAAGCCCGTTAATATCCTGAAAAACTGACCAGGTGTAATGCCACGAATTTCCTTCTGTGAAGGCATCACCCCATTTAAAGGGATTGAAGGGTATCTGAAAACTTCCATCCTGATTTCTTCCGCGTGCCATTCTGGTTTCCGGATCAATGATTTTGTGAAAATTCTGTGAGCGTCTGTAGTATTCTTTCCATTCAGATTCGGGTTTTCCCAAAGCTTTTCCCAACTGGGCAATAGTAAAATCATCGTACGCATATTCTAAGGTTCGTGCCGCATTTTCATTGATTTTAACATCATAAGGAACATAGCCCAGTTTCTTGTAATATTCGATGCCCAGTCTTCCGGTTGCCTGCAGACCTTCATTATTTGCCCCATGGAGCAACGCCTGATACAGTGTTTCAATGTCATATCCCCGCAAGCCTTTGATGTAGGCATCGGCGACTACAGATGCAGAATTGTTGCCAATCATAATATCAGAATAAGAAGGGCTCGACCATTCCGGCAGCCATCCGCCTTCTCTGTAATCACTGATCAGTCCTTTCTGCATTTCAATATTAATATCAGGATAAACAAAATTCAGAAAAGGGTAGAGCGCCCTGAACGTATCCCAGAAACCTGTTCCTGCAAACCGGTAACCCGGTTCTGTCTTTCCGGAATATGGACTGTAGTGCACAATTTCTCCGGACCTGCTGATTTCGTACATTTTGTGCGGAAAGCAAAGCATTCTGTACAGTGAAGAATAAAAAGTCCTCATCTGGTCAACTGTTCCGCCCGCAACTTCAACTCTTCTTAATTTTTCATTCCATGCTGTTTTTGCTTTGGCTAGTGTGATATCGAATGAATCCTGTGCCAATTCCCTTTGTAAGTTTAATTCTGCCTGCTCAGGGCTGATGAATGAAGAGGCAATTCTCAGGTTTACTTTTTCCCCTTTTTTTGTGCTAAAGCCGACCACCGCACCGCAGTGATCTCCGTTAATATCCAGTGCATCTTTCACAAAATCTTTGTCTTTCCATGCAGTATATTTCGTAAAAGGTTTATCAGCGTATATGACAAAATAATTTTTAAAACCGACCAGTTTTCCCCGGGAATATTTTGTGGAGTAACCCACAATTTTATTTTCTGAGGGAATAATCGTGATGCCAGATCCCTTATCAAACGCATCTACTACAAACCATGATTCTTCAGAGTCAGGATAGGTAAGACGCATCTGTGCAGCTCTTTCTGTGGGAGTGAGCTCTGCAGTTACATTGTGGTCAGCCAGATATACACGGTAATAGTAAGGTTTAGAAACTTCAGATTTATGAGAGAACCAGCTTGCTCTTTCCTCTTCGCTGAAGCGCATTTTTCCTGTAACGGGCATAATGGAAAACATCCCGTAATCATTCATCCACGGCGAGGGCTGGTGGGTCTGTTTTATTCCTCGGATTTTATCTGCATCGTACGTGTACTGCCATCCATTTCCGTTTTTTCCGGTTTGGGGCGTCCAGAGATTCATTCCGTGGGGGACAGCCACAGCAGGATAGGTATTTCCGTTGGAGAGCGATGGTTTTGAAAGGGTTCCGATCAATGGATTGACAAATTCCTCAGGATATTCCGGTGCTTTTTCGATCCACTGCGATTTGAATGGTACAAAAGGTATCATTAAAATAAGTAAAAGAGCTTTTTTCATTAAAAATAAGTTTAAACTTTGGGTGTGGTTTTTGAGTTGAAAAGGTAAAGATTTTAGGTCAGATGATTCTAAGATTATCCGCAAACTTTATCTTGCAAAACGACTTTTTTCAGCGAATTAAATTTTTATGTGTAATAGTTTTTTAATTGAGTCATTTTGCGGCCTCTCTGTCATCTCGCAGATGTTCCGGCTTTCGGAATGATAAAACTGCTGTCATATTTTCCATTTACAGACATAAAATTAAAAAGCAGACTGTTGCCCAGCCCTGATCGGAGCATTTGTCTGAGCTCATTTTATTTATAAAAGAAAATAGCGAGTGCGGAGAGCGGGAATAAGCTCATGAAAAGATCACAGTATCTCTTCAAAATTTATTTCCGCTGTACATCATTAAGAATGAGGAATTATCCTGCATTTTATTATCTTTGCAAATTACATAGTTCTTAAATGAAAAACATACGAAATTTTTGCATAATCGCCCATATTGACCATGGTAAGAGTACTTTGGCAGACCGTCTTCTGGAATATACCAACACGGTAACCCAGAGAGAATTGCAGTCTCAGACCCTTGATGATATGGATTTGGAAAAAGAACGTGGGATTACGATAAAATCTCACGCTATCCAGATGGATTATGAGCTGAATGGCGAAAAATATATTTTAAATCTTATTGATACTCCGGGACACGTAGATTTTTCTTACGAAGTTTCCCGTTCTATTGCTGCATGCGAAGGGGCTCTTCTGATTGTTGATGCTGCACAGAGTATTCAGGCACAGACGATCAGTAATCTGTATCTGGCTTTGGAAAATGATCTTGAAATTATTCCTATCCTGAATAAAATTGACCTTCCGTCAGCCAATCCTGAAGAAGTTACCGATGAGATTATGGGACTGATTGGATGTAAGTATGAGGATGTTCTTCGTGTTTCGGGAAAAACCGGAGAAGGGGTGCGTGATTTGTTAGAGCAGATTGTTGCAAGAATTCCTGCTCCAGTCGGAGATCCTGAAGCCCCGCTTCAGGCATTGATTTTTGACTCAGTTTATAATCCGTTCAGAGGAATTGAGGCTTATTTCAAAGTGGTGAACGGAAGTATTTCTAAAAACGAAAAAATCAAATTTTTTGCAACAGGAAAGGAATACGGTGCCGACGAGGTAGGAACCTTAAAGTTAAAGCAGGTTCCGAAGAAAACAATTGAGTGTGGTGATGTAGGATATATTATTTCCGGGATCAAAGATGCCCGTGAGGTTAAAGTAGGGGACACCATTACTTCTTTTGTTAATCCGGCAGCTGCCGCTATTGACGGTTTTGAAGAAGTAAAGCCAATGGTTTTTGCAGGAATTTACCCGATCGAGTCTGAAGATTTTGAAGAGTTGAGATTCTCATTGGAAAAATTAAGGCTGAATGATGCTTCTCTGGTTTTCGAACCTGAAAGTTCTGCAGCTCTTGGTTTCGGTTTCCGTTGCGGATTCTTAGGAATGCTTCACATGGAAATCGTCCAGGAACGTCTGGAAAGAGAATTTGATATGAACGTGATCACGACCGTTCCCAACGTGTCTTACCATGGATATTCTAAAAAAGACCCTGAGACTACAATTTTGATTAACAATCCGTCTGAAATGATTGATCCCAATCTTCTAGACCGGGTTGAAGAGCCTTTTATCAAAGCTTCTATCATTACGAAATCTGATTTCGTAGGTGCGGTAATGACGCTTTGTATTGAAAAGAGAGGGGAGATCGTTAATCAAAGTTATCTGACAGCAGACAGAGTGGAACTGACGTTTAATATGCCGTTAGCTGAGGTTGTTTTCGACTTTTATGACCGTTTGAAATCTATTTCTAAAGGATATGCTTCATTTGACTATTCTCCTATTGGAATGCGTTCTTCGAAGTTGGTAAAAATGGATATCCTGATCAACGGAGATATGGTAGATGCTTTATCTTCATTAATTCACGATTCCAATGCTTACTACATCGGGAAAAAGATGTGTGAAAAACTTCGTGAGCTAATCCCAAGACAGCAGTTTGATATTGCAGTTCAGGCAGCTTTGGGAGCGAAAGTTATTGCAAGGGAAACCATTAAGGCATTGAGAAAAGACGTTACTGCAAAATGTTACGGGGGAGATATCTCAAGAAAAAGAAAGCTTCTTGAAAAGCAGAAAGAAGGGAAGAAGAAGATGAAACAGATTGGTAGGGTAGAAGTACCGCAATCGGCATTTATGGCTGTTTTAAAGCTGAATGATTAAAAAAAGAGCCATACAGAAAGGCAAAAAATACAAAACGAAATCCGTAGAAATTTTCTGCGGATTTTTTTATTTTACTTCAAAATAATTCCTTTTGTTTTTTTTAATCTGGCTACTATAAATTCATCTGACCTATTAAACTTTTGAAATGCCATCTTTTCATCATGGGGAAAACTCAAAACAATATCATCGGCAAAAGTTTTTTTCACTTGACAGCCGATGATTAAAGAGGTTAAGTTAAAAAAAATCGTTTCATTCAAATATTTTCTAAGAATTTTGAATGTAAAAAAAACCGTTTCAGGTGAAACGGTCTGCTCCTTATTTTTTGATATATTTTATTTCCATAGTCTTAAACTCTTTGCCTGTTTTAGAATCAGGACCAAACATTTCCAAAGTCTGATGGGTGTCATCCACAAAAGTGTAGACTTCCCTCACGTCGCAGTCTTTATCAGGTCTTGCTGGATCGGTCATTTTTCCTTTAAATTCGATTGATTTTTTTGAAGCGTTCCAGTCGCCTTCCATATTCATAAAACCTGTGCCCATATTATCAATCCATATGCTTACAAATTTCTTTTTAGAATTGTTGTAACCCGTAATGCTCATTCCTTCGAAAGGCATTCCCATAAAATCTCCTTTGTGTTCGCTGGTTTGATAGCGTCCGTCAAAAATCATTTTATTGGTTGTGGTTGACTTACTTGTCATGGGTTTTCCGCCGTTTTCCATCCACATGGTGGTTTCTCCTATCCATGTTCCGTCAGATTTTGCCAGCATTTTTTGCATATCTCCCGGTGTGGCGTATTCCATCCATGCTTTGGTGGCAGTTGCGGAATCTACTGGTTTCCATTCTTTTTTTTCTGTAGATTCGGTTGCGTCTGAATCTGTTTTTACGTCCATTTTCACTTTATCACAAGCGATAAACAGAAATGCAGAGCAAATTGCAAAAATTAATTTTTTCATAATTGTTTAATTTTAAGTTGATTATAAATTTAATAAAAAAGATAATTCAAAAAAATATTATTTTAATTTAGAAATTAAGGTTTGTAATGGTTAATTTCGTGTACTCGTAACGCAAATTAATTTATGGATTCTCCAAAAAAACTTCAGGATATAAAAGTTGCTGTTGATGCCGTTATTTTCGGCTATTTTGATAAGAAAGATCTTCAGCTTCTTTTGATCAAAAGGAATATTGAGCCTTTCAAAGGGGGTTGGGCACTTCCGGGAGGCCTTGTTTTGGATAATGAAAATTTAGATGATGCCGTAAAAAGGGAACTGCAGGAAGAAGCAGGCATAAAGCCTGATTTTTTAGAGCAATTGTATACTTTTGGCAACGTTGGTCGGGATCCGAGAAATCGGGTGGTTTCTGTGGCTTATTTGGGTTTGGTCAATCCATCTTATCACGAATTAAGTGCCGATTCTGATGCAGATGATGCGCAATGGTTCGGTGTCAATCAACTTCCGAAACTCGCGTTTGACCATCAAAAAATTATTGATATAGCATTAAAAAGACTTCGTAATAAAATTCAGTATCAGCCTGTTGGTTTTAATCTTTTGAATGATGAATTTGTTTTTTCTGAACTGGAAAACCTTTATACAACCATTATAGGAAAAGAAATCGACAGGCGAAATTTCAGAAAAAAAATAATGAGCTACGGGCTTCTCAGCGAAACTTCTCAGTTTAAAAAAGAAGGCAGCGGAAGACCGGGAAAATTATTCACTTTTAATCAGGAAAAGTATAAAGAGCTTGAAGAAGAGGGTTTTTATTTTGAAATTAAATAGTACCTGCCGGGGATTTTGAATTTATTATTTCGAAAATAAGGCACACGGGTTCTTTAGATTTATTCATTGTTTTCTCACAAAATTGCTTTAGATTCCTACATTTTTATCGCCGGAAAATACCCGGTTTTATAATCATTGCTTTTAAGATGAGAGATGATACCTCATTGGCTAAAAACTAGATTACCTATCATTAGTAAAAAAAATAACTCTGATAATCAGCATTTTAATTACATTAGCGTAAAAATTACACAAATGCATTTGGAGGATAAAAACAATCGCATTATATTTGTGTAATAATAACGCAATTTAAAATTGTTTGCAAGAATTTAAGATTTTTATGCCGTTTTCAATTAGCATAAATATAACACAAATATTAATTTAAAAACGTAAAGCTATGTTTGGATTTAAGCACATCAAATTTGATTCAATGACGTACGTTCTTCATTTTAAAAACGGAGAAATCGTGAAAGAAGGTAGAGGGTTGTCGTTCTTTTATTTCGCTCCCAACTCCTCTATCTCTGCCATTCCCATGGGAAGTAATGATCTTCCGTTTATTTTTAATGAAAATACTTTTGACTATCAAACGGTTAGGATTCAGGGGCAGATCAGCTATAAAATCACTGACCCGAAAGCACTTTCAGAAACTTTAGATTTTACCGTTAATGAATCAGGTATATATAAGAAAAATGATATCGAAAAACTGAATCAGAGAATCATTAACCTGGCGCAGACTTCGACGTCATCCTTTATCCACGAATTAAGTTTAAAGGATGCCATCCGTTCTGCAAAGAAAATAGAAGGAAATATCCTGGAAGGATTAAAATCTTCTGCAGCCATTCTTAGCATGGGAATTGAAATTTCAGGAGTTAATATTCTTGCCGTGCAGACGACTCCCGAAATGGCAAGGGCTTTAGAAACCGAAACAAGAGAAAAACTGCAGCAGCAGGCAGATGAAGCAATTTATGAAAGAAGAAACTTTGCCGTAGAACAGGAAAGAAAAATCAAAGAATCTGAACTGAATACTGAAATTGCAGTCGAAGAAAAACAAAAACAGATCGAAGAAAAAAGAATGGAAACTGAAGTGCAACAGGAAGAGAACAACAGAATTTTAAGAGAGATGAAATTGAATGCTGATATTTCGGTTGAAAATCAAAGAAAGCAGCTGATCGAACAGAAAACTGAAAATGACAGAAAAGAAGCAGAAACTCAGGGATATGTTCTGGAATCATCGCTGAAACCTTATAAAGAAATGGACTGGAAAGTATTGACCGCTCTCAACGGAAAGCAGGATGCAGCATCAAACATTGCTTTAGCATTTAGAGAACTGTCTGAAAATGCGGGTAAAATCGGAAATCTGAATATCAGTCCTGATCTTTTAGAAACGATTTTGAAACATTAGTACGCGGAAACCGGCAATAATGAAACCGGAATAGTTTATATATTTATCTACTCGACATCATGAAAATAGAATACGCCATCATTATCAAAAATAAAACAAGGCTGGAGTCTTTGATTGAAAGGTTCAATACTAAGGCCCAGGCCCGGTTTTATATTGAAAGTTCCGGAGGAAATTTTCCGGAATATGTGGATGAACATGAGAAATTCTATCAGTCATTTCTTTCAGTCCAGACGACGCTTTCAAAAATTATAAAAAATAAGGTGATCGAAAAAGAATTTGTTCCGTCTTATATTTTCTCTGAGAATAATATAATTATTGTGATCGGACAGGATGGACTGGTAGCGAACGTTGCGAAATACTCGAGAAATATTCCTATTGTAGCCATAAATCCTGATGCTGAAAGATATAATGGGGTGCTTCTTCCTTTCAATGTTAATAACTTCTTCAAGGGAGTACAATCTGTGATAAACGATAACTTTAGTTCAAGGCAGATGAGGTTCGCAGAAGTCGTGTTGAATGACGGTCAAAAGTTACTTGCTGTAAATGATTTGTTCATAGGGATCTCTTCTCACAGCTCAGCACGGTACAAAGTTGTACTGAACGGAAAAGAAGAAACCCACTCATCCAGCGGTATTATAGTTTCTACAAAAACGGGAAGTACTGGCTGGCTGAGTTCCATTTTTAATATGGCTTACGGAATCTCAGGTTCAAAAGAACCCGGATATCCAGAAATGAATGATGATGATTTATATTTTGCAGTGAGAGAGCCCTATAAAAGTTTGATAACCCAGACGGAAATCTGCTGTGGAGCGATAAAAAAAGGGAATAAACTGACGATAGAATCATTAATGCCGAATGATGGTTTTATTTTCAGTGACGGCATTGAGCAGGATTTCCTGCAGTTCAACAGTGGTGCTACTGCGGAGATCAGGTTGTCTGATGAGGTGGCTGTGTTGGTGACAGAATAAAATATCATTATGAAAACAAAAACACTATACAGACCCGTCGGGGAAAAAGAAATGGTTTTAATTATCGAAAACGATTTCAAAAAATTTCCTCCAAGACTGGAATGGCAACCAATTTTCTACCCTGTTTTAGATGAAGATTATCCTTCCGAAATTGCAGAAAAATGGAATACCAGAGATGAAGCAGGAAATTTTCTCGGTTTTGTGACTATGTTTGAAGTATGGGCAGATGAATTAAACAAATATCCAACCCAAAATGTTGGAGCAAAAAATCATAATGAATTGTGGATTCCGTCTGAAGATTTAGAAATATTTAATCAGGCGATTGTTGGTAATATTGAAGTGATCAGAGTATTTGTTGGTGAGGATTTTAAAAATGCTGCCTATGCAGATATTGAACACTTGATTTTAAAATTAAAAAATGAAAATTAAATTAAAGAAATATAAGGTACAACTGGAGGAGTGGCCTCCGGACGGACATCATATCATGGCGCAGTATGATGATGAAAAAATCATCGTATATCAGTCTTACCGAAAAGAAATTGGTGAATTTGCAGTTCAGAATCAGTATTTTGGAGGAGCATTCAGTTTAGAAAGAATGACGTGGATAAAACCCAATTTTCTCTGGATGATGTACAGAAATGGCTGGGGAACAAAACAGGGACAGGAATATGTTTTAGCGATTCATTTAAAAATTGATTCATTTAAAAGATATATAGAAAATGCTGTATATTCATCTTACAGCAGCAGTTCTGGATTATCTAAAGAAGAATGGCAGAG
Source organism: Chryseobacterium sp. HNCC26DJ238 (assembly GCF_057180465.1). NCBI lineage: Bacteria > Pseudomonadati > Bacteroidota > Flavobacteriia > Flavobacteriales > Weeksellaceae > Chryseobacterium > Chryseobacterium sp. HNCC26DJ238. Next base: position 18,513 of record NZ_JBXUGI010000013.1, read on the forward strand.
TCAGGTAAAAGAATCTTCTGTCAGGTTACAGTGGGATCCGGATCATGATCCATTCGGGAAAAAGGTGGATCGAAGAGCTATTCAAATTGGTTTGAGAAATGATTTTATTAGATCTTTTGCTCAGAATGATATTCTTTTAATTGAAAATATTTCAGATTATGTGAAGGAGCAGAGGCAGTTTATTGTAAATAATGATTTAGAGAATCTGACGCTTCCTGAAGAGAAACCTTTTTTATTTGATAACGAAAATTTAAACCAAAAACTAAAACTCAATGAAACCAGCAATTGAATTAATCAAAGGCGACATTACCGGAATATACACAGACGTCATCGTCAATGCGGCCAACTCATCTTTATTAGTCGGGGGTGGTGTTGATGGAGCGATTCACCGTGCCGGAGGATCTGAAATCCTGGAAGAATGTAAGGCAATCAGAAACCGACAGGGAAAATGTAAAACAGGAGAGGCGGTGGTAACAACAGCGGGAAATCTTCCTGCAAAATATGTGATTCATACCGTGGGTCCGGTTTGGAATAATGATGAAGAAACATGTTCAAAACTTTTGGCAAATTGCTATAGAAATTCTTTAAAATTGGCTGAAAGTTTAGACGTAAAAACAATTTCTTTTCCAAATATCAGTACAGGGGTTTACCGGTTTCCAAAAGAACTTGCCGCAAAAATTGCCATTCGGGAAGTAAAGAATTTTGAATCAGATATCATTAAGGAGGTTATTTTTGTCTTTTTTGATGATGAAAATGAAAAAATTTACAGAGAATTATTAAGAACAGAGGATTAACAATTCATTCTTTGTCTCGGAGCAAATGAAATTTTCTGAACCTTAAAAAGGGAGTTGAAAAAAAATTATTTTGCGGACAGATTAATAAATTAACTTAAAAAAAAATGAAAAAACTCACGATACTGAGCGGTGCCGGAATCAGTGCCGAAAGCGGAATAAAAACTTTCAGAGAAGGAGATGGTCTTTGGGAAAATCATCATGTAACTGATGTTGCAAGCCCGGAGGGCTGGATGAGAGATAAGGAGTTGGTTCTGGAATTTTATAACCAAAGACGCCGCCAGCTCCGTGAAGTTAAACCTAATGACGCACACAGGCTCATCGCAGAATTAGAGGAATATTTTGATGTTCAGATCATCACTCAGAACATCGATGATCTGCATGAAAGAGCGGGTTCAAACCATATTATACACATTCACGGAGAATTGTTTAAATCCTGCTCGTATAATAATAAAAGTCTGATTTACGATCAGAAAGAGGATATCAAAATTGGTGACCAGGCAGAAGACGGAGCACAGTTACGGCCTTTTATCGTCTGGTTCGGGGAAGAAGTTCCACTGATGAAAGAAGCAACGGAAAAAGCAAGAGAGGCTGATATTTTCCTCGTTATCGGAACTTCATTACAGGTATATCCTGCAGCAGGATTAATTCATGAGATTAAGGACGACTGTTTGCTGATTGTGATCAATCCTAATGAGACCGGTTTTGGATATGGACAGAGAGCGGTTGTCATGAAAGAAACCGCAACGCAGGGAATGAGATTATTGTTTGATAAACTTGTCAATTTAGCCTGATGAAAGATGTCGTAAAAGCCGGAATTTTCGGAGTTTGCATTGGGGATGCTTGGGTGTTCCGGTAGAATTTAATAAAAGAAAAACCTTAAAAATATTTCCTGTTGAAAATATGCGGGAATATGGATCTTGGAATCAGCCGAAGGGAACCTGGAGTGATGACAGCTCGTTAACGCTCTGTCTTGCCGAAGAATTAACCAAAGGCTATGATTTGGAAAAGATCGGACAAAGCTTTGTAAAATGGAATAAATATGGACATTGGACTGCTCATGGAAGGCTTTTCGATATTGGCGGAACTACAAGACACTCCATTGCAAGGTTGATGAAAGGGGAAAGTGCCGGATTTTCGGGAAATATTTTTGAAGAAGATAACGGGAATGGTTCTTTAATGAGAATTCTTCCTTTGGTATTTTACCTGAAAAATGAAGAAGATATTGAAAAATTATACAAAACGGTAAAAGAGGTATCGTCCATTACTCACGGACATTTCCGTTCTGTTTTTGCATGTTTTATTTATGTGATTTTTGGCATTGAATTAATAACAGGGCAAGATAAGATGGAAGCATATAGTCATACTCAGGAAATAGTTTTGAAGTTTGCTGAAATTCAAGGTTTTAACCCAAAAGAGGTTCAGCTATTTGATAAGATTTTAAAGAATAATATTTCAAAATATTCTGAAGATGAAATTAAAAGCAGCGGATACGTTCTTCACACTTTAGAAGCATCTTTATGGTGTTTTCTAAATTCAAAAAGTTATTCAGAAGCAGTTTTAAAAGCTGTCAATTTAGGAGAGGACACCGATACAACCGGAGCCATCACGGGTGGACTCGCCGGAATTTATTATGGTTTTGAAAATATTCCCAAAGAATGGATTGAGGAGCTGGTGAAAAAAGAGGATATTGAAAATTAGTGTGAAAAATTTGAAACCCAATTTATGAAATAATGAATGATCAGGAAAAGAAAAAAACCAGCAAATTTCTGAGTTATATTCTTAGGCATCATCCCGAATCGATCGATTTGAATTTGGACGAAAACGGTTGGGCAGATGTTCATGAACTGATTTCAAAATCAACAAAAGATTCTCAAGGATTTACTTTTGAAGAATTGGATGAAATTGTGCAAACCAATGATAAGAAGCGTTTTATTTTTAATGAAGATAAAACCAGAATCAGAGCTAATCAGGGGCATTCAGTTGATATAGATTTAGCCTTAAAACTACAGCAGCCTCCAGAGTTCCTGTATCATGGAACGGCTGAGAGTAACGTCGATTCCATTGTGGAAAAGGGAATCGAAAAAAGAAGTCGGCAACATGTTCATTTAAGCATAGATAAAGAAACGGCAGCAAAAGTCGGAATGCGTCACGGAAAACCAGTAATTCTGATCATTGATTCAGGAAAGATGTTTGAAGACGGAGTTTTATTTTATCTTTCTGAAAACGGAGTTTGGCTGACGGATTTTGTGGAAGCAAAATATATTTCAAAATGAAAAGATAAATGTAAATTTTTTATCATGTAAAGATTTTTGTAATTTATATTTATTTCTTATATTAGTGATAAAAATCGTGGTATCCGAAAAACGCATAGAGTAGGAAAATTAAACAAATCATTATGAAAAAATTAAACAAAATTTCAAGAGAAAATTTAAAATCTATTAAAGGAGGAATTACGCCAGAATGTGCCTCTTGGTGGGGTTCCGGTCGTCCGTACTACAGTAATGAGGCAACCTGCCTTCAGGCTGCGGCTACCGCAAATCCTGAATTTGAACCATTCTGTGTTAATAAATGTGGACGTTGGTATGCTTTTTAATTAAGAAGTAAAGAAAGAATACCCCTATAAGTATCAAACTTTTAGGGGTTTTTTATGTAAAATCAAATTTGAAATTTTGTGAAATAAAAAATTGCTTTGATCCTTGAGAAGAGATAGCCATTTTATTTTTTTTGGTAAACCTTTTTTAGCATAATTAGTTTTTTCAACTGCTTTTTTCTCATTCAAAATCAGACACCGGATTCTTAAATAACCTGAGTTCGGGATAAACAATTTTTAAATAATTGATTTTCAAAATAATGCTATTTTATCGCAAAGAAAAACAGAGAAATTCTACTTTTTGAAACGTTTTTAAGTTAAACAATGCCACTTCGTTTATCAAGCTATACAAGAATTTTGTATTACCTTGATAAGTTTCACGCCTTTGTCTATCCGAAATCTTAGAAAATCACGTAATTACTATTTTTGTTTAGCTTTGCGTTTTATAGAGCCTTATCCCGAACTGAGGTTAAATAATACTTTGATCTGCTAATCAAATGTCAGAATAAAACAACCCCTTTGTTTTTCCAAACTTTCAGTAATTTTAAAGTTCGAAATATCACTTCAATGAAACTGAAATATCTTCTGCTTTTTCTAAGTACATCTTTGTTTTTTTCCCAGACTCCTTTCCAGACTCCTTTTGAAAAAGGAAATGGTAATCAGACGTCTACCTACCGGGAAATGAATGATTTTTATGAAAACCTGGCAGAAAATTTCAGTACCATCCAATACCTCCGCAAAGGCGAGGATGATAATGGAAAACCGATCTATGTGGTTATCTACAATCCCTTCGTAGAGAAAGATCCGGAGAAATTAAGAAAGGAAAAAGCCATTTTATTCATTAACAACGGAATTCATCCCGGAGAGCCGGATGGAATTGATGCCACTATGATGCTGATGCGGGATTTGGCAACTAAAAAGATCAAAACACCTGAGAATTTTATCGTTGCTGCTATTTCAGCCTATAATGTAAGCGGAATGCTGAACCGTGGTTCGTTTTCGAGAGCCAATCAAAATGGTCCTGAAGAATATGGTTTCAGAGGAAATGCGAAAAACTATGACCTCAACAGAGATTTTATCAAAGCAGACTCTAAAAATGCCAGAAGTTTTCAGGAGATTTATCAGTGGCTTAAACCAGACGTCTTTATTGATAATCATGTCAGTAACGGAGCAGATTACCAGTACACGTTTACTTATATTTCGACTTTTAAAGAACGGTTAGGAAATCGTCTGGGCGAATATTTTTATAATGATTTCCAGCCTGAAAATCTCAAGGACCTCAGGAAAAAAGGATACGACAGTACGCCATATGTCAATATTCACGGAGATGTTCCGGAGATTGGTTTTGCGGCTTTTGAAGACTCACCGAGATATTCTACAGGATATGCTTCTTTATTTAATGCTTTGGCGACCATGCCTGAAACCCATATGTTGAAACCTTATGATAAAAGAGTGGATGCAACCTATCAGTACATCCTGGTTAACCTGAATAATTTAGATAAAGATTATAAAAAAATAAAGCAGTTGCGGCATGAAAATCTAGTTCAGTATCAGGCTGGAAAACAATATGGAATAAGATGGAAAATAGATTCCACAAAATATTCTATGATGGATTTTAAAGGTTTTGAAGGAAAATATAAACCAAGCGAAATTTCCGGAAAGCCCCGGTTGTATTACGACAGGAAAAAACCGTTTACAAAGAAAATCAAACTTTTTACCACTGCAGTCTCTACAAGCCAAATCACGATTCCAAGATACTATATAGTGCCGAAGTCTCAGTATAAGATAATTGAAGAACTGAGAAGAAACGGAATCAGATTAGAACCGATTACCGAAAATACTCCTGCTTCCGTTCAGTATTACATCATTAATGATTTTAAAACTGTCAAAAGCCCTTATGAAGGTCATTATCTTCATTATGAAACCAAATTAACAAAGCTCAATGGGAATGTTGAATTCTCTCAGGGAGATTTCAGGGTGCCCACCGATCAGGACGGTGTAAAATATATTATTGAAACTTTAGAACCTGAAGCGGCAGACTCTTTCTTCAACTGGAATTTCTTTGACAGCATACTGTCTCAGAAGGAATATTATTCAGCATATATTTTCGAAGATACTGCTGCTGAATTATTAAAAGAAGATCATGATCTTAAGAAAAAATTTGAAAAAATGAAGGCTTCTGATAAGGAATTTGCAGACGACGGAATTGCTCAGCTGGATTGGATTTACAGGCACTCTCCTTGTTTTGAACAGAAGACCTACAGAGTTTACCCGATTTATAAAATACTGTAAATTTTAAGATCAGAAAATCACGAAGTAAAACAAAAAATACGCTCCAATTTTTGAAGCGTATTTTTATTATTTTCTAGGTAAACCTTTTTTCAAAGCATAATTGGCTCTTTCAACAGCTTTTTTCTCCTTCCAGTCCATATATTTCTTTTTGAACTGACCTTTCATGATATTGTCAAAATTTCTTTGAACAGTAAGGTTCCATAAAGAATTTGCTTTTACAGCCCAGGACTTATCCCATGCACGGAGTGAAAGTGAAAAACTGCCGTCGAGGTATTTCATCCAGTGCCACCATCCTGTTGGCATAAATAAAGTATCGCCATGTTCCAGAAAACATTCAATTCCCTCAATGCCGTCCAGTGCAGGGAATTTTTCAAAATCAGGATTCGAAATATCAAAATCTTCTAAAGAATATGTGGCATAAGGAAGCTTGTAAAGTCTGTCTCTCCATTTTTGTTCAAAAAGAAGAACGTGTTTTCTTCCGTTAAAATGGGTGTGAAAAATATGTGCTAAATCAATATCATAATGTAAAAACGTCACAGAACCTTTTCCTCCAAAAAACATTGACGGGTATTTATCTAGAAAGCCACCCATCAGTTCTGAAGGAGAAATGTAATCTTCCAACAGCTTGTTGGCCCTTTTTATGGGATCAAAGAAGAAAATTCTCAGATCAGTCGGTTCTCTTTGGATGAGATCAATATAATCTGCAAACTTCATTTCTGTAGTAGGCGTATTGATAGGAGCGGAAGGATCGGCTTTGGCACTGTCATAAAGGGGAACGGTAACGTCACCTACCACTTCTTTCACATAATCCATTGTCCATTTTTGATAGGCCGGCCATTTTCTGGCCATATTTTTGATCACAACCGGTTTTCTCGGTATCAGATATTTCTCGCGGAACTCTTCCTGAGTGATATCATCTACAATATCTATAGGTTTTAGAATAACCCCCATTTTTATAAATTTTATGTTACAAAATTATTAAATATATATATACCAAAATTGAAATACTGTTCTTTTTAATCTATGATGTTCATCATTTATTTAGAGGACCATTATTTTATCACGAAAAAAGAATTAATATAAACTGTAGGATCTGAAAATCTAAAGGGTTTGTAATTATTTCAGAAACAGTCCCTAATTTTTTTAGTTACTGTTATATCAAAATATATGCTTAAAATAATTTTATGGATATCTGTACTCACAGGTTACAGTGTACTGATATTGCCTGTATCTTAGGTTTGGTCATTGGTTTCAAAATTTAGGCTTATTTTTTTTAGTTAAAATACACACGTTAGAAAATAAAAATCAATCTTAATAAAAATATCACTATTTTTGTAGTTATAAAATGAATTTAACATTTGACACAAAATTATATCTCTATAATTTGTAACAAAAAACCATAACAAATAACTAATCATTCAAATAATAAATTATGAACAGAAAAATCTCCTTATTTCTCATGGTGTTTTTTTCTATAATTGCTTTCGCACAGAAAACAGTTTCCGGAAAAATTACAGATGAAGACGGTGTGGCGATCCCAAGTGCCAGTGTAACAGTTGAAGAACCTGGCAAAGATGCTATCCTTGCCTATGGAATTACCAATTCCAAAGGAGAATATAAAGTAACATTCACAACAGCACAGTCATTTGTTGATTTGAAGGTTAAGGCTTTTAATCAGAAGCCATTGACTAAACAGATCAGTAACATTGATCAGACGATGACTTTTCAAATGCAGTCTGAAGCTACAGAAATTAAGGAAGTCCAGCTGAAAACCAAAATGATTACCTCAAGAGGAGATACGATTGCATATGACCTCAAAGCATTTGACAGCAAAAATGACCGTACCCTGGCAGATGTTATGAAAAAAATACCGGGAATTGAAGTGAATGCAGATGGTTCCATCCTTTATCAGGGAAATGCCATCAATAAATTCTATGTGAACGGAAAAGATTTAATGGAAGGCGGTTACGGAACAATCAATAACTCGCTTCCGAAAGATGCTGTTCAGAAAGTTGAGGTTCTTGAAAACCATCAACCCGTTAAAATGCTTCAGGGAAAAATACCGTCTGACGCAGCGGCTATCAATATTAAGCTTAAAAATTCTGTGACAATGACAGGAAGAGGTGAAGTGGGAACCGGTTTCGGGGATCCATGGCTTTGGAATGTAAAGTTGACACCCATGTTCTTCGGACAGAAAAGCCAGTGGGTGGTCAATTATAAAACAAACAATGTTGGGGAGCAGGTAGAAAACGAAGGAAATATTTTAGGATTTGGAAGTAGATATGAAGGGAGAAGGATAAACGCTTCCCAAAATGACTGGCTAAATGTTGAAAATGCACTGACTCCAAATTTGCCTGTCAGAAGATATTTATTTAATAATGTACATTATCTATCCGCAAACTATCTTACCAATATTGATAAGAAAAAAGAGTGGGAACTGAAAGCAAGTGCAAATTATACCAATAATGCAGTTGAAAGAGAAGCTTACAGTCAGACAGATTTTTTTGCTACCGATGAAATTCCTGCCTATAGAGTAACAACCAATATTTTAAACAATTTCTATACAGATAAAGCAAAAGGGGAATTGGTTTTTACAAAAAACGCAAAAAAAGGCTTTTTCAAAAACACGACCAGTTTTTCACAATTCTGGAATGCTGACCGGGGTATAGTAGACCGAACAGACGGTTCTTTCAGCAGAACCGGAAATCAGGCCATCCAGTCTCCGACTTCTTCTTTTCAAAACTCATTGAGTACAATTATTCCATGGAAAGAAAAGATGGTGAATGTACTGTCATTCATCAATTATCAAAATGACAGTCAGAAACTTGACGTTACTCCTGCATCTTATCTTCGGATTCCTGGCTTTAATCCCGGAGGAGCTGCGGAATCAGTAAGGCAAAATCTACAGCTGAAAACCTTTGAAGCAAATCATTCTGCAAATATTGGTTTTTCAGCTAAGGGCTGGACTTTCACTCCTGAATTAGGTTTTAATTATAAAATGACTGATTTACGATCAGCACTTACCAACTATCAGGAAGGTCAGCCTTACGGTTATGGGATTGCTTTTGATAACGATTTGAAATATACTACTGCAACACCTTATGCAAGTGTTGGTATTAATTTCAAAAATGATTCTTGGATGCTTTATGCAAACGTTCCTGTGAATTCAAATAATATCTCAGCAGAAGATCCTTTAAGGAATGTTTCAAGATCTGTAAATAAAGTGACTTTTGAGCCCAATGTTTTTGCTCAGTATAATTTCGCTTCTTTTTTCAAAGCGTCTCTGAACGGAAATATCAGTAATAATTTCGGTGAAGTAAACACCGCTTATTCAGGATTTCTGATGACTTCGCCGACTGCTTTAAATGCTATGGATGCTTCAAATCCTATTCCTGAAAACAACAATAAATCTGCAGGACTGAGATTGGAATATAGAAACCCTCTGAACAATTTGTTCTTTAATGTCAATTACAGACTCTCTGATGCGAAGAGAAACCTGATTTCAAATCCTACAATCATTGGAGGATATACAGTTATGCAGTATATCGAACAGGACAATAATATAGTGAATAGTGGGTATAGTGCTGAAATCGGGAAGTACTTCCCAAAATTTAAAACCAATGCATCATTAAGTTACAGCAACAATACATCAAAATCCGATGCTTTTTTAAATAACGCATCATTTACAAACAAAAATAACAGTCAGTCATTCGGACTTAAATTTAACAATACATACTTCAGCTGGATGAGTGTAGATTATAATGCCAGTATCACAAGAACAAACCAGACAAGTACAGGAAGAGTAAATTCCAGTGCAGCCAGAAACGGATTTACACACAATCTCGGACTCTTTTTCTATCCTATCGAAAATCATACTGTAGGGTTCAGCTGGGATCAGGTAAATACGAGTGCTGTTAATGAAGATTACCGAAATGGATTCTACGATCTTTCTTACCAGTTTACGTGGTCAAAAAAGAAAATTGATTTCGAAGTGAAGTGGATGAATATAGCCAACAAAAAAGTGTTTGAAACTTATGACATTAATACAACAAATATTACATACACCAGAGTTTTACTCCGACCAAGCCAAGTCATGTTTACGGTAAAATTCAATTTTAAATAAAAAAGGAAAAACCAATCTCTCTGAGGTTGGTTTTTTTTATGCTTAAAATCAAAAGTCCTGTATATCTGCTGTCGGACCATAGCTTCCAGGCAGCTGAATATCATTAAGCCTGTAATAGATTCCCAATTGTGCACGGTGATGGGTAATTTGATTCAGACTGTGACGGATAGCTCCATACTTGGTCCATGAAGAAAGTGTTTGTCCATCATTCTTCAAAGACCAGTCTGGAAGAAGGTCTTCCTCTTTTGCTTTTTCTAAAGCCTGCTTACTCGATCTGTAATTATTTTCAAAAGTTTTCAGCAAATCTTCTCTGGTGGTGATTAATTGAGGCTGCATACCGCTTTTGGATAAATCTACTTCAGAACTGCTGAGCATAAAGCCCATCCAGCCAAAGATTTCCGCAATATGGGTGGCAAGGTGCGCCATCTTCATACTTTTGGGATGCGGACTGTAATCATTTTTATCATCAGGATAAATTTCAAAAAACTGTAAAGTTGTCTGGTATTCGGCTACAAGTTCTTCTCTGAGTTGTTTTAAGGTGTCCATACATATCTATTTTCGGATTTATTTAAAATTAAAAAATGTAAATAAATAAAGAAATAAATTTTAATAAAATATTATGTAACAAAATTGTACAACTGTTCACTAATTATATAAATGTTATTAAAAATGAAAAATTTATTCTCAATAGTATTGATCGCAGTTTGCACCATTGCACATGCACAGGAAACTGCCAACCGTTTTTTTTATGAACTGACTTTTAAGCCGAAGCAGGATTCAACAAAAATTGATAAGGTAATCACCCTTCTGGATATCACAGGTAAAAAATCAATCTATCAGGATTATACCGTACCGGCTCAGGATTCAATCATCAAAGGAGCTGTTGAGGAAATGGAAAAAACTAAGTCATTTAAAGATATGTCTAAGTTTATTAAAATGCCAAAATTCTCATATAAGATTATAAAAATATATCCTGAAATGAAAGAGCAGTATGTGGATAGAATCAGTATGAATCTATTTAGCTACGAAGATGATATTAAATTTAAATGGAATATTCTTCCTGAAAAAGAAAAAGTGGGGGAATATAACACTCAAAAAGCAACTACTGATTTTGCAGGAAGAAAATGGACAGCATGGTTCAGTACAGATATTCCTTTTCAGGACGGACCTTATAAATTTTATGGCTTACCAGGACTGATTGTTAAGATCGAAGATTCTGAAAAGCATTACTCATGGAAGCTGAGCGGGAATAAGAAAATTGATAATTACGAAGAACTTTCTTACTCTGAAAAAGTGAATGCGAAATATGGGATGTCAAATACAGTAACCCCTACAACGAAAGAAAAATTTGAAAAAGCTTATGCGACATTTAAAAAAGATCCAATGGGTGAATTTCGTCAGAGAATAACTCCGGAAATGTCTAATATGAAAATGCCAGGGTCTGACATTACTATTGGTGAAATGATGAAAAAACAGGAAAAAATGGCAAAAGATTTTTTTAATTCTAATGACAACCCAATTGAAAAATCTCCGACAGTCAATGTAGGAAACCTGGAAAAAGTAGGTAAAGAAAAAGATAAAAAATAACATTCATATTTAACTCAACTATATTGAAATAAACCCAAATACAGTCATGTATTTGGGTTTATTGTTATCCGGATAAAGCAGATGAAAAAAAGTTTTCTGAAATTGGAAATTTCAGTTTGTGTTGTTAACGGATTATTCCCTTATGGAAGCGTTATTTAGATTAAATTTAAATAACGTATATTTGCATGTACAAAAACATAGATATTGAAAGATAACTATTCACAAACTTTAAGCAGCTTTCCTAAAAATAAACTTGGGAAAATTTTGGGCTATGACAATGATCACCTTAAAATGCCTAATAAAATCATAGAAATGGGGCTCTTGCCTGAAACTGTTTTCAGAATTCTGTATCAGGCTCCTTTCAACGGTCCCTTGTATGTGGAGTTCGGCGAAGAAAAAAGCCGGATTGCACTTCGTAAAGAAGAAGGAGAGTTTATCATCGTAGAAGATTGGAATTAATGCAGGAAAAAAACAAAAAACAGGTACTTTTAGTAGGAAATCCGAATGTAGGAAAATCAACGGTTTTTAACGCACTCTGCAATACAAAGCAAAAAACAGGAAACTATGCAGGGGTTACTGTTTCAAGCCATTCAGGCAGTTATACGTATAAAAATGAGGAAGTTGAAATTATCGATCTTCCCGGGTCATACAGTATCTATCCCAGTTCAGAAGATGAAGCTATTTTTTCTAAATTCCTTTTGGAGGGTCAAAAAGATTTTGCAGGAGTTATATACATTCTGGAGGCTCTCAGTTTAAAAAGAGGACTTCTTTTATTTCAGCAGATCCAGGATCTGGGTGTTCCGATGATCCTGGTGGTGAATCAGATGGATCAGGCAGAAAGAAGAGGGGTCAATATAGATATCAAAAAGTTTTCTGAGGCTTTGAATATCAAAATTATCCAGACCAATGCAAAAGAACAGTTAGGAATTGAAGCCATTCAGGAAGCTGTTCTGAACAATGATTTTAAGGAAACTGAGGATCCTTCATTCGAAATTCCCTCCGGGCATAAAGATTTTTTAAAAAAAGTTTCGGGACATCATCAATTTGAAAACCATTACAAAGCATGGATGAGCCTGTCATTAGCGACAGATGTCAATGCATTGAATTCAGCAACGGACTTAATTAGCGATCCAGAAGCTAAAAGCCTGGTTCCGAAACGGCTGCAGGTTCAGGAAGTAGTCAGGAGATATCAGAATATTGATAAAATATTATCGGATGTCATTTCCAAAAAACCGCAGTTCAAGGAATTGCTGACAGAAAAACTGGATAAGGTGCTCGTTCATCCTTTTTGGGGATACATTGTATTTTTAATGATACTGCTCATTATTTTTCAGAGCGTTTTTTTCATTGCAGAATATCCGATGAACTGGATCGACGAATTTTTTGCATGGCTTTCAGCATTCAGTGGAGAGCATTTGCCGGAAGGCCCGATCAATTCACTGATTTCAAACGGAATTGTTCCGGGATTGGGCGGCATCATTATTTTCGCACCGCAAATCGGTATTTTACTGTACTTTCTGTATCTTCTGGAAGATTCAGGATATATGGCGAGGGTTATTTTCTTAATGGACAGATTCTTAAGGCCGTTCGGATTAAACGGAAAAAGTATCGTGCCTCTGGTCTCCGGAACGGCATGTGCCATTCCTGCGGTCATATCAACAAGAAACATTGAAAATTTCAGAGAAAGATTGCTGACCATACTGGTGACGCCATTTATGACATGCTCGGCAAGGCTTCCGGTATACAGCATTATCATTGGCTTGATTATCTCGGATAAAACTATTTTTGGGATTCAGTATAAGGCTCTGGTTCTTCTGGGAATGTATCTTCTTGGATTTTTCGTAGCACTGCTTTCTGCTGCAATCTTAAAAGGATTTATTAAAAATAAAGGAAAAACATATCTGGTGATGGATCTTCCAACGTATAAAAAACCACTCTTCGGCTATGACCTGAAAATGGTTTTGGGGAAAGTATGGGACTTTATTACCGGAGCGGGAAAGATTATTTTTATTGTCAGTATCATCATCTGGTTTCTGAGTTATTTCGGACCGAAACAGAGTCCGGATCAGATAGTAGCAACAGATGTTAAACTGGATCACTCTTATCTGGCTAAAATGGGGAAAGCTATCGAGCCTGCTATTGCACCTTTGGGATATGACTGGAAAATGGGAGTGGGAATACTGACAAGCTTTGTTGCAAGAGAAGTATTCGTAGGTACTATGTCAACTTTATATAGTCTGGATGATGATGCTCCTGAAGGAAAAGTGATCGATAAAATGAGACAGGATGTAAAACCAAATGGTGAAAAAGTATTCAGCTTTGCCACAGGTATTTCGATACTTTTATTCTATGCATTTGCAATGCAGTGTATTTCTACGGTTGCAGTGGTTTACAGGGAAACAAAAAGCTGGAAATGGACAGGTTTTCAGATGGTCATGATGACAGGTTTGGCATATTTTGTGTCCATGATCGTATATCAAATTTTAAAATAAAATGGATTCTTCCTTAATTTTTCAATATGTAATTATTGCTCTTCTGGTTGTTTTTGCCTGCTATTCTTTATACAGGCTGATCAGGAAAAACTTTGCGCCAAAGAAATTTGATTCTAAAAGGTCAGGCTGTGACAAGGATTGCGGGTGTTCTTAGAAATATAACATTCCTGTGGAAAACTAAAAATACTTAAGATTCAAATTTTACTTATTTTTGTAGTTTGAAACACAATCATGAAATTAGAAAAAGTAAAATCCCTAACTAATTCATTTGAAGATTTTTCTCATGAAACAGATGATGGAATAGAATTTTGGTTTGCGCGTGATTTACAGCAATTACTAGGATATTCAGAATGGAGAAATTTCGCTAATGTTATTGTTAAAGCTAAAACGTCGTGTGAAGTTAGCGAAAATAATATTTCAGACCATTTTGTTGACGTTAACAAAATGGTTACATTAGGCTCTGGCTCACAAAGAGAAATAGAAGATGTTATGCTTACGAGATATGCATGTTATCTTATTGCTCAGAATGGAGATCCTCAAAAAGAACCTATTGCATTTGCTCAAAGTTATTTTGCGGTACAAACAAGAAAGTTTGAAGAAATTCAGAAAAGGATAAAAGAGTGTGAAAGACTTCAGGCAAGGCAAAAATTTAGTCTGTCAGAGAGAGAACTTTCAGGTCTTATTTATGAAAAAACGGGAAATGACAGGGATTTTGGAATAATAAGAAGCAAGGGGGATTTTGCATTGTTTGGTAAAACAACACAGCAAATGAAAGACATTTTAAATATTCCTAAAAATAGACCTCTTGCTGACTTTCTTCCAACAATAACAATTAAAGCTAAAGATTTCGCAACTGAAATCACAATATTTAATACAAAAGAGAAAGATTTAAAAACTGAAAATTCAATTTCTTCAGAACATATAATTAATAATAAATCTGTTAGAAAAATTTTGTTGGAGAGAGGAATTGTTCCGGAAAAGCTTCCTTCTGAAGAAGATATCAAAAAACTTGAAAGAAGAGTAAATTCAGAAAGTAAAAAAATAGAGAAGAACCCAAAGAAATTAAAATAGTATGTCATTAATAAAAAGTATCTCAGGAATCAGAGGAACGATTGGCGGAAAAGTAAATGATAATCTGACACCGCTTGATGTCGTTAAATTTGCTTCTGCTTTCGGAACCTGGCTTCAGAATAATAAAAATAAAAAAGATTTAACTTTAATTATCGGTCGTGATGCCAGAATTTCAGGTTCAATGGTCAATTCTCTGGTTACCGCCACTTTACAGGGGTTGGGAATCAATGTAGTTGATTTAGGGCTTTCTACTACACCCACTGTTGAGATCATGGTTCCTGAGCTGAAGGCAGACGGAGGAATTATCCTTACTGCTTCACATAATCCAAAACAGTGGAATGCACTGAAACTATTGAATGAAAAGGGAGAATTTATTACCGGAGAGAATGGTGCCGAGGTTTTAGCATTGGCCGAAAATGAAGATTTCGATTACGCTCAGGTTGATGATCTGGGAAAATATGAAACAAGAGATGATGCTTTTGATATTCACATCCAGCAGATTCTGGATCTGCCGATGGTCGATGTTGAAGCTGTTAAAGCTAAAAAATATAAGATTGTTCTGGACGCTGTGAATTCTACGGGAGGAATTGCTATTCCGATGCTGCTTGATAAATTAGGCTGCGAAACGGTAAAACTGTACTGCGAACCCAACGGAAATTTCCCGCACAATCCTGAGCCGCTGAAAGAACATTTGGGAGATATCTGCGAATTGGTAATCAAAGAAAATGCAGATTTAGGCGTTGTTGTAGATCCGGATGTAGACAGATTGGCTTTGGTGGACGAAAAAGGAGAAATGTTCGGGGAAGAATATACTCTGGTTGCTGTTGCTGATTATCTGCTGAAAAACAAAAAAGGAGCTGCGATATCCAACCTCTCTTCCAGCCGTGCATTGAGAGATGTCGCAAAGACACACGATTCTGAATATTTTGCCAGTGCAGTAGGTGAAGTCAACGTGGTGAACCTGATGAAAGAAAAAAATGCGGTAATCGGAGGAGAAGGAAACGGAGGAATTATCTATCCTGATCTTCATTACGGTAGAGATTCCTTAGTAGGTGTTGCTCTGTTTCTGACCCATCTCGCTAAAGAAGGCAAAACCGTTTCAGAATTAAGATCAGGTTACCCGGGTTATTTCATGGGGAAAAAGAAGATTGAACTGACTCCTGAAATAAATGTAGATGATCTTTTAACTAAAATAGAAAAAGAATATCAAAATGAAGAGGTTTCTACGGTAGACGGCGTAAAGATCGATTTTGAAAAGAACTGGGTACACCTTCGTAAGTCGAATACGGAACCCATTATCAGAATTTATACAGAAGCTTTCTCGCAACAGGAAGCTGATGATCTGGGAGACCGAATGATTGAGAAGATCAAAAGTCTGATTTAATTCAGAATTTTGTATATTTAATGATGAAATGCTTATCTAATTTGTAATTTCTAAAGATTGAAAAATCTTAATAAAAACAGTTTTAAAAGATGATTGAGTCAATAAGAAAACTTAATAAAATTATCTGTTTTAAAACCGGCAAAGTCCTGATAACAGGAAAAATTTAATTTAAAAAAAGTTTTTTCGAAGTTTATAAAACAATTTTGAACTTTGAAAATAACGGCGAGATACTATATTGGAAGAATATTTTGGAAATGAACTTGTAAAAAAGTTCGAGGAAATGATGGAAAACAATGATGAATTCTACTTCGACACAGAAGAGTTGGATGATATCATTGTTTATTACCTGGAGTTGGGAGATTTTAATTACGCTGATATGGCAGTAACGTACGGTCTCAAACTTCATCCCAATTCTTTGGATATCAAGATCAAAAAGCTTGAAGTACTCTTAGAATGGGAAGATTATAATACAGCGAAAGACATGATCGATGAGTTAAAAGGTTCTTCTATGGAGAATACAGACTTCCTCGTTTGCTACGCAAAGTATTATTCGAATTTGGGAAATCCGAGAAAATCTATTGACATCTGCAAAAAAGCTTTGGAATTAAATGAAGAAGAAAACTTCCTGAATAATTTTATTGCTGATGAATATGTCAATCTGGGAGATCCTTTTAACGCTCTTAAACATTATCAGCAGGCACTCAAAGAAGATCCGACGGATGAATATTCGCTGGAAAACGCAATGATCTGTTTCAGTGACCTGAATAAGAGCGAGGAAGCGATTGCTTTTCTGAATGACTATCTTGATAATTTTGCGTACTCTGAAGTGGCGTGGAGCGAATACGGACAGTTTTATTTCAATAGGAAAAATTACGAAGAAGCTATCAGGGGGTTTGATTATATGCTCGCTATTAATTCCAGCGCTGTTGGAGTATATGCGAGTAAAGCAGCCTGTTATGAAGCTTTGAATCAATACAAAAAAGCAGTTGAAGTATATGAAGAAATGCTCGAGCTGGAATATACAAAGGCATTTACCTTTTATAAAATAGGTTTGTGCTATAAAGCGTTGAAGCAGCCCACTGTAGCATTGAATTATTTTCAGAAATCACTGAGAGAAGATCCTCAGTTTTACCTGTCTATGATGGAGCAGTCTTATCTTTACGAAGAAATGGGCGGAATGCCTGAAGCTCTTCACTTCGCCAGGGAAGCGACTTTACTGAATGACGGAAACCTTGATTATCAGAAAAGGCTGGCGTTTTTATTTATTGATTCAGGAAAATTTGAAGAAAGTCTTTCGTGTCTCAAAAAGCTGGTTGATGCCGAACCTTCAAGATTTTATAACTGGTATGCCTATACCGAAGTATTGATGCTTGTGGGAGAGTATGAAGAAGCGGTTACCGTCCTGATTGCAGCTTTGGAACATCATAACCGTGCCGAACTGTATTACCAGCTCAGTAACTGTTATTTCAATTTAAAGGATGAAAATAAAGGCAGTGATGCTTTGGAAAAAGCACTTGAATTAGACCCGACCTTGATTACCGATATGCAGAAAAAATATCCATATATCAAAGATGAGGTAAAAAAGGTGAAGGCTAAAGTGAAGAAAAAGAATTAATGAACCTGAAAGCGGAAGCTTAAAAATGATGCTTTTTCAACAGTCAGAATGAGTAATCAACTTTTGGTGTTTTGCTTTTAGTTATAAGCATTAAAGCAGATCATCAAGATCAATGTAAATACAATAATCCTGCAGTAATGCGGGATTTATTTTTGTATAGCAGTTTTAGCTCTTAAAAAGATCAGACCGGCAATAATGACACTTGCCCCTATAAACTGAAAGATCGTCAGTTTTTCGCCATCCAGAATACCCCAGATAATGGCTACGACCGGCATGAGCAAAGTAACGGTTGATGCAAACAGCGGAGTCGAAACTTTAAGCAGCCGGTAGTTCATCATCATCGCCAACCCCGTTCCGAATACTGAAAGCAGACTTACAAACATCAGCCCTGTCATATTTTCCTTTGAAAAACTGAAGGTTGAAACGAAACCTGTAGAGATCAGTGCAAAAAGAGAAGGTATAAATAAAACGAACGAAAACACAAAAGCCGAAAGAACCGTTGACGATACATCCATGAGTTTGGATTTTACTGTTGTTGTACTGACTGCATAGCACAGTGTGGCCATAAGCAACAGCAAAATAGGAAAAATCTTAAACTGAGAACCGTCTCCGCCTCCGAACGCAAGCATGCAGACTCCCGTGAAGCTTATCAGAATTCCCGTCATCTGTCTTTTGGTTGTTTCAAACTTCCAGAATAATGTGCCAACAATGATCACAAATATGGGCATCATCGAATTGATGATTCCGGCAATACTGCTGCTGATCTGCGTTTCAGCGATAGGAAACAGGAACATCGGGATGAAATTTCCTGTAAAAGCAGCTAATATCAGCCACTTCAGATGTTTTTTAGGGAAAAGTTTATATTTAGAAATTGCGACCGGCATCAGGATAATTCCTGCGATCAGAACTCTCAGTGCTCCGACCTGGTAAGGGGAGAAGTGCTCCAGTGATTTTTTGATGAGAATAAATGATGATCCCCAGATAATACTCAGGATGATCAGGAGAATCCATTTTTCTTTATCAGCGTTCATTGTTTTTGTGTAGTGTTTTTAGAAATTCCTGTTTGGGAATCATGGTGGCGCCTAAGCTTTCAAGATGTTCGGTATGAGACTGGCAGTCGATCAGTACCAGTTCATCCTGATATTTTTCCACAAAATAAATAAAGCCTGCTTTAGAAGCATTGCTTACCTTGGCGAACATACTTTCCCCGCAAAATACTTTGCCAACCTGAAGGCCATAAAACCCACCTACAAGACGGTCATCCTGCCAGACCTCAATGCTTTTGGCAAAGCCATAATCGTGAAGCCGGATAAAAGATTCCATCAGTTCGTCTGAAAGCCAGGTTCCGTCCTGTCCTTTTCGGGTGACTTCCCGGCAGTTTCTGATCACTTCCCTGAAATTCTGATTTTCCGTGAAGGTAAAAGTTTCATTTTTCAGTATTTTCCGCATCGATTTCGAGACTTTCAGATTTTGGGGAAAGAGTACAAATCTGGGATCCGGGCACCACCAGAGAATTTCTTCTCCCGGATTAAACCAGGGGAAGATACCGTTCTGATAGGCAAACCATATTCTTTCCATAGACAGGTCGCCGCCGTAGGCGATAATACCTTCGTGACAGTCGTAATGCTGCGGATTGGGAAATGAGATTTCGTTTGGGTCCAGTCGGATCATAGGTGAAAAAAATCCCACTTAAAAAGCGGGATTGTATTTGATTATATGCTTAGATTAAAAAGGCAGATCATCATCATCGTCTCCGGCGAAAGGATTTTCATTAGAAACCGGTGCTGCTGATTGTTGTGAAGATGCCTGAGTTGGCTCTGCACCTGTACCGTTATCCATTACTTTTTCTACTCTCCATCCTGTGATAGAATTGAAGTATTTTGTTTCTCCCTGCGGCGAAACCCATTCTCTTCCTCTGATGTTGATTCCTACTTTTACATTTTCTCCTTCTTTCAAGGCATCCAATAAATTTATTTTATCCTGTAAAAATTCGATGTTGATAGGCTGTGGATATTGTTCTTGTGTAAGAATAACCATTTCTCTCTTTTGGAAACCACTTGCAAATGTTTGAACATCAGTGATTTTCTTTACCGTTCCTTGTAATTCCATATCGTAAATATTAACTTTGTAAAAGTAGTAAATTGAAATGTAATAAAGCAACCCGGAAATAAAATTTGTAAAAAAAATAAAATTTTTTGTGAAAAGACTTGCAAATACAAATTATTGCCCTATATTTGCACTCACAAAAACGAAACAAGTTCTTTAAAATAGCTCAAAATAATAATGCGGATGTGGTGTAATTGGTAGCCACGCCAGACTTAGGATCTGGTGCCGTGAGGCGTGGGGGTTCGAGTCCCTTCATCCGCACAAATTATGCGAAAATAGCTCAGCTGGTAGAGCACAACCTTGCCAAGGTTGGGGTCGCGGGTTCGAGTCCCGTTTTTCGCTCCACACCATGCCCTGGTGGTGGAACTGGTAGACACGCAGGACTTAAAATCCTGTGTCCGCAAGGACGTACGGGTTCAAGTCCCGTCTGGGGTACTTAAAACTCTCTGTAACTAAGGTTAGCAGAGAGTTTTTTATTTTAAAGGAGAAAACAATAGGGGAAGATTCAACTTTACTCATTTTCTACTAATTTAATTCCACTTGAACATTTTATTTTCGTACTTGAGACTTCACTCATCTCATCATTTCGCATTCATGTTAAGACAGAATATCTTAGGTAAATGTTTTTACACTCATAAATTACAACTAAATTTCTCTCTTATATTATTTGTTACTGATCAATATATGTACTTCACAAAGTTTTACTAGTGTCCTATTTGTTTGCAATGGAAATTTCTTGCATGAAAATTGAATAATTAATCAATCTTTTTTTGACACATAGTTTATGTATCTACCGTGCAAATATTGCTGAAGACAATATTCTATCGTTAAAAGATCAATAGAATGTTTAACCTTATACAATATCCTATCTAAGTCGTTCCAAAACAAATACAACTGCTAGAATAGTCTTCGACCTTTTCAAAGGTGAGATCCCGACTGATATTCTGGGAAGTTTGAATAATATGATTCCGTCAACCTTTTCTGAAAACAAAGTAGAGTATTGGCAGGGAACAAAATCACGAAGAAACTTTAAAAGAAACATTCCGATTCCTGTAAAATACATCGGCAAAATGAGATATGATTCTGAACAAAAGCGTTTTGCTTCAATATGTTTGCGATTCAGGTTAAGACTTATTTAGGGAAGGCCTTCTCTGATAAAAGATTGATCATGGAACGTATTTTAAGAGATGAGATAAAACTTTGCACATCTCAGATCCAGCTGAAAGACGGAAAAATTTTTTGGCTTACAGTATTTGAATTTGAAAATGAAGAACACGCTTTAAAAGCCAAAATTGCAGAAGCTTCCTTGTCATTAGAACATCCTATTGTTGTAAAAGCCAATAATGTACGAATCAATATTGGCTCTAAAGAGTTTTTATACCGCAGGCTTGCAATACAGGCAAGTCAGAAAAGATTCATTCTAGCATTACTTGGGCTCATTACGGAAATGGAGCCAAGCGGAAACAAAAGCACGGTATTGAACAGTAAGCTATCGACTTCATTTTTACAGCAAGAAGCTTATTGATTTCTGCATCCAGCAATAAACGGGCATCCTTATTCTTAAAAATTAGAAAGACAAAATTGGTATTGCAAAAGAACAGGAATTTGTGCTCAATAACTGGAGTATTACGACCTGCAGACCAAAATAAAATATAAAGCTGAAAAGGGCAGAATCGAATTGATCATCGGCTAGCTTAAAAAAAATGAGGTTGCTTGTAAACCCGCAGGCTGAGGTCTTGAACAGTGACTAAATACATACTAAATGTATATACAAAGGCGTGGGCTCTTTTTTTGATCCAAATAGAGGTAAGGAACACAGAACTTACTAATGGTGAAGAGAAGAGATAGTATAAAACAAATCTATTAATTCTTTTGGACGCTTTCTATCATTTGTTAAAACAATAAATAAATATTATCTAGATCACTTGAAACACATTTTGCATATACTTATGATAAAGCTTCAGTTGTAACTTCGCCTTTATTATTACATCTTGTTTATGTAGGAAATTTTAAGTGGAGATTTTATGAAAACAAAGACGTCAATTTGAGTCATTGAAAATTGTAATTTATCACTTATTTGTGTAAATTGTTCGTTCTTAATAAATTATCATTTGCCAAAATATCTAAATGTGTGTTTTTGCTAATTTTGTCTCCAATATTATAAGTCGTTTTTTAATAGAATCGATTTCATCTTTTAAGCTTCTCTGATCTGCAATTTCTTGATGTTCTTCAAATATATCTTCGATAGGCACATTTAAAAGTTTTGCAATTTTCTTCCACTCATCAAACATTATTTTAATTTTACCTGCTTCTCTTTTCTGGTATTGAGTTTGACTAATTTTTAGGTAAGTTGCAATATCGGTCTGTGAAATATTTCTTGATTTTCGAGATATTATAAGTTTACTTTTTATCATTTTAATTTTTGGTGTGGTGGTAAAAATAATAATAATTCCGCAAATGCAGAAATACAGGCTGTAAAAAAGCAATAATTTTCACTTTTGTATGACAAAAAAATTCTCTAGTTTTGAATCTGTCACTAATGACAAAATTAAAGAATAATAATATGAAAAATCTTAAAAAGCTCTCGAGAGGAGAATTACGTTCACTTAAAGGTGGTGATCGTGGTATACAATCAACTTGTCCGGCCGCTCCAGGTTGTGCACATGGTGGCATTTGGAATGACTTTGGCGGACCTGGGCATTGGAATTGTTGTTCAGCACCTACTACACCAGCTCCATGCGGGCCATGCAATGCAGATCCAAGTATAGAGCCATAGTATTTTCAAAAAAACTATATCTTTACTAGATTTCTATTAAACTGTATAATGCTGTCAAAGTTTATTTTGATGGCTTTTTTTATTAAATCAAAAAAAATCTGGTAACGTTAATTTATGTATCTTATTTTAAAATTATTATTCTTAACCAAAATATAAAGTTCTTTTTGAATACATTGGCAACTCATCCTAAAGAAAATTTTATGCATTAGCATTGAATAATTGATCAAAATTACACCAATTTTTCACCAAACATTCTTCACTGGCATTGTTGCATTTCTATTCAAAAAAGGCTTAATTAATAAATTTATTTAAAAATGGATTTAATTGTGAAAATTATAGTCTTTTAATAATAAATCAAATACCACTCAATGAAGAAACTTACTTATCTTGTCTTATTCCTTTTACCTTTTTTCTGTTATTCACAAACTCATCGATTTATATATTCATATAAATTTGTTCCTGATTCAACAAAAATAGATAGTTTGCTATATGAAGAGACTAGGTTAGAAGTTTTTGATAACCATACTGAATTTGTTAGTGATAATGGAGCAAAGAGAGATTCAGCTATTGCAAAAGCTATTAAAAATAATGAAAGTCCAGCTAACGTAAAAATCTCTAAAGGTCTATTTATTAATAATGTTTTTAAAAGTGAAAAAAGTACCTATTCCATTGATTATATTGGTATTCAACCGTTTAAAGTTATACAGCAGCCGTTAACAAATTGGAAGCTTACAAAAGAAAAAAAAATAATACAAAACTACAATTGCCAAAAAGCTGAAATCAATTATGGTGCACGTACATGGGAAGCTTGGTTTACACAAGACATTTTAATACATGATGGTCCATATGTTTTTGCAAACCTGCCTGGCTTAATAGTTAAAATAAATGATTTACAAAACCAGCATTCCTTTTTATTAATAGCAAATTATAAAGTTGCACACGCAGTAACAAATTTTATTTATAAACAGTATTTGTTACCTGTTCAAATAAATAAATTTGAATTTAATAAAATTTGGAATAATTTTAAAAGAAATCCAATGGGTGCAACCGAACAATTTATGAATATAAATCCAGGTTTATTAAATGGTAAAAGTTTTGATAATAATGGGAATGAAATAGATTTTACACAAAAGAAAAGAGAAGAAAAAAAGTATATCCAAACACAAATGCTAAAAAACAACAATTATATTGACTTACAATTATATAAAATAAATTAAAATACTGCATAAAGTGAACTTAGAAAATATTAAAAAATGGTTGAAACTAAGTAAACAAGAATTCCATTTCTAATTAGAATCTCACCCCAATTATCCATTTATATTAGCATTTAGCGATACGCTTAATTTAAACTTCATCAAAAAAATTCCGAATTTTGAAAACACATATTTAGTAGAATTGGAGGCAATTGCAAATGAAAATTTTGAAAAAGAATTTACTTTTACGCCAAATATCCTCCTCAATGTTTACAAATTTCCAGATGCATATGATAGAGAAGATATTCATTATTTCGTAGATGATTTACTAAAAGATGATGAAATTATAAATGAAATTTAAAATTTCCCCTTTCGATAAACAACCCAATTCCAAAGACTGCTGTTCCACATGTCTCAGTATAATTAGCAAGTACTACGGAAAAGTATTTCGTTACAGCAGATCCGTAACCTTCAGAAATGACAAGGGAAAGAAAGCAGTCTGCTTGGAGTGAGTGATGCTGCTGAAGATTTAGGCTTCCGTTCTCTGGGAGTACAGATTGATTTTAATACATTGGATGAAGAAGTCCGTTCCCGTGTATTGTACACTAGAACAAAAAATCACTTTGTAGTCGTTTACAAAATCAATAAAAACAACGTTGTCTATATTTCAGATCCGAGTTACGATTTGATTACTTATACGCAAGAAGAATTTATCAAAGATGGATTGGCGAAAAAGCCAACGAAAATACCGAAGAAGGCATTGCTTTGATTCTCGAAACTATTCCCGCATTTTTTCAGACAGAATTTGACGACCAGGAAAGTAGAGCGAGTTTTTCATTTCTATCAAAATATTTGTTGAAATACAAATCGTTGATCGTTCAATTGGCGATTGTTGTTAGCGGAAAGTTTATTGTCACTTATCCTGCCTTTCCTTACTCGAAGCATTGTAGATGAAGGAATTCAGAATCAAGATTTGAATTTCATTTATTTTGATTTACTTACTCAGTTTATACTATTTCTTGGCAGAATTGGAATAGAGGTTATCCGGAGATGGATCTTACTTCACCTTTCTGCCAGAATCAATATTTCAATTATCTCCAATTTCTTTATTAAATTGATGAAACTTCCGATCAGTTTCTTTTATATGAGAATGACGAGAGATATCATGCATAGAATCAACGACCATCTTAGAATTGAGCAATTTTTGAACAATTCTTCTTTAAACACATTGTTTTCATTACTTAATCTGATCACTTTCAGTATCGTTTTACTGTTTTACGATTACAGATTATTTGTAGTTTATCTGGTTGGAACTATTTTATAAATAGGATGGATCACTATCTTGGAAAGCGAAGAGAACTCGATTATAAAAGATTTTCACATGTTTCCCAAGAACAAAGCGAGGGGGTCATTGAGCTGATCAATGGAGTGCAGGAAATCAAAATGCACAACGCCGAAAAACAAAAACGTTTGGATTGAGAGTTTTTGTAGGTAAAATTGTTTAAACTGAGAATAAAATCATTTTTATTAGAACAATGGCAGTCTGTCGGAGGAAATTTCATTAATCAGATGAAAGATATTTTGGTGAGTTTTCTTTCTGACAAATTGGTTTTGGAGGGAAAACTCATGACACTCTCCCACGAAGTGTGTAAAGTAAAATGTAAGGCTTGGATTGTATAATCTGAGCCTTTTTATATAGAAACTCTTATCTTAGTTTTTAAATATAAAAACACTTTTTAAAACAGTTTTAATCCGGTATTTTAGAACTATTAAGAGGAAAAAAACATTAAGAACTGAAAATTTAGATAAAAATAAATCTTTTACTAATGGATCTGCCAGAAACAGCGGCTTCGCTCAAATCACGGTAATAAAATAGAGTATTTTTGTAATTAAATTCCCTGTCCAATTTCTTTTGAGCCTCTTTTATCTTTTCTTCTTTAGTGGAGAGCTGTAGTGAGTCAAGGATTCTTTTTGTTTTTATGTTTAAACCAATCAGGTTATAAATTTCACAAAGCATTATTGTTTATCAAGATTTTTTTCTACATCTTCCATTTCATAAATTAAATCAAAATTAGAAGTAGCCAAAATGTAGCTTTTGGTGAATCTATTTACCATGTTCGTGATCATTACCCATTATATGCGAATTTGGAATTGTGAAAATATAAATTGTTAATTAGTGCGTAATGCTTTCGGGGCAATCAATTGAATAAACATTACTGTTCATTTTTAATTAACAAATTTTAAAAATAATTCATTCTAACTAATCATTTTACTTCTTTCTAAAGATGAGTCTTTTCATATATTATTTCTAAAGTTGTTTCGACATTAAATGACCTTCTGTATATTCCTACTGCATGATTTAAATTGAAATCCAATTTAGATTCAATTTTAATAGAGATAATAGCATCCAAAAAAATTTTTGGGTTGTGACATAATTTTTTCTAATTACAATTTTTTGCGACGAGTTCTGTCGTTATGACCGCTGATCTTTGCTGTAAGAAAAAACGACAGAAAATGAAGCTTGCTATCAAGAATTACGGTGGATATTTTTAGCCTTAAACCACCTAAAAAAATAAGGCTAAAAAATGAAGTATCTCTACTAAAAAGAAGCTTCAAATCTTAACCTTTATAAAATCAAACAAATCTACAAAAAAATGTCAACAGATAACAAAGCTGTCATGAATGACAATATTACAAACAATACTTCACAGACTCTTTTTAGATTCATAAGCATGAGAAATCCTCAGCTTACGGAAACGAAGAAAGAAAATTTGGGATTTATTCACAGACCTATTCTGAACAATTCTTTTGATCAGGCTGTGAAAAACAGAGCAGGAATATCTAAACTAAAAGCTTTAGAAAACTTATGCAGATCATTTTCAGCGATACTTACAGAGCATGATCTGGAAAACAGTCAATACTTATCCCTCCTTAAAGTAGGGCGAAAAATAACAAAAAAACAAATTCTTTCAAATGAAGAGTTTGCCAAAACAAAAGAGCGCTATTCTTCCGGACAGGTTGAAATAGAAAAATTATGGGATAATTTGATTTATCAGGTGGTTACCCAAAAAGATTTTTATGCAAAAGAGGCTATTGTACATATTTTAAAAGCTTTGCATATAGGATATGTTCAAACTCTTTCGCCAACTCAAGAGCTTACAAAAATAAATGGCTCAGATCTATTAGCCAAAGCATTGGAAGCTAAGGTCGTAATGCCTAAAGAACTTTTTGTTGAAGAAGAAGTAATCAGTTCTACATTAGCCAACAGAACAGCAATGTCAGAAACCAGTCAGCTTTCAACAAAAGTTTTAGAAAGAATAAAAGTCAATGCAAAAACTGATTTAGTAGTCACCCAGGCTCTTCTTCAAAAAGAAAAGCTGGAAAGACTAAATACAGAACTGGAGAAAATTCAGAAATCGTATTATAATGCGAAGGCTAAAAACTATCAGTCTGCTTATGATGAATATATGGCTCGATATCAGTACCAGAGAGAAGAGTCTGCAAGGATCTTAGATGAGATTAACTATCTTATAGAACACAAAGCATCTGATGAAGAACTTAGAAAATTGTATGAGCAATTAAAAAAGTTTGAAGTTCCTCCGTTTGAATTTTCTTATCAAAATGAAATTGACATTTTAGAACTTCAAAAAAAACTATCTGCAGAATCATTTGAATTATTTATAAGCTTATGTGCTGCCCAGGAAACTAATGCTGAATTTTATTCTAAAGTTCCGGCAGGTGCAAAAATGGAGGTAGTCTCAGATTCAGAATTAAGAATAGGTACACAGGTTCTTCAAATTGATAACAGCTATCAGACTTTTGAGGATGTATTTAGTCAGATACAAAGTCATGCTGCTTCTGCCCTTCAGGCAGCTTTGGATAATACCGTACTGGAACAGACTCAATACGCCAACATTGGAGGAGCTCTTATTCCGGTTGGAGAATCTTTGACAAGAACCCATCTTGCCTATAACTTATTGGCGGTTTTCAGAAGATCTGCTTTTGTTCCTGATAATGGATTTATTAATTTCTCTTTTGAAGTGCAAGATAATTCATGGAATGTTGCCAATGCCAGAATTATATTGGAATCCAATACAGGATATCATGAGGAAGCATTAGGAAATGTTGATGTGCTGAATGGGATGGTTAGTTTCCCGGCGGTCATGGTTAATAAATTTTCATCTGTTTCCAGGATAAGAATAGATATTTATTTCAATAATGGAAGAGAAGCATATCTTGAATTATTGAAAATCCCTAACAATACAGCACAGGTTGGTCTGCTTACCTTAAAACCAGGAAAAGAAGGACCGAGAGAGGAAGAGCCAACAGAAGGAACACCGGTTGCAAGAAAACTGTTTGGATTGAAAAGATTGGGTATTGCAGAATATATGAAAGTAGTACAGAGTACTCATGCTTATGTTCCGGGAGATGTCACGCATATTGAAAATATTATGGCACGGGAATTTAAGCAGAAATCAACGAGAAGGCTCAGAAAAACCGAAATTCAGACGACAGCTTCCAAGTCAACAGAACGCGAAACCCTTACCGATACAACTTCCACGACGAGACACGATATGCAGTCTGAAGTTGCCAACGTAATCATGAAAGATACCACTGCGCAGGCTTATGCCAACTGGAGCAAAGATTCTGAAGTTTACGGAAGATTTGAAGTAGGAGGAAGTCTTGCCACCCATAATGCAAAGGAAAACAGTGTACGTCAGGCAATGACTCAATCACAGGAGATTACCAATAAAGCTACTGATAAGCTTCTTACGAAGATCTCTGAGGAAAGGATTGAAAAGATCATCGAAGAATATGAAGAAAACAATGCTCACGGTTTCGACAACAGAAACGGAGATAAGCACGTTGTAGGTGTGTATAGATGGGTAGATATGAAATATAAAAATCAGATCTATAACTATGGGAAGCGTACCATGTTTGAATTTATGATTCCTGAACCTGCAAGATTACACCGTTTGGCTACTGCAGTGGCAAAAGCAGATGTACTGACTGCACCGATTGATCCACGAAAAGCTCCTGCTCCTTACACAATGGCAAGTCCTAAAGAAGCAACGAGACAGCTTTTACAGTATTGGGCAGATATCTACGGAGTAACACTGACTGCAGAAATGCCTGGCAAAGAAGTTATTTTAAATGCCAACGGAAGTCCACAAACTGAAGGCGAAGGTGTTTTCTTTGATTCTAATCTGGAAATTCCGGATGGCTATAAAGCAACTTCAGCATCTATTGTGTGGGCTTATAACAAGCAAAGAAACAGATCAGGGTTCTTTCAGGGGAATTATATATTACCTGCCTATTTGTCTTTCGGTAACCTGAAAGGAGGAAGCTATTATAAAGAAACCCGAAACCAAACCCTGAATGGAACAGAAGGTGTAGGCGGATTGAATCTTACAGGAGTATTTAATTACAGAGTTTCCGGAAAGAATATTGGAGGATTTAATATCGCTTTAAAATTCCCTTGCGTTCCTAACGATGCCAATGTCATGGCTTGGCAGACTGAAAACTTCAATGCAATTATCGAAGCATATAAAGAAGCGTATGAAAAGTTTAAAGAAGAGCAGGCAAGAATAGATAAAGAGCAGAAAGAAAAAGAAGCCGAAGCTAAGGATAAAACAGGTAATTTCTATCGTTATATGGAGAATGATGTGTTGAAGCATAACTGTATTGCCTATTTGTTACAGGATTATCTGTCTCCAAATACCATCGGACAAAACTTTACAGATGGAGATAAAATGGAGAACTTTCAGGTATTCTTAAATGAAAACCTTGATCAGTATACTGCATTAGCCAAATTCATGGAACAGGCTTTCGAGTGGAATATTATGAGCTACAGCTTCTACCCTTACTATTGGGCAAATAGAAAACACTGGCAGGAAATGTACATCAGCGAAAGTGTAGATCCTTTGTTCAGAAGTTTCTTACAATCCGGTATGGCGAGAGTAATCGTTACGGTAAGACCAGGATTCGAGGATGCGATCCAGTTCTTCTTGAGTACAGGAAAGATCTGGAACGGTGAAGAAGTTCCTGTAATCGGCGATCCAATGTATATGAGTATTGTGGATGAAATGAGAGAACCTGTAGGATTGAAACAGGGTAAACCTTGGATTACAAAGCTTCCAACAACGCTTACAATTCTACAAGAAGATACTGCAGGGCTAAAAACAGCAACAGCATTACCATACAGTTATGAAAACCCTGAGGAGTTTGAGAACCCTGAAGATGTTGTTACCAAATCGGAGTTTATCATTACCGATGCACAGTTGAGCTCAGGAGCACATCGATTTGTAGAAAACATCGACATTAAGAATGGTAATCTGCAGCTTACTACAGATAGTGATCCTAGAAAAGTAATTGCACAGATCTCTATGCAGAGCATCAAAAATAATCTTCCATAAGAGTATTCAAGATCAATAATTATTAACCTGCTTAGGCAAGTGGCGGTCAGAAAAAGCTGACCGCCATGAGCCAAAAGCTAAAAGCAAAAAATTATGACTTACGAAGAATATTTAAATGAAATAGAAGATTTTGATGATATTACAAAGCAGGATCTTATCTCAGATTTTCAAAACCTTCTCCCGTTAGATAATCCCTCTATAATGCAACAAATGGGATATAATGGTTTTCAGAATTTTTTGAAAACTGAAAATAATGCAGGTGTCTTGCAACTTGGCGAAAGCTTTAGGGGAATGAATAATGTGAGCCCGCTGTTAGCAATGAAGTTTAAAAATCAAAAATCGAAAGAAATATCAGATAAATATTTTATTGATGCTTTTAAAGATCAATATGATGATTTTGATATTATAATTGATCCGGGGTGTACAGTAAATGAAGAATTTCTCAAACAAAATTTCACAAAGAAAACTTTTAACTACTTTATAGATGATGACGGTAAAAAGGGAGAAACAAGTGGAGATACTAAAGTTAACTTTATAATATTTATTACTAAAGACGAGAATAAGATTAAGGAAGCTTACCAATGTTTAAAACCGAGCAAAAATGAGATTATACTTTTTATTGAAGATAACACAGGAGATAATAACGGTCAGCTCATTTTAGCTAAAACAGATGAAAGTGTAAAAAAAGTTTTTAAGCAGGTAAACCAAAGAACGCTGAATGATTATAAGCCTTTTCATGATATGCAGGGAATCCTGAAGCTTGATTATAAAGACTGGATAGCTTTAATTTTGAATGGAAGACTGGAAGGAAAGCAACTTGCTGTTGAAGATATCATCGGAAGTTTATTGAATGTAATAAAGACATTTTTCTTGCCTTCTAAAGCATTAGGATGGATTTTAAACAAAATAGGTGACGGAATAGATTACCTAAAAATATCGGATACAATTTGGGATACACAATCTGATGACTATTTTTTTGAAAAAAAGAATATTACGAGTTTTTTCACAATTGATAATGCACCACTCGCACAATTGAAAAAAGCTATAGTAAACGATCAAACCAAAACAGAATGGAACGATTTGCTGCCTAACTTTATTTCTGATAATGCTGAAATATATATAGGTAAACTTGAGAATGTGATAGGCAACTACAATACGTATGTAACACGTCAGATAGAAGCAATCTATAGCTTTCAGGAACAGGCAGAACCCATAATAGATATTCTGAATATTAAAGAGTCGATAGCATTTTGGGTAGGAATGTGGAACGGATTGGTCGATTTTGTTTCTTCAATTTTCAAATTTGCGGGAATGATTTTAGAAGCGCCATTCGAAATTTTTGATAACTTTGACAAAGTTGTAGATGGAATAAGCCAACTGTTTTCTTCACTGAGTAATATTGATATTTCTGATGAATTGGTAAAAGCGTATGCCAATATAAAGAAATATCTCAGCGAGAAAGATTCGGGCGATGTAGATTGGATTAGGGTAGCTTATATTTCAGGATTTGGCTTAATGTTTATCTTAACATTTTTTATCCCTTATGCCAATGTTGCAAAGCTTGCAAGTATCGGCAAGTTTGGTAAATTGGGAGTAATTATTGCAGAGGTTTTAGAGGGAACGGGAAAAGTATTAGGTAAGGTAACACAGGCTGTAACCCGAGAAGCCAAAGAAATAGCAAAAGATATTTGGAAAGCACTGACTTCTTTAATGGAAATCCTTAAACGTGGTGGGGCTAAACTACAAGAGATTTTTGAGAAAGTTTCAAAAGCAATAATAGATTGGTTTTTAAATAATGGAGATAAATTTAGTAAAGTAAAAGAACTGCTAAATTTAGGGATAAGTAAAAATGTTATTGAAACACTTAATAAAGCTGGATTATCCATTCGGAAAAAAACTTCGATAGTTTTGGGTAGCACAGGAGGTCTACCTTCTAATATTTTTCATGTAATCCATAAGGATGTTAGCATTTTTAAAGGGACAGCAAAAGAAGTAGCAGAGTTAGCCAAAAAGCTCGAAAACATGAGTAAAGAAGCTGCAGAGAAATATTTGGATGATTTGTTAGAGAAATATTTAGATGATTATATTAATTCTCAAAATTTTGCATTTAGAAAATTAGGTTATATTTATAACCACACATTTAATATTGCCCAAGATGGAACTAAAGAGATTTATCATTATCTAATAATTAATGGTGAGAAAAAAGTGCAGGGGTTTTCTACTATTTCTAAAGATGGTGTTTTATTTAATGTTTTTGAAGTCACAGAACAACAAAAAGAAATTTCTACAGCAATGTATAAATTATTGGATAAAATAGGATTTGAAAAAGTAGAAGCAAGTTATGGTTCTGGTTCTTTAGGAACTAATTATAAAGAATTTATGAAAGTTTATAATATTTCTCACGATGCCGAAGCTGCCGCCTTTGCTACGCCGGCTGGCAAAGGATTAAATAAGGCTTTAAATAATAAATTTAAACCTGTTGATATAGTGATTACAACAGATAACGTGAAGATGTACTGGATAAAAAAATAAATATGAAACAAATAACAATTAAAAAAAATGAAAATGAAGGATTGAATATTTTAAAAGTATTATCTATCTTTCGTGATAAAAATTTAATATCTTCTTTAGAAGAAATGGCTCATTACATGGAAATGTATAAAAATGATGATAGGATTATTATAAAATCTGGTGAAAACAATCTGGATGATATTACTAGAGTTCTTAAAAATGAAAATGTCAATTTTGAAATTGAATAATCATTTTATAATAATCATAATACCAGTCGACAGTCGGAAGATTTTTCTTCCGACTTTTTTGTCATTTTTATACGTGAAACTAAAGAAGGTCACCTTACAAGGAAAGTCATTTACAAAATCTACCAATAATGGAAAAACTATTTTTGAAGTCAACAATAGTCCTATTCTAAAAATAGAAACTACTCCTACAACATTTCATATGTTTATAGATAAAGATTCTTTTATTGACTATGGAACTTAAAATGAAAGCAGTCTTTGGGTTGCTTTTTATTTTAAAAAAAGATTAATTATGAAATATTTTGGATTTGTAAAAGAGCATGACGATCATAATGCTTCTAAAAGTATACATGATTTAATTATAGATGGTAATTCTATAAATGACAAGAGGAAAGAAACTTTGGAGTATCTACAGAAGGGAGTTTTAGCAGTACCACAGAGGGGTTCTGTTGATGACGCAAAAGACCCTCTATTTGGAACAGATAATTATGATGATGATAATTTTATTGCCTATTATGCTTGTTACACAGATGGCATTTGGTTATGGCCACAATATATCATTGAATATATAAAGAAATATCCGCACATAAAGTTGGACTCTGATTTTGTAAAACACGTAATAAAAAATAAGGATAAAAAAATTACAGTTTCTGAAGAAGAATGTTCTAAAATTGAAAAAGAATATTACAAAAAGTTCTGGAAATAGTTTTATCAGGCTGTGATTTTAAAAGTAATATAACTCGGCAGAAATGGGAAAACTATTTTGAACCAAAATAGTCCTTCTGAAAATATAAAATCCTTTTAAGTCATTTTATATGTTTCTTTTCAAGAGTATGAAATTCACCAATTAAAGCAACCTTCGATGGGTTGCTTTTTTATATTCTAAATAGGAAAAAGTAATATAAGCTGTTTATAAATATCTTATAACGATATATACAAAACCTTAAAGTTTAAACACTAAGAAAAAAACAGATATTGCATTTTAAGGAATAAAATATCTGTCTATCATTGAAATAGCGATACACAAAAATTATCCTATTTTTTGGAAAAAGGTCAAATTCATAAAAACCACAAATCCAAGCCCAACTTATACATTAAAAAAAGCCCAGATTATAAAATCCAAGTCTTATTTTAGTATCGTGAGATAATTTATTACAAAATTTTAAAATTACTTGCCCTCTAAAAGAGTCTCCAGTCTTCCCATTATTGCATCTTTTTCCTTCAGCATTCGCTCATACAATTCTATTTTTTCTTCATGGAGCAAAACTAATTTTTCAATCGGATGAAAAGTGATTGTACCGTAATTAAAATTGCCGTAAGCGTTTTCACCAAAAGTATTTGAAATGATATTTACAGCCTGTTCCTCATCAAAGTTCTGAAACGCCTCTACAGGTATTTTTAGGACCTCAGAGATCTGATGAAGCGCGGATCAGCGATCACATCTTTCTGCTCAAGCAATGATACTTTCTTTTGATTCCAATCATCACCCAAGTCAAGCGCTAATGCTTCCTGTTTGATGCCCAGCATTTCTCTGAATCGTTTCAGGTTGCGTCCCTGGTGTACTTTGTATTCCATGTGTTTTTATTTATTGTTAAGGCAAAAAATCTGTCTTTGAGAGTCCGGAGAGTAAAGTTAATAATTTATCAGGTAAAATAATTAGTTTCAAATTTAAAATGTTTTAAAAACGATGTTTCGGAAATTTATTCCGATGGGCCAAAAGTGTCGGTGATAAAGGATTTTTAGGAATATTCTACGACTCAGGAATGTCCTTTAAATACTTTATCTCATGCTCAAATAAAAAACAGTGTTTTTCCTCTTTTGTATCTATCAGGAGTTAACTAATTTTGTTTCATAACCTTATAAATTTTTTCAGATGAAAACTCCTTTATTATGTAAGAATGTGAGTACATTGTTTGCTGTACTTATCCTGAGTATAATTGCGTTCGGCTTTATCCGTTGTACTCCACCTGCCACAGATAACAGTTACAGAAAGAAGCTCATCACCCATCAGGAAGCGAAAGTTCTTTTTGATGAATACACCAGAACCAATCACCGGGTGCTCACCGCATCCAGAAACGGGAATCCCGATTCCAGATGGTACTCATTTTCCATTGAAGAAATGGAAGGGTACATCAGGTATGTGAAGGAAAATGCTAAAAAACAAAACCTGAAAAATGTAGGGATCAAAATATACATGGGAAAATATCCCGCAGACTACCCGGTCAGTAAAATGGCAAAACCGGAATTTGCAGGTTATCAGACCGTATTTCTGATGCCAACTGCCAAAAGAGAGCGAACTGAAAAAAGAAGTCGGGGAACGGCAGACGAAAATGAAAAAATAGAGTCCATTCAGCCCATGAATATGACCAATCTTTCACCACCGCCCAACAGTGTATCAGCAAATTCCATGAACTGAAATTTGATCAACCATGGACTGGAACGCAGAATTAGGTAAACAGGTATCATTGGTCGTACTCGTCATCATGATGATTCTGATTGCTGCCCAATATCGGAAAATAGAAAAAGTCAACCTGTTTTTTTTCGCAGGATACTTCCTGCTGTCTTTAAACGATTTCTTTTTCTACTTCTTTTTTAAACTGACCAATCTGCCAACCGAGAAATACTACAGCATCTGTTTTGCAGTCGTTTTTCTGATGTACCTGGTCTACTATTATAAACTGCTGTATATCCCTTTGCTTAAGAAAATACAGATGATACTCCTGGGTTTGTTTTTTATAAATATTTTGGGAATGTCTCTGGTGGAGCATCAGTTTTTTCAGAATTTATCTTTTAATATGTTTTACATTAACATTCTGCTGCTGATATTTTCGGTTATTTTATTTCTTTACCAGACCTTCAATTCAGATAAAATATTTGAGATCAAAAATTATCTTCCTTTTTGGATTTCTGTCGGGTTGCTTATTTTTTACATCGATATTATTCCCATACTGTATTTCAGAACTACCGTATCGCAGGATATTTACTTTTTCTTTCTATTCCTGTTAAACCTCATTCACAACGGCGTCATTATCTTAGGGCTGTATTGGAATAAGCCGGATACCATTAAACCAATTGAATCATAAAACATGGATCAGAACAGATTGGTCATCATTTTTACGGTAACTCTCCTTATCATTGTTTTGACGATGATTTTCGTTTACGTGATTTTTATCCGGAAAAAAACCGTGCTTCTGATCGAGCGGAAAGAAAAAGATATGCGGTTTGAAAAAGAGCTCGCCATATCACAGATCGAGATGAAAGAGCAGACCCTCAACTATATCGGGCAGGAGCTGCATGATGATCTCGGACAGAAACTTTCTGTCGTTCGGTTGAGACATAATCAGCTGATGCCGAAACTTACCGGCGATGAAAAAGAAGAATTGAGAGAACTCAATGAGCTGTTAGGAGAATGCATTCAGGATATCAGGAATTTATCCAAAACGCTGATTACCGAACAGGTCTTTCACTTCGGTTTGACAGAGTCTATTGAAAGGGAAATTCAGAGAATCCAGAAATTACGGTTGCTGACCATTGTCTTTCACACTTCAAAGCACGATATTGAAATATCCCCAAAACACAGCCTGATTTTATTCAGGATCATCCAGGAAAGCATCAACAATATTTTAAAGCATTCACGAGCCAAAAATGTATCAATACAGCTGGATGACGGCCCGGATGAATTAAATATAACCATCACAGATAACGGAAGAGGTTTTGATACGGGTACTGCGAAGGACGGCTCAGGACTGAAGAATATGGAATTGAGGGCCAAACTGATCCACGCAGCATTTTCTATTCAGTCAAAACCTGAAGAGGGAACAAAAACATCCATAACCTATCATAAAAACGTATCATGAAAACAATCCCGATTGCTATTGTTGACGATCATACCTTAATGTCTAAAGCGTTAGAAAACATGATTGCAGAAAATCCCCGGTATAGGGTAGTGATGAATCATCCTGACGGCGAAAATTTCATTGCCGGTCTTGAAAATGTTTCCGTACTTCCCGCAGTAGTTTTGATGGACATTAATATGCCCTACAAAAACGGAATTGAGACTACTCAGTGGCTGACCGAAAATCATCCCGATATCAAAGTCATTGCACTGACGATGGAAGATGATGAGAAAGTACTGATCAAAATGCTGAAAGCCGGAGCGAAAGGATATCTGCTCAAAGATATGCAGCCTTCTGTACTTTTTCAGGCAATTGACACCGTATATGAAAAAGGGAGCTTCTACACCGATTTTGTTGCACAGAAACTTCTGAAAGTACAGACCGAGGATGCCAGGAATGCCTCTTTGCTCTCGGATCTGAAAGAAAGGGAAAAGGAGTTTATAAGATTGGCGTGCAGCGAGCTGACATATAAAGAAATTGCTGACAAAATGTGCCTCAGTCCCAAAACGATCGACGGATACAGAGACTCTGTTTTTGTAAAATTAGAAATAAAAAACAGGGTGGGGCTTGTGCTTTTTGCGTTAAAACATGATCTCTGCTGATCTTTAAAGATACTTATACATTTCTTCATAATATATTCAGTCCTCATCAATTTGTGATGGGGATTTTTTTATTTAATGCTGATTTCCAAATTTATTTAGGGTGCTTTTCCTGTGATAATTAAGGTTTTATCCTCTGTTTTTACATTAGGTAAATATCCAATTTTGTCATGTACAGTTAAGATACAGGCAGATCCCGAAAAGCCGGAACAGAGTAGGGGAATTTTAAAACAAATACAATGAAAAAAGCACTCATCGTAGGGATCAATGATTATGCTCCCATCGGATCAGGCGGACCGGATTTAAACGGATGCATCAATGACGCCCGTGACATGGCAAATACTTTGGTTATCTGTGGTTTCGCTCCTGCTCAGATCAGGATCCTCACCAATCAGAATGCCACCAGGGCCAATATTCTAAATTACCTGAAATCTCTGGTCAGCAGCAGTGTAAAAGGAGACTCTCTCGTGTTCTATTATTCAGGACACGGAACAAGAGTGGCCAACATCGGTGCAGATCTGGAAATTGACGGTTTGGACGAAGCAATCTGTCCGCACGACTATGCAGGAGCGGGAGTCATTAGGGATGATGATTTTAAAGCAGTCTTCAGCAAACTAAAAGCAGGAGTGAATCTTGAGGTTATTTTCGACTGCTGTCACTCCGGAACAGGAACAAGGAAAATGGATCTCGGACTGAGTATGGATTTTTCCTGTGAAGCTGCACGTTTCATTCCGCCTATGCTGGAAGACGAATTTTACATGACCTACGCCAAAGAAATTCCGTTATCAAAAAGTTCCAAAAAAGAATCGGTGCTGACCAAAGCTTTAGTACCTGTGGCAGGAATGAATCACACTTTATGGGCGGCCTCCAGAGATAACCAGGTTTCTATGGAAGGAAATATGAGCGGACAGGTCAGGGGATATTTTACCTACCATTTCTGCAAAATTTTACGGGCCACAAACGGTAATATTATCAGGAAGACGCTTGACAGTCAGATTGCTGTGGCATTAGCAGCGATGGGAGCGGAACAGCTCAACCAGACAGAAAGCGTAAGAGCAGAATTTTCGCAGAAAATATTTTCATAAAATAATAACCGGCGGAATCCGAAAAGCCGTTCAAAGAGTAGGAAAAACTGATTAAACACCAGATAATCATGTCTAATATTGAAAACAACAATCCAATGACTGCTGAAGAAGTTTTAAAACTTAAAACAATTAAAGCAAAATCAACTGAAAAACCAACGAACGAAAAAACAGTCGGCCAACAGCCTGAAATGGAAATCATTGACGGAAGATCTTACCCAAAGGGCATGAAGTCTTCAGGGATTACCATGAATGAAAAGTCTTCAGGAAGGGAAAACCTTGAAACCGATTATTTTTATCCGACTCACGCAGATTTCGAGTATCAGCCGAAACTGGAGCCAAAGAAAGACAGGAAACCCAAATTTATTGAGAGAGAAAATTTCCTGACAGCTGAAGGGGCAAAAACGATCTTTGGTCCGGATCAGAGAAGAGTATTCAATTCCACGGCCTATCCATGGCGCTGTGTCGGAAGAGTTGAGAGTCCTCTTGGAATTGCAAGCGGGGTGATGATTGGTCCGAGACATCTTCTGACCTGTGCTCATATTATCAACTGGAAACCGAATAACCAGACAGGATGGTTAAAGTTTACACCGATGTATTATAACGGAAGTGCACCTTATGGAAGTGCGTGGGGAATACAGACTTATTATAAGCATAAAGTTGCGGGTCCGACGATTGACGGTACAGAAGTGCAGTTTGACTATGTAGTTGTGGTTCTGGACCGCACTATCGGAAACAGTACCGGCTGGCTGGGATCAAAATCTTATTCCGATTCCTGGGACGGGCAGGCATCGTTCACTCATGCCGGTTATCCGGCAGATCTGACAGGTACTCAGAGGCCTACCTACCAGACTGGCATAGCCCTGGACGGTGATTTCTGGAGCGCAGATGACAATGAGAGTATTCAGCATAAAGCAGATATCTGGCCAGGACAGAGCGGTGGTCCTTTTTGGGCATACTGGAACGGTTCGCCT
The DNA here is from genome assembly GCF_057180465.1 of Chryseobacterium sp. HNCC26DJ238. Classification (NCBI taxonomy): domain Bacteria; kingdom Pseudomonadati; phylum Bacteroidota; class Flavobacteriia; order Flavobacteriales; family Weeksellaceae; genus Chryseobacterium; species Chryseobacterium sp. HNCC26DJ238. The sequence goes on from NZ_JBXUGI010000013.1 coordinate 58,259, forward strand.
TATGCAGTAGCTACTCAAAGCGCACATAACCCGGATATTAACTTCGCAAGCGGAGGTTCAGATTTAGTAGGTCTCGTGACGAGAGCAAGAAACGAATATCCTTAAACATTATTCTCATTCATCAGTGGAGAGTCCGGTTTTTATAACGGGCTCTTTTTTTTTGTTGAATCGGCCTAAACAAAACAGCACCTTAAAAAAGTGCTGTTCAATAGTTGTATTATTTTCTAAACATCTCGGTGTGCGGAATGTTGTCTTCTAAATACTTTTTTCCGGTGTCTTCAAACCCAAAACCGGAATAAAATCTTAACAGGTAATCCTGTGCGGATATTCTGATCTGCGTTGTGTGAAACCGGTTTTCAATAGTTTCAACAGCGTACTGTATCAGCTGTTTCCCTAAGTTTTTTCCTCTTGCTCTTTCAGTCGTTAAAACTCTTCCGATGGAAGTTTCACCGTATTTTATTGCTTTATTGAAGATTCGGCAATAGGCTAAAACGGCGTTTTCCTGTTCTGCCCAGATGTGAATGGCCTTTTGATCATATCCGTCAAGATCAGGATACGGACAGTTCTGCTCTACAACAAAAACATCTACTCTTGCTTTGATAATCTCATAAAGTTCTGACGTTGTGATTTCGTCAAAGCTCTTTATTTTCCAGATAATATTACTCATTGAAAGTCACGCTGTTATTGGCTAAAAATTCATTGGTTTTATGAATGAAGCTTAAAATTTCATCGGTCCCCGTTTTCTTTTCGGCAGAGGTTACATAAATTTCGGGAAGGTCTTCCCAGGTTTTGTGAAGTTCAGTTTTATAATCTTCGACATTTTTTATGGTAATGTTCGGCTTCAGCTTATCTGCTTTGGTGAAAACAATTGAAAACGGTACTCCGCTTTCCCCACACCACTGGATAAATTCAAGATCGATCTTTTGAGGCGTATGACGGGAGTCGATCAGAACAAAAAGATTGACAAGGTTATTCCTGTTTAGTATATAATTGTTGATAAGCTTTTCAAAATCCCGTCTCATCACTTTTGAAACCTTGGCGTATCCGTATCCCGGTAAATCGGTAAGATACCAGCTTTCATTAATGATAAAATGGTTGATCAGCTGGGTTTTTCCCGGAGTTCCGGAAGTTTTTGCCAGATCCTTCCTGTTCAGCATTGCATTGATTAAGGATGATTTTCCTACGTTTGATCTTCCGATAAAAGCATATTCCGGCATGGTCCCTTCAGGGCATTCCTGCCATTTTCCGCTGCTTTTTACAAACTCCGCTGTTTTTATAACCATTTTCTTTTGATTTTATTTAGAAAAATAAACCATTAAGAAAGTCTTAATGGTTTACTGTTAATTTATATTTTATCCTTGACCCAGTTATACAGAATTTCGTTGAATTCGTCGGGTTTTTCCATCATCGCCGCATGTCCGCACTGATCAATCCAGAACAGGTCTGAATTGGGAATGAATTTGTGCATATCAATGGCAACTTCGGGAGGAGTTACATTATCCTGTTTTCCCCAGATCAGACAGGTTGGCCTTACGATCTTAGGAAGATCATTCAGCATGTTGTGTTTGATTGCACTCCTTGCAAGCATCACCGTTTTGATTCCTTTCATCCTGTCGTTCACCACGCTGAAAACTTCGTCAACCAAAGCTTCTGTAGCAACTGCGGGATCATAAAAAACCTCTTCTGCTTTCTTTCTTATATAGGAACGATCGTTTTTCCTCGGGAAACTGTCCCCGAACGCTCTTTCATATAAACCTGAACTTCCCGTAAGAACTAAATTTTTTACCACGTCAGGTCTTGCCAGCGTCAGAATAAGACCGACATGGCCGCCCATAGAATTTCCTACAATGGTGACTGGTTTTCCGATTTCGCTCTCAATAAATTTAATTACATATTTGGCGATCGTTGTCAGATTGGTATTGAGTACCGGCAAATCATAGATCGGAAGTTGAGGTACGTACACCTTAAATCCTTTCTCTGAAAAAAAATTCACCATCTTGTCAAAATTGCTCAACCCACCCATCAAACCGTGCAAAAGCACCAATGGATGTCCTTCCCCAGCTTCAATGAAGGTATATTTCTTATCTTTTTTTGTACTAAATATCATAAAATCGCTTTAATAAAGCATTGCAAAAATACAAATTATACACCAAAAAATTTTTGATATCTCTAATTTAAAATAAAAATAATATAAACCTACTTTTCTTGTAGGTTTTTTTAAAATTCTTTTTAGTATCCGCCGAATAGTAAGCTGTGTAAGTGTTTTCGTATCAATTGCTTAAACCTGTCTGGAAGGGTTTGATGTAAAACTTATTAACATTGAGTCAAAAAGTGGGAAAAAGTGGGAGCTTTTGGAAAAATTTGTATAATTTTGTCCCAAATGAGAAATTTCATTGGAACATATGAGTGCAAAATAGACGACAAGGGTCGCCTGAAAGTGCCTGCATCGCTGATCAAGCAGATGGAGAACTTTGAGGACAAAACCTTTGTGGTAAAGCGTTCTGTGTTTCAACCGTGTCTCGAAGTTTATCCTATGAAAGCATGGGATAAACTCATGGAAAAAATAAATAAGCTAAACAGATTCATTAAAAAGAATGCTGATTTCATCAGGATGTTTACTGCAGGGGTGAAAACTGTAGAATTAGACAGCGCCGGAAGACTGCAGATTTCAAAAGATCTTACACATTTCGCTGATCTTACGAAAGATATCGTGGTAACAAGTGCGGGTGAACTTTTCGAAATTTGGGATAAAGATGCCTATGAAAAGGTAATCGCAACGAACGAAGAAGATTTTGCAAGTCTGGCAGAAGATGTAATGGGCGCTTTTGACGAAGAATAAAACAACACTAATGAGCATATATCACAATCCCGTTTTATTGAAGCAAAGTGTGGATGATTTGGTGACGAATCCGGACGGAATATTTGTGGACTGCACATTTGGTGGTGGTGGTCATTCAAAAGAAATCTTAGACAGGCTTTCCGATAAAGGAAAGCTCTACGCATTTGACCAGGATCTTGATGCACTTAATAATGCAATCGATGATCCCAGGTTTACCCTGATCAATCAGAATTTCAGATTCCTGGAAAATTTCCTCATGATGCATGGTGCATCAAAGGTGGATGGCGTACTGGCAGACCTTGGAGTGTCATCTCACCAGTTCGATGAGGCGGCAAGAGGTTTTTCAACGAGAAACAATGCTCCGCTCGACATGAGAATGAATGTGATGCAGAGTCTCGATGCCAAAAAAGTGATCAACGAATATGAAGAGGAGGCACTGGCAGATATTTTCTTTTATTACGGTGAGCTGAGAGAAGCAAGAAAACTGGCAAGAGATATTGTGCGTCATAGAAAGATAAATGCGATCAATACAACGGAGGATCTGAAAAAACTTTTCAGCTTTCTTCCGCCGCATAAGGTGAATAAATTCTATGCACAGCTTTTCCAGGCAATAAGGATCGAGGTTAATCAGGAACTGGAAGTTCTTAAGGAAATGCTGGTACAGGCTTATAACGTTTTGAAACCCGGTGGAAGGCTGGTGGTCATTTCTTATCATTCGTTAGAGGACCGTCTCGTCAAGAGATTCCTGAAAAACGGAATGTTTGAAGGAGAGCCGCAACGGGATATCTACGGCAATTATGCAAAAGCATTCGAACTCGTAAAAATCAAAGCGATTATCCCTGATGATCAGGAGATTGAAGAAAACTCAAGAGCCAGAAGTGCTAAAATGAGAACAGGAATTAAATTATAAATAATGAGCAATGGGTAATGAGCAATGTATTAATATTTAAACATTACTGATTACCTGTCACTAATAAATAAATTGGCAAAGAAACCAACATACCGTCCTCAGAAAAGACTCACTTTTATAGATATAATAAAAGGGAATTTCCTCAACCGTGATGAGCTGACAACTCATTATAAATTTTTCCTGTTGATTTTTGTGCTGATGATGGGAATGATTTACTCTAATCACCTGGTGAACAAAAAAATTAAAATTGTAAACGCCTTAAAAGAAGAAACAGAAGAATATAAGTCTCGGAATGCCTACGCACAAAGTAAGCTGATCAAAGTAAAAATGGAATCTGAATTAGGGAAACAGGTTGCAGCAGACTCATTAATGACATTAGAAAGTCACCCTCACAAATTGTTAATAAAACTGGACAATACCGATGCAAAAGCAAAGTGAATACGATAACAAACGTAAGAAGACGTTGAGATGGGGCTACCTCTTTGCTGTGGGAGCTCTGTGCGTGTTTGTGCTATTCATAGGGAGAATCATTCTTCTGCAGAATACCAATGTTCAGGAGATCAAAGATGACTATATCAATAATAATTACCGGAATGCCACTTTAAAAGCAGCGCGTGGAAATCTTTATGCTTCTGACGGATCGATTCTGGCAACCACAGTGATGCGTTACGATGTCTTTCTTGATTTTAAAACAATGAAAGACACAGTGTATACCAACAACATTGGGGCGCTTACCGATTCTCTCAGTAAAATGTTTGGAAAACCGAGAGCTGATTTCAGAAAAAGATTTGACGAGCAGAGAAAAAAGAAAAACCAGTACTATTCCCTGGTAAAGGGATTGGACTTTGATGAATACGACAGGATCAGGAAGTTCCCGATCTTCAGGAGAGGTAAAAACAAAGGAGGCTTTATTGTCGACAGAAATTATAAAAGAGAACTGGCGACTTCCGAAATCGGAGCCGGAACAATAGGAATTGATAATGGAGTGGCCAAAGCAGGTCTTGAAGGGGCATTTTCAAAATATTTAACGGGAATTGACGGCAGCAGATATGAGCAGAGGGTAAATTCTTCCCAATGGAAACCCATCGACTTCTGGAAGGTAAATGAGCCTACGGACGGTCAGGATGTGTACACGACTTTAGATCTTAGAATTCAGGATATTGCACACTCGGCTCTAGAAAAGCAGCTGATCAATTTTGAAGCGAAACACGGCACAGTAATCGTAATGGAAGTGGAAACAGGAAAAGTTCGTGCCCTGGTGAATCTGAGAGAGACCGAACCTGGAGTTTATGAAGATGCGTACAATTATGCCCTCAAAGATAATATTGAGCCGGGTTCTACCTTTAAAACGATTTCACTGCTGGCAGCAATGGATGACGGATTTATCGATGAAAATACGACGGTCAATGTAGGAAACGGAGTATGGACTTACGCCAAACAGAGAATTTCTGACGGTCACGGTGGCGGAACCTACGAGATCAGTGATGTGCTGGCCAAATCAAGCAACGTAGGGACAGCCAAGCTGATCACTAAATATTATGCAGAAAAACCACAGATTTTCCTTGATCACCTGAGACGATGGAAATTGTTTGATAAAATGGATATCGAACTTCCAGGAATCACAAAACCGAGAATTCTAACTCCAAAAAGCAAATCCTGGAATGCAGCGACTTTAGCTTCGATTTCTTACGGATATGCAACGAATATTAATTTACTGCAGCTCACCACATTCTATAACGGAGTTGCCAATAACGGAAAAATGCTGAAACCCCTTTTCATTGATAAGATAATGAAAGACGGGAAAACTATATTTGAAGCGAAGGAAGAGGTGATCGTAAAGAAGATGGCATCAGACAAAGCCATTCAAATGATGACCAGCGCTCTGACAAAAGCTGTGGAAAAAGGAACAGGGAAAAGTATATTTACTCCTAACCTTAAAATGGCAGGAAAGACGGGAACCGCAAGATTTGAATACTGGTTGCCGGGACCGATGAAATACAGAGCTTCATTTGCGGGATTTTATCCGGCAGACAAACCTAAGTATACCTGCTATGTCATGATTAGTGAGCCGAATGTTTCAAAAGGATTTTATGGAGGGACGGTTTCTGCTCCCGTATTTAAAGAGATTGCAGGGAAAACTTTCCTGAAGACTCCTCAGAATGTTGAAAAAGAAATGCTTGTCGACAGAAAGGTCAACCTCAATAAAATGGTAGAACCTAATGTAAAAGTAGCGGTCAACAATAAACAGATGCCGGCTGTAGTCGGGCTGATCGGTAAAAACGTCATCCCTCAGCTGGAAAATTTGGGATATCGCGTAGATTTTAAAGGAGTGGGAAGAATCAAGGAACAGTTTCCACTTGAAGGGACTACGATAAGCAAAAATCAGAGAATTTATCTTTCTCTGCAGAATTAAAAAAATCCCGGAGGAATAAGCCGGGAGAAAACAGAATAAAATCCTGTGAAATTGAATATTCATCAGGAATTAAAATAAACGCATCAAAGACATGCAGTTAGTAGAATTATTAAACAGAATTCCGGTAGTAGAAATTCATGGTGATAACAGCCGTGAAGTTTCTGAATTGGTTTTTGACAGCAGAAAAGTTACAGAAGACTCATTGTATATCGCATTGAGAGGAACGGTTGCGGATGGTCATTCGTTTATCACATCTTCCATAGAAAAAGGGGCAAAAACTATAGTATGTGAAGAACTTCCTGAGCATTTGGAAGAAAGCATTACATATATTAAAGTAAAAGATTCCTCTAGAACCCTGGGACATCTGGCATCTAATTTTTATGGAAATCCTTCTGAAAAATTGAAACTGATCGGTGTTACCGGAACCAATGGAAAAACATCTGTATCGACTTTGCTTTTTGATGTCTTTAAAAATTTAGGCTACGATTCGGCTTTACTGTCGACCGTAGAAATCAGAATTGGGGAAGAAGTTATACCCGCAACACATACCACTCCGGATGTGATTACGGTTAATCAGATTCTGGCCAAAGCGGTTGATCAGGGTTGTGAATTTGCTTTCATGGAAGTCAGTTCACACGGAATTGCCCAAAACAGAATTGAAGGTCTTACTTTCAAAATTGCAGGGTTTACCAATCTTACCCACGATCATCTGGATTATCATAAAACCTTTGATGAATATCTGAAAATCAAGAAAAGATTTTTTGATGAACTGAATGAAAATGCGGTTGCCATCACCAATGTAGATGATAAAAACGGGAATGTGATGCTGCAGAACACCAGGGCTGCTAAAAGATCATATGCCTTAAAAACAATGGCAGATTATCATGGGAGAACTCTCGAAGTTGATTTTAACGGAATGCTGTTAAATTTCAACGGAAAAGAATTCTGGACGACCTTAACAGGGAAATTCAATGTCTACAACCTGCTTCTTGTTTTCGGGATCGTCTCTGAACTGGGTTTCCAACAGGATGAGATCCTTCAGGCAATCAGTACGCTGAAAAGAGTTTCAGGAAGATTTGAAACCTTTAGGTCCGACGGTGGAATTTTCTTCATCGTAGATTACGCCCACACTCCTGACGCCTTGGAAAATGTGTTAGACAGTATCAATGATATCAGAACAAAAAACGAAAGGCTGATTACCGTTTTTGGTTGCGGAGGCGACAGAGACCACTCAAAAAGACCTGAAATGGGGAAGATTGCTAGTAAAAAATCTACTCTTGCGATTATCACTTCAGATAATCCGAGAACGGAAGACCCGAATCAGATCATTAAAGAAATTGAAGCAGGTGTTGAACCACAGAACTTCAGCAAATACACATCAATCCCTGACAGAAGAGAAGCTATCAAAATGGCCATCAAATTCTCGGAGCCGAAAGATATCGTTCTCGTCGCCGGAAAAGGTCACGAAAACTACCAGGAAATCAATGGTATAAAACATCATTTTGACGATAAGAAGGTGATTAATGAGCTGTGGAAGCTGATGAGTAAATAGTATAATTATAAAAGATCATTGATAAATCATAATTGATGGATTTTAATCAAATTTTTGCTGCTAGAACAAAGCACTTGGCAGTATCAATTATAAATGAATTATCAGAATTACCGTATTCGGATAAAGTTTCGGTAATAAGAAAACAAATATTTAGATGTTCAAGTTCGGTCGCTGCGAATTATAGAGCAATGTGCAGAGCAAGATCAAACAAAGAAAAATATGCTAAACTATGTATTGTGGTTGAGGAAGCAGACGAGACAGTATTTTGGTTAGAAGTTATAGAAGAGGTTAAATTATGAAAAACGTAGAAGTATTGGATTCTTTTAAGATAGAAGCTGAGGAAATTTTAAAAGTAACATCAAGCTATAAGAAAAAAATAGGATCAGATTTATAGAATCAATTATCAACTATCAATCATCATTTATGCTATATTATCTATACGAATATTTAACAGGTCAGGGCATTCACATTCCGGGAATGGGATTGATGAGGTACATCTCTTTCCGTGCCGGGATGGCGGTATTACTGTCTTTGACCATCGCCCTTATTTACGGAAAAAGCATCATCAATTATCTGAGAGGAAAACAGATGGGCGAGTTGGTTCGTGATTTAGGGCTGGACGGACAAAAACAGAAGGAAGGTACTCCTACGATGGGAGGCTTCATCATTATCATAGCAACGTTGATACCTGTACTGCTATTTACGAGAATTACCAATATCTATATTGTCCTTCTGATAGTAACGGTGATATGGATGGGATCGATCGGTTTTTTAGATGATTATCTGAAAAAGATCAAGAAAAACAAAGATGGGTTAAGCGGAAAATTCAAGATTGTAGGACAGGTTGGTTTAGGATTAATTATCGGAGTTACCATGTATTTCCACCCTGATATTACTGTTAAAAGAAAATATGCGGATGCAAAAGTAGTCAACCGGAATAATGTAGAACAAAATTTCATGCCTACGGAGAAAATTACCGTTTCTACTGTCCCTTTTGCTAAAAATAACGAGTTTGATTACAGTGGAGTTTTATTTTGGATGAGTGATGAAGATGCTCACGAATGGGCGTGGATTGTTTTTATCCCGATTGTCATTTTCATCGTTACAGCCGTATCAAACGGAGCCAATATCACTGATGGAATTGACGGTCTTGCAGCCGGAACGAGTACCGTTATCTTACTGGCGCTGGCGTTTTTTACCTACGTTTCCGGGAACATCATCTTTGCGGATTATCTCAATATTATGTTCCTTCCCAATATGGGGGAGACAACGATTTTTGTCGTTGCGATGGTGGGAGCAGTCATCGGATTTTTCTGGTACAACACGTATCCCGCGCAGGTATTTATGGGGGATACCGGAAGTTTGATGCTGGGAGGCGTAATTGCTGTCCTGGCAGTTATTTTAAGAAAAGAATTGATGATCCCTGTACTTTGCGGAATTTTCTTAATAGAGAATGTTTCGGTGATGCTTCAGGTAATTGTTTTTAAATACAGAAAAAGAAAATTTGGGCTTGAATATGCCCAGAACAACAGATTGTTTAAAATGTCTCCTCTGCATCATCATTATCAGAAAGACGGTTTTCACGAGAGTAAAATCGTTAACAGGATGATTATTATCGGAGTGATGTTAGCAATTGTATGTCTCATCACATTGAAAATGAGATAGGATTAATTTAAAATTGAAAAATTAAAAGTAGGTAATCATTAATTTTTCAATCATTAAATCAAAACAGAATTATGAAAATAGTTGTTTTAGGAGGAGGGGAAAGCGGTTGTGGTGCTGCTTATCTGGCTAAGAAGAAGGGTCTGGAAGTATTTCTTTCAGATAAAGGAGCTATTAAAGATCACTACAAGCAGTTTCTTACGGAAAACGGAATTGATTTTGAAGAAGGAAACCACGATGAAGCAAGAATCTTAAACGCTGACTGGATTGTAAAAAGCCCGGGAATCCCGAAAAAGGCAGATATGATTCATAAAATTAATATGAAGGGAATAAGAGTTTCTTCGGAAATAGAATTTGCTTCAGAATTTACCAATGCCAAGATCATAGCCATCACCGGAAGCAACGGGAAAACAACGACCACTTCACTCATTTATTATATCCTGAAAAGTGACGGAATGAATGTAGGGCTGGGTGGAAACATCGGGTACAGTTTTGCAAAACAGGTGGCTGATGAAAATCACGAATACTATGTTCTGGAAGTAAGTTCTTTTCAGTTGGATGATATTCAGAATTTCAGACCTTATATTTCATTGTTGCTGAATCTGTCCAAAGATCATTTGGATCAGTATAATTATAATTATGAGGAATATGCTCTTGCTAAATTCAGAATAGCTGAAAATCAGGAGAATGATAATTTTTTCATCTACAATAAAGATGACGAGATGAGTAAAAATATTCTGGAAAAATTTGAAATCAAAGCGAAGATGATCCCTTTTTCTACAGCTGAAAAACTGACTGAAGGAGGATTTATTGATGATGATAAGCTAATCGTTAAACTGGAAGACAAATTTTCAATGAAGCTTGAAGAACTGTCTCTAATGGGAAACCATAATGTTGCCAACAGCTTAGCTGCATCAATCGCAGGTAAAATATTGGAGATCAGCAATGAAAGCATCAGGAATTCTTTGATGACTTTTCAGGCAGTTGAGCACAGGCTTGAGTTTGTATCTGAAATAGATGGGGTAAAATACATCAACGACAGCAAAGCAACAAACGTTAATGCAGCGTATTACGCATTGGAAAGCATGAAAACACCAACGGTATGGATTGTTGGCGGGCAGGACAAAGGAAATGACTACTCTGAAATTGAGAATCTGGTTAAAAGAAAAGTAAAAGCAATTGTTTGCTTAGGAATCGATAACCATAAAATTATAGATTTCTTTAAAGATAAAAAAGAATATATATATGATACTTCCAGTATGGAAGAAGCGGTAAAAATCTCAAAATCTTTAGCTCAGAACGGCGATACAGTTTTACTGTCACCGTGTTGTGCAAGTTTTGATCTATTCAAAAACTATGAAGACCGCGGCAATCAGTTTAAGGAACAGGTTTTAAAAAAATAAAAGACTCCATACTCCCTTTTCTTTGGAGAGGGTCGGGGTGAAGATATTATGAACGAACAATACACAGAAAGCAAATTTGAATATCTGAAGGGTGATAAAGTACTTTGGATGGTCATTATTGTGATCTCCATTTTCTCTATTTTTCCGGTGTATTCGGCAAGTTCAAATCTGGAATACATTGTTAATAACGGAACCACGACAGGACACGTTATGAAGCACATGTTTTTTGTGATCTTAGGATTGGTCATCATGAGGTTTGTCGGAGTGGTCAAATATGAATACATCGGCAAGCTGAGCAGTATCCTGCTTGGTTTAATGATTGTCCTGCTGATCATAACAATGTTTACCGGACAGACGATAGACGGGGCGAGTGCTTCCAGATGGCTGAAGATTCCGGGAACACCGATTTCATTCCAGCCTTCTTCATTTGCCTTTCTGATGCTGATTATTTACCTGTGCAGATATTTAACTAAAAAGATTACCAGGGAAAGAACTGTCGGAGAGAATGTAGGCTTTATTTTCGGGCCGATTTTACTGGTTTTTGTATTGGTTGCAAAAGATAACGGTTCTACGGCATTGATGATCTTAATGGTTTCGGTAATCGTTTTAATCATCGGACAGCTTCACTGGAAGTACATTGCAGGGTTTATTTCATCATCATTTGTGGCAATAGTCCTGTTTTTATTGGTCGCTTTAAATACCAATCTGATTGGTGGGAACCGGGTACATACATGGATGAGCCGTGTAGAAACATTTACCTCAAGCAAAGCGAAAAGTGCAGATGTAGATGATGAAAGTGTAAAGGCCAAAAATTATCAGGTTATGCAGGCAAAAGCTGCGATCGTTCATGGAGGAATTACAGGAATGGGACCGGGTAAAAGTGCTTTGAAACAAATGCTTCCGCAATCGGCATCTGATTTTATTTTCGCAGTTATTGTTGAAGAATATGGTGCAATAGGAGCAGTTTTTCTGATCAGTATGTATCTCATCATGATTATCAGAATAGTGATGATTGCAAGTAAGATGCCCGCATTTTTTGGTTCGTTGCTTGTGCTCAGTCTCGGGGTGATGATTTTTGTACAGCTGGCGGTTAATATTGCCGTTGCCGTTAATCTGATACCGGTGACCGGCCAGCCGCTGCCCCTGATAAGTTACGGTGGGACATCGATGTTGGTGACATATTTACAGTTAGGAATTATTTTAAACATAAGCTCAAGAATCCAGATCTATGATGAGGAAGGAATGGGCAAAAAACAAAGCATCGTCGAAATTAATGATATAGCATAAATATAAAATATAAATGATAATTTATAATTGATTTTCATATCGCTTATCAATCATCATTTATCTATAATAAAAAAATATGAACAAAAAACTAAAAATATTATTGAGCGGTGGCGGAACCGGAGGACACATCTTCCCGGCCATTGCTATTGCAGACGAGATCAGAAAAAGATTTCCTGATGCTGAATTTTTGTTCATTGGTGCCAACGGAAAAATGGAAATGGAAAAAGTTCCGCAGGCAGGATATCATATCGAAGGGATTGACATTGCCGGAATTGACAGAGGAAATATGCTGTCTAATTTGAGCCTGCCTTTCAAAATTTTAAAAAGTTTGTCTAAGTCCAGAAGGATAATCAAAAGTTTTGCTCCTGACTTAGCGATTGGGACTGGTGGTTTTGCAAGCGGACCTGCCTTATATGAAGCAGGCAAATTGGGAATTCCTATTTTTATCCAGGAGCAGAATGCACATGCAGGCGTTACAAATAAAATTTTAAGTAAAAAAGCAAAAGCTGTATTCACAGCCTACCCAAAAGTAGATGGTTTCCCACATGAAAAAATAAAATTTCTCGGAAATCCTATTCGTTCAGCGATCATTTCAGGAATGCAGGAAACTTCTCAGGCAAAAGAAAAAATGGGTTTAGATAAAAATAAACTCACTATTCTGTCAGTCGGAGGTTCTTTAGGTTCAAGAACATTAAACAATGGCTGGAAAGAGAATTTAGATAAATTAAAAGATAAAGATTATCAGTTAATCTGGCAGACAGGAAGGTTGGACTACAGTGAGTTAAGCAATGCATCTCAAATCTCAGATCTCAAATCTCAAATCCAAATCAATGAATTCATCAAAGATATGGAAACTGCCTATTCAGCAGCAGATGTCATTGTTTCCAGGGCAGGGGCGATTGCCATTTCAGAGCTGGCGGTAGCGCAGAAGCCTGTTTTGTTGGTTCCGTTCCCTTTCGCAGCAGAAGATCATCAAACCAAAAATGCGATGAATCTGGTTGAAAAAAATGCAGCACGCATGGTAAGAGATTCTGAAATGCAGGAAAAGTTCTGGAATACATTATCAGAAATCTGTGAAAATGAAAATGTAAGAAAAGAAATGTCTGACAATCTGAAATATTTCGCCAAACCCAATGCGGCAAAAGAGATTGTCGATGAGATTTTTAAAATAATTAAATAAAAAGGCTTCGGCAGGCTCAGCCTTAGTTATTAGGATAATAAAATGAACAGATTAGAAACATATCAGAATTTTTACTTCGTCGGGATCGGAGGTATAGGGATGAGTGCTTTGGCGCGTTATTTCCATGCTTCAGGCAAAAAAGTTTTGGGCTATGATAAAACCAAGACAAAACTGACGGCAGCTTTGATGAGCGAAGGAATTGATATTGTTTTTGAAGATATCACTGATGATAAGATCGCTTCACTGCAAATCGAAAATACGTTGGTCATCTATACTCCGGCAATCAAAAAACTGGGAATTTTAGATTACTTTAATGAGAAGAAGTTTGAAGTGATTAAACGCGCAAAAGTTTTAGGGCTTATAACCGAAAACACAAACTGTATTGCAGTTGCCGGAACTCATGGAAAGACAACTACATCGACTTTGGTTTCACATTTGTGCAAAGAAGCCGATTTGCCTTTTTCATGTTTTTTAGGGGGGATCTCAGAGAATTTTAAATCAAATTTTCTGTATAATGGTACACAGCTTTCTGTGGTGGAAGCCGATGAATATGACAGAAGTTTTCTCAGCCTCTCACCGGACTGGGCGGTAATTACTTCCACTGATGCAGATCATTTGGACATTTATGGAGACAGGAATACGATTGAAGAAGGTTTCAGGCAGTTTGCGGCGTTGGTTCCGGAAGATAAACAGCTTTTTGTAAGAAAAGGTATTGATATCGGAAGATCGCACAAAACCTATGCAGTTAATGAAGAAGCTGATTATTATTCAGATAATCTTCGGATGGATTATGATAAAATCTATTTTGATTTTCATACGCCAACTGAAACCGTCACTGATTTTGTATGGGACATTCCCGGAATTCACAATGTTGAAAATGCAACGGTGGCGTTGGCAATCCTTCATGAGTTAAGAGTTGATTTTGAAACTTTGAAGAAAGCAATTGCCGGCTTTAAAGGAATTAAAAGAAGATATACAAAGCATATTTATCCGGGAGGTAAAATATATATTGATGATTATGCACACCATCCTACAGAAATTAATGCGGTGGTGGGCTCTATCAAAACATTTTACCCGGATAAAAAACTTTTGGTGGTTTTTCAGCCGCATCTGTTCAGCAGAACGAGAGATTTTGCAGATGGATTTGCTGAAAGCTTGAGCAATTCTGAAGAGTTGATTTTGCTCGATATTTATCCTGCAAGAGAACTTCAGGAGAATTTTGAAGGGATTACTTCAGATTGGTTACTGGAGAAGGTGAATCTGGATAAAAAAGAAACTTCAAATCTATCTGAAGCATTTAATAAAATAAAAGAAAAAGAATTTGATATCTTACTGACGATTGGTGCGGGAAATATTGATACCCTGTACGACCCGGTTTGTGAGTGGTTACAAAGTGTTTAATTGAACACAGAGTGCGCAGAGATGCTTTTGAATGCGAATGAGGTTTCACAGAGCCGCTTCGCTTATAAAAGCAGATTTCTGAAAGTGACAGATTGATAAAACGGTTAATACCTCTTATTGGCAAGACAGCTTTGAAATAATAAATAAGAGGTATTATAAAAAATTTGAACTTCATGTTCAAAAATAATAGAATGAAAAACAAATACAGAATTTTAAAAATTGCCGTCACAGTGATCATCCTCGGATTCCTGCTGAGTTTCTCGTTAAAGAAATTCAGTGATCAGAAGATTACGGATAGTAAAATTTCTGTAAAGATGAATGAGAAAACACCGGTTTACTTCATTGATGAAAAAGATATTAAACAACTTGTCATCAAAGAAAATCCATCGGGGAAGGTGGGGAGCTTAAACATTCCTGAACTGGAAAAGATGATCAATGCTCTGCCGGCTGTTGACAGCGCAAATGTTTATTTAAATTTAAACGGAAAATTAAATTTGGATATCAGACAGCGGGTTCCTGTTTTCAGATTAAATTATGATGGAAAGGACTTTTATGTGGATGAAAAAGGAACTGAATTTCCTATTTCAAGAACCTATTCTCATCCATGCATGCTTGTGACGGGTGATGTCAAAAAAGATGAATATGAAAAACTGGCAGAATTGGTTGATAAGATTGACAAAGATGATTTCAGTAAAAAATATTTTATTGGAATTTCAAAATACAAGGACAGCTACAATCTTCTGACCAGTGAAGGCAATTATAAAGTAGAGATTGGAGATTTAGATAATATTGAGCTCAAAGTAAAAGGTTTCAAAACGTTTGTTGAGAAATACCTAGTGTTTCAGGATCCTCAGAAGTATAAAATGATTTCTGTAAAATATCAGAATCAGATTGTTACAACGCTGAATCCTAATTTTAAGGAAAATGACAGTATTCTGAAAGCCGGTCATAAAGATTTAGCTAAGACACCGGCTGTTGCGGCTCCGGTCAGAAAAGCTGAAGTTAACCTGAAACCATTGGTTAAAAAGGCGAATTCAGTTTCGTTAAAGCCAAAAGAAAGTGCAAAACCGAAAGCGGTGATCAAACAGAAGGAGAAGAAGAAAACTTCGGTTCAGACTCCGGCAGTAAAAAAGACCAAAGCAAAAGTCAAAATAGAGTAAAGCTGAAATTTTCAAGGCACAGATTAAAATATATAGGTGATGAACCTTTTAAAATAAATAAGTAATCAATCAAATCGATATAAAAACAATGGAAAATCAAGAGTATTCAGTAGGTCTTGACATCGGGACAACCAAGATTGTCGCCATTGTCGGAAGGAGGAATGCACACGGGAAAATAGAGATTCTCGGTGTTGGTAAGGCCAAAAGTCTTGGAGTTCATAAAGGTATTGTGAATAATATTTCACAGACCATCAACTCTATTAAGGCAGCAGTATCAGAAGCACAGTCGAGTGCAGGCGTTCCGATACACAAAGTTACTGTGGGTATTGCTGGAAAGCACATCCGTTCTCTGCAGCATTCAGATTACATCATGCGTGAGAATCCGGACAGGTTCATCACAGATGATGATATCGAAGCACTGAAAGACCAGGTTAAAAAACTGGTTATGTTACCGGGCGAAGAAATTATTCATGTTCTTCCACAGGAATACAAGGTGGATTCTGAAGGGGAAATTCAGGAACCTGTAGGAATGCACGGAAAACGTCTGGAAGCTAATTTCCATGTGGTCGTTGGCCAGATGGGAAGTATCAGAAACATCGCACGATGTGTGAGAGAAGCAGGTTTGGAAATGGAGGCTCTTACCCTGGAACCTTTAGCATCTTCTGAAGCTGTTTTAACCAAAGAAGAAAAAGAAGCAGGAGTAGCCATTGTAGATATCGGTGGCGGTACTACAGATATTGCTATTTTTAAAGATAATATCATCCGACATACCTGCGTCATCCCTTACGGAGGGGGAATTATTACAGAAGATATCAAAGAAGGCTGTTCAATTATAGAAAAACATGCCGAGCAGCTGAAGGTTAAATTTGGTTCAGCCGTACCTGAACTGGAAAAGGACAGCACATTTGTAACAATTCCGGGACTTCATGGAAGACCTGATAAGGAAATTTCACTTAAAACTTTAGCGCAGATCATCAATGCCAGGGTTGAAGAAATTCTGGAAATGGTGAATACTGAATTAAAGGCATACGGAGCATTTGAACAAAAGAAAAAACTGATAGCAGGAATCGTTCTGACAGGAGGTGGATCTAATCTGAAGCATCTGCGTCAGCTGGCAAATTATACGACGGGATTCGACAGTAGAATTGGTTTCGCAAATGAATACATTGCAAACGATAAAAACCAGTATCTTAAAGGACCGGAATTTGCAACATCAATCGGTTTACTGATGGAAAGTCTGAAAATAAGAGATAAAAAAACGGTTGCTGCAGAAGAAGAAACAGAAATAGAGGTTGAGGCTAAAGTTGAGCAAAACCAACTGCAGACCAATGTTTCTGAATCTCAGGCTCCGGAAGTACAGCAGGCAGAAGAAGAGTTCAAAGCTCCTGTAAAAACAGCAAGACCTCAAAAGCCTACTTTTGGACAGTCTCTGATGGAAAAAGTGAAAAAATTCTTTGAAGAAGTAGAATAATCATAAAGGATAAAAGATTAATGATAAAAGATAATTGGGGGAGCAAACCATCGATTACGAGTCATTCATCAATTATCAATTATCATTCATAATCAATTATTAAAAAAATAAGTATGGAAAATATAGGCACACAGGGATTTTCATTTGATCTGCCAAAAGGAAACTCTTCGATCATCAAGGTTATCGGTGTTGGTGGCGGTGGAAACAACGCACTGAAGCACATGTACGAAAAAGGAATTCACGGAGTAGATTTCGTGATCTGTAATACGGATGCCCAGACTCTGGATAATAATCCGGTTTCAAACAAAGTTCAGTTGGGAATTACCATTACTGAAGGTCTTGGAGCAGGTGCAGATCCTGAAGTAGGTGAAAAAGCGGCAATAGAAAGTATTGAAGACATCAAAGCAGCCATGGGACAAAATACCAAGATGGTATTTATTACTGCGGGAATGGGTGGTGGTACCGGAACCGGTGCAGCACCTGTTATAGCTAAAGTTGCTAAAGATATGGGGATTCTTACCGTTGGGATCGTTACAGTTCCTTTCAGCTTTGAAGGGAAAAGAAGATTGGACCAGGCAGAATTGGGACTGGACAAATTAAGAAATAATGTTGATTCGTTAATTGTAATCAATAATGATAAATTAAGACAGCAATTCGGAAATCTTGGTTTCAAACAGGGCTTCTCTAAAGCTGATGAGGTTTTAACCAACGCCGCAAAAGGTATGGCAGAGGTAATTACCGGTTATTTTGATGTAAATATTGACTTTAGAGATGCTAAATCAGTGCTTCAGAATTCCGGTACGGCATTGATGTCTACCGGTACTGCTTCAGGTGAAAATAAAGCCGAAGAAGCGGTAAGAAAAGCGTTGGATTCTCCGTTGTTGAACGACAACAAAATTACCGGTGCAAGAAACGTGTTATTGTTGATCAGAAGTGGTGTAGAAGAAGCTACAATGGACGAGATAGGAATCATTATGGATTATATCCAAAAAGAGGCAGGCCACACCGCAGATATTATTTTCGGGGTGGGTGCTGATGAAGAATTGGGAGATGCTGTGAGCGTTCTGGTTATTGCTACCGGTTTTTCCAATGACAACCAGAAATTTTCTGGACCTACGGAAAAAATAAGAATAGGTTTAAACGACGCACTGGAAACGCCTAAGTCTTCTCCTTTTAAAACAAGGGATGAAAGAGAATCTTCTCCTGAACAGGGTTATGATTTTGGAGGGAAAAATCTTTTCAGATTAGATGACGAAGACCAGGATACACCACAGTTCAAAAGGTCTGTTTCTGAAAAAAAAATGATTATTGAGGATGAGGAAGTAAAAACTGAAATAAAATTCTCTGACAGAGAGGAAGATAGTACAGACAGTCCTATTCTCAGCTGGAGAAATGACGATTCAGGCAATGATGCTGCTGCCCACTTATTTTCTTTTGATGATGACCCGAATGATCTGGAAATTCAGTCTTTCTCTTTTGATTTTGAAAATAAAAAGGAAGAACAGAAAGAAAATTCTATTAGTAAAAATTATTCAGATGAAAAAGCGGTAGAGTTTAACTTTACGGTCAATGAACCGATTGTTGAGCCTAAATATGATTTTGGACAGCCAAAAAATGAGGTTAAATCTTCCACAGTAATTGAGAAAAAAACTGAAGAGACAATTACTCATAAAGTAGAAACTTTCTATCAGGGTTCGGAGCAGCAAAAAGTTGAGGAAAAACCAACTTTTCAGCACAGATCAGAAGTTGAAACTTCCAGACAGACAGAATCTGAATTTACTTTTGTGAATAAGCCTGCAGATCAGGAAAGAGCTTCAGAAAGAAGAAACAAACTGAAAGAATTCAATTCGCGATATCAGAATTTTGATCATGCTAATGAATTTGAATCTGTTCCTGCTTTCAAAAGAAAAAATATCTCTATCGACGGTTCCAATGCTTCAGAGCAGAATATCAACACGTATCTGTCTGATAACAACGGAAACATGCAGATCAGAGAAAACAGATTTTTAAATAAAGACGTGGATTAAATAATGTAACAATTTTTTAATGTAACAATATAACAATGAAATAATGTACCAATTAAATAATGTAACAATGTACCAATGTAGTACTTTAGTGCATTTAAGTTATTGATACATTTTAGACATTGATATATTGTTACATTTTATACATTGTCAAATTGTTACATTATTGATAAAATTTTAAGAAAATGAGTTTAGAACTAACTATAAGCGAAGCGATAAAAATAGCAATGAGAGCTAAAGACAGAGTTGCTCTGGATTCTCTCCGCGCTGTAAAATCCCAGATATTATTACTTAAAACCGAAGCTTTAGGAGCTGAGGTTTCCTCTGAACAGGAAATTGCAATTTTGCAGAGAATGATCAAGCAGCGTAAAGACTCTTATGAGCAGTTTACCGCTCAGGGAAGAAATGATCTGGCAGAAGTGGAAGAGGCTCAGATGAAAGTCATAGAGAAGTTTTTGCCTGCACAGTTATCTTCTGAAGAGCTGGAAGCTGAAATCAGGAAGATAATTTCTGAAACCGGTGCTGAATCAATCAAAGATTTAGGTAAAGTAATGGGAACTGCTTCAAAAAACTTAGCCGGAAAATCTGACGGTAAAAGTATTTCCGAGATGGCTAAGAAATTACTTTCCTAGTATATAATTGATGAGAAATAAATGTTGTGTAATCATCATATATTCCATTATTCATCTATAGATTATTTATTCAGGATATTCAACCTTTGCATATCGATTTGATTAACGAAGCCCGAAACATTATGGATCGGGCTTCATTTTTAAATAAATATACTTTTAAATTACCCTATTCTAAAAACTGCAGGTAATAGTAAAAGTTGGGGAACTGATTACATATCAAAATGAACTGACATGTCTAAATAAAGTTTTTTCACGGATGTTAGTTTTTAGAATTGATTTCAAAATTAATAAAAATAATTTATAATTTGGCATAAATTGTTATTAATATACAGTTTATTGTATGTTATAAATATGTAATATTAGCTTTTCATTTTGTTTTGCGAATTAATCAATAGTTTTTATAAATTGACCAGTCTTTTAGAATGTCGTAAATTTGTAAATAATTAAAATTATAAAAAATGTATCCATCAGATTTAGTATTGCCGATGAAGGCTGAACTTACAGATAAAGGTTTTCAGGATTTAGCAACTTCTTCGCAGGTAGAAGATGCTTTGAAACAGTCAGGAACAACTCTCTTAGTAATCAATTCTGTTTGCGGATGTGCTGCGGGAGCTGCAAGACCGGGAGTAGTTTATTCTTTGACGGGAGAGAAAAAACCAGATCATCTGACAACTGTTTTTGCAGGTTTTGATAAAGATGCGGTTGACACAGCAAGAAAA
Organism: Chryseobacterium sp. HNCC26DJ238; assembly: GCF_057180465.1. Lineage (NCBI taxonomy): Bacteria > Pseudomonadati > Bacteroidota > Flavobacteriia > Flavobacteriales > Weeksellaceae > Chryseobacterium > Chryseobacterium sp. HNCC26DJ238. The sequence continues at coordinate 78,912 of NZ_JBXUGI010000013.1, forward strand.
CATTTAGCACCATTTCCTCCAAGCTCACCTTGTGTAGCTCTTTTTAAAGATGGAGAATTGGTTCATATGTTGGAAAGACATCATATTGAGGGAAATCCTGCAGGAGCAATCGCTGCAAACCTTCAGGCTGCTTACGACGAATATTGTTAATATTGAGTATTTAAATACTTTATATCGAAACCGTTGCAAAATTTGTGACGGTTTTTTTATTTTAAGGCTAAATAAATTCAATTATTATTATATTTGTTGAAATGGCAACGAAAGCACTTTTCAATACTGTAGTCAATTGGTTTATCCGCCAGAGGATAGATCAGATACAGAATTTTATGGATCATCCTATCGAAACACAGAACGGCATCCTGTTCTCCCAGTTGTTCCATGCAGAAGATACGGAGTATGGAAAGCGATATGGTTTTAATACGATCTCAAGCTATCAGGACTTCAAAAATAAAGTACCGGTAGTAACCTATGAGGACTTTGAGCCTTATATTGAAAGGGCAAGACAGGGGCACAAAGACGTCAGCTGGCCCGGGTATATCAAGCATTTTGCAAAGTCTTCCGGAACGACGAATGCCAGAAGCAAATTTATCCCCATTTCAGCAGAAAGCCTGGAATACTGCCACATGAAGGCCGGTAAGGATATGGTCTCAATCTATGCCAACAATCATCCGGAAAATCAACTGTTTACTAATAAGAATTTGCGCCTCGGAGGAAGTTCTGAGCTGTATGCAGATTTCAATACTAAATTTGGCGATCTTTCAGCAATTCTAATCGATAATCTTCCTTTCTGGGTAGAGATTACCACGACACCCAGTAAAAAGGTTTCACTGATGGGAGAGTGGGAAAGTAAACTTAAAGCCATTACTTCTGAAGTGAAAAATGAAGATGTAGGAAGTATTCTTGGTGTTCCAAGTTGGATGATGGTACTTCTGCAGAGGGTTTTGAAAGAAACGGATGTTAAAAATATTTCAGAATTATGGCCTAATCTGGAAGTGTTTTTTCACGGCGGAATCAGTTTCAAACCTTATAAGGATCAGTATAAACAGATTATAGGAAAAAACATCAACTACTACGAGATTTACAATGCCTCTGAAGGGTTCTTTGGCATTCAGGACCGGCCGAACAGTGATGAGATGTTACTGATGCTCGATTACGGTATTTTCTACGAATTTATTCCTATGGACCAGTTTCATTTATCAAACCCGAAGGTTATCAGTTTGGAACATGTTGAAATTGGTAAAAATTATGCGATGGTGATTACCACCAATGGTGGATTGTGGAGATATCTAATAGGTGATACGGTTGTATTTACTTCAATAAGTCCTTTCAGAATAAAAATTACCGGGAGAACGAAGCATTACATCAATGCATTTGGTGAAGAGCTGATGATTACCAATGTAGAATCCGCATTAACGCGCGCTTGCGAAGTGACGAAATCTTCTGTGACAGATTTTACAGGAGCTCCGATATTTATGAAAGAAAATGAGAGCGGTGCACACGAATGGATTTTTGAATTCAGTGAAAAGCCTCAAAACTTAGAAGAATTCACGGATGTTTTTGATCAGCATCTCAAATCTATCAATTCTGATTACGAAGCCAAACGATATAATAATATCACTTTAAAAAAGCCGGTCATCCATATCGCCAGACCTAACCTGTTTTATTGTTGGCTGGAATCCAAGGGAAAGCTTGGCGGACAGAATAAAGTTCCCCGTTTAAGCAATGACAGGGAGTATATCGATCCGCTATTGGAAATGAACCAAATATAAAAAACCGCAGATATTTCTGCGGTTTATGTTGTAAGGGGATCTCTCTAAAAATTAAATAGATCCGGGACAAGCAAAGACAGAGCATCTGCCAAATGCATTTCTGCACATATTCCACGCGCACCCGTCCTCTTCTTCTTTTGGAACATAGCCTCCTTGTACTTTTTTCAGAGTTTCTCTTGTCAGCTTATTAGCTTTTAATGCAATTAACTTTTTCATAATAATTTGTTTTGGTTGATTGTTTTGGAATTCTAATGTACTGCAAATTTTATAAATAATGTTAATTTTTCCCTGAAAAATAATTAAATATTTATCTTTTAAGGTCTTCTTTAAGTTTTTTCGCACCCTCTTCTACCTTCTGGGCTCCTTTAGCTGCTGCATTCTTTACATCTTTTCCTACCTCCTGAGCTCCGGACTTGATATCCTGACCTACTTTATGGGCTTCACTTTTAATATCCTTTCCTGCTTCATTGATTTTTTCGCCGGTCTTATTTACTGTAGTTTTTACATCAGATTTTGCTTTATCTATTTTTGTAGTATCTACAAAGCCTGTCTGACTTTCTGTAGTTGTGACCGTAGTAACAGAGCCGTCAGGATTTTCAACTGTTTCAGTTTTTGATGTCGATTGTGTACAGCTTATCACGAAAGCTGAAACAGCTAATGCTGCTAAGATTTGTTTTTTCATTGTGTATAATTTTAAATTTGTTTACTCTGTTTTGGTTGGTGAACCTGTGGGGCTCTCTGTATTCTTAAGTTTCTTTTCTGCTTCTGCCTTCCGTTTGTTTTCTTTTTCAAGTTCTTCTGTAATCTTTTTCTCCTCTATTTCTAATTTTATAGCTTCTTTCAGAGAATCCTGATAATGTTGGGAAGACATTCTGATTTGACGTACGATGTCTACCGATGTTGCTCCTGCAGAAAAAGAATCAACAGCTGTTGTGTCATAATGAGGCTGTACCGACTGAATATCCTCATTACTTGCAGGGGCGGGCTTTGAACAGGCCATCAAAAAAAAAGAAATAAGGACACCAGTTGCTAATACTTTTTTCATGGAACTAATTTAATAGAAATTCGGCAATTACAGGATAGTGATCCGATAATTTTACAGAATAATCAACTTTATAATTTAGGGGTTTTATACTTTCTGACGTAAAAATATAATCAATTCTCAGAGGGAATTTATAATCGTGAAAACTGGTTGCGCTTCCGTTTCCCGTTTTTACAAAAGCATCATTAAGACCTTTTCCTAAATGATAATATTCCCATGAATTAGGAACAGCATTGAAGTCACCGGCCAAAATCACCGGATAGGGAGACTGATCAATTGCTTTCCTGATTTTTTTTATCTGCTCTTCATGGATTTTAAAGGTGGGAAACAAATGTGAAAAAAGAGTGGTCAGTTTGTTTTCCTCTTTTCCTGCGGAATATTCATCCTTCATCCCCAACATATTTTTATTGAGTTTAAAAGGTTCTAAATAGACATTAACGATCCGGATGATCTTTCCATTTACATCAACATCTGCGTAAAACGAATTGCCTTTTGAATCATCATTGATCAGGTCTGCCTGATGTAAAATTTTATGTCTTGTTTTTAAAATAACAGAAGGATATTTTATCAGGTCTTTTCTTAACGCTGAGACCGTATCCTTTTCCTGTACAAGAATGATGTCTGCATTCTGATCGGTGATGTATTTTTTTACCGTTGGCCAGCCTGAGCTTCCATATTTTACATTAAAGGTCAGAACTTTAATAACATTCTCAGAATTTTGTGGAGTCTGTTGTGGCGTAAAATTAACCCATCGTCTCACCGGATTAAAGAAAATTAATGTTGATAATAAAAAAGCAGCAGCAATTTTCTTATGTTTAAAAAACCAGATGAATGTAAAAACGATGTGAAGAAGAATAAGATATGGAAAACCCAGAGAAAGCAGATTAAGACTGCTGAAACAGGTCGGTGAAATATAGGCGTTGGCAAAAGTACAGAGAAGTAATATAAGTAAAAACAGATGAAAAACTAAAAATACATGTACACGCTTCATGGAAAACTCTGATATGTTTTTTGCTTTGCAAAAATGCTGCCAGGAAATTGATTCAGATCATAAAATTAATAGAGGTTATTGTATATTAAAAGTGGCAACTACGGGAAAATGATCTGAAAGCTTTACTGAGCGGTCTACGTGATAAGTAACAGCTTTTATAGAAGGCGAAGTAAAAATAAAATCGATTCTGATAGGGAATTTATAATCATGGAAACTGGTTCCGCTCCCTCTTCCTGCTTCAAAAAAAGCATCTTTTAAACCATTTCCTAAATAATAATATTCGTAAGAATTTGGAACAGAATTTAAATCTCCGGCTAAAATCACAGGATAAGGGGACTCATCAATATTTTTTCGAATGATCTCGGCCTGTTCCTGGTGCATTTTGAAAGTAGGCATAAGTCGCTTAACGATATCTTTTATTTTTTGCTCATCCTCTTTACTGTTTCCATTGAGTTTGACCATACTTTTTTCAAATTTAAAAGGCTGAAGATATGTATTAATGATACGGTAGGTTCTACCTTTGATTTCAATATCGCTCAATTCACAGTAAGCATTAAATTCCTCATTATACATACCTTCAAACAATTCTTTATGGAATCTTATTTTGTATTTTGAGTACGTGGAAACGATAGGTGAAGAATGGTCTTTTTTAAGATTTTTAAAATGATATTGATAATTGTAATCTTCCTGCAGTAATATAATATCTGCATCTTGCTGATTAATATATCTCTCAATATTTTCAGCGCCGAATTTACCGCCCTTTATATTGAACGTGACAATTTTTAGATTGGCAGTTTCTTTTTTTTCGGCAGAAAAATTAACCCACCTTCTGACAGGATTTAATAGAAATAATCCTAAAAACATAAAAACAAATGCTCTTTTTTTCCATGAAAAAATCCAGAAGAATGTAAGTAAAACATATCCGATGATGAATACTGGAAATCCTAATGACAGAAGGTTAAACCAGGCAAATACTTTGGGAGGAACGTAAGCGTTCAGTAAAGTGCCCAGCAACAGGAATAAGATGCCTATGTGAAAAATGATCAGGATAAAACGAAATATTTTCACGATATACTAATTAAATCTATATAAATGCTTTCTCCAGATTCTTGCTAAAATATAGCCTGTTATAGCTCCACCAACGTGGGCAAGATGAGCAATACCTCCGCCATTTCCTGTAAGACCCAAATAAATTGAACCAATGATAACAACTGGCAGTACATATTTAACTTTAACAGGTATCGGAATAAACATGATCCCTATTTTAGCTTCAGGATATAATGTTGCAAAAGCTGCAATAACTCCAAAGATAGCTCCGGAAGCACCCAGCATAGGTGATCTTAGATCAGTAAAAAGCTTCTCAGATAATTGAAAGCTCTCCGGAGTACTATTATTAAAAAGTATTTTTCCCGTGTAATTTATATCAGCTTGTCTGTATATTTCAGATGGGTCAATTCCTAAATTTTGCAAACTTGTGGCAATTTGCTGAATTTCAATAAAATTCCATAAATTAAAAAGAAAAAAAGCTCCTAAACCGCTCAAAAAGTATAGAATCAAATATTTCTTATCACCCAGAGATTGCTCTAAAATAGGTCCAAAACTATATAAGGTAAACATATTAAAAAGGATGTGCATAATGCCTATTCCGCCCTCAAGTGGAGCGTGCATAAACATATGTGTTACAATCTGCCAAGACTTAAAATTGGGTGATAAAGGATAATATGCAGCTAAAAAATTATATAACTCTTGGTTTTGTAGTGCATAGAGAAAGAAATTACTGATTACATAAACAACCACATTAATAATAATCAGGTTTCTTGTAATCGGTGGTATATTATTAAACATGTACTTAAAATTTATTTTTAAAATCATTAAACGGAACTTCGTAAAAACATCTTTTTCCGTTTGGTAAAAATTCCGGGAATCCTAATGCGGTGAAGTCTTTAATGAGTTGCTCAGCATCCGCTTTGTAGATAAAATCAAACCTTGATTTTGACTGCATTTTTGCCCATTGATTATGATAAAACTGCATAAATTCTTCTTCAGTTTTATATTCAAGAACATCAAAAAGGTTTTCAAGAAACTTCATAACCTGGGTTTCTTTTAATCCTTCAGGCACCGTATCAATTCTTAAGACATTTTCATGAGCAATTTTCATGTCAAACCCCAGTTCCGGCAGAAATTTTTTAATTGATTTATATTTATTCTTTTCAATTTCGTTCATGTGATACTCCAGGGAGAACAGTAGAGCGTGGCTCACACTCCCTTTTTTGATCGATTTGTTATTTTCTGCAACGAGAAGCCGGTGCATTCTTCCCAAATCTAACATTAAAGTCCGGTCTCCTTTATTAAACAGCCAGTATCCGTTGGGTAAGCGCATGATGTCTTCATCAAAATCTTCATCTTCAAAAAGATTGATCTTCGAAGGTTCAGCAGAGATATTCTGATGATACATCTCTGTGAGGTTCTGTATTTCAGTTTTTGTTACTCCCTTTTCTTCTAAAAAAGGATTGTAATCCCGGTCTACAATGATTTCCGGCATTTTAAAACTTCCTCCGGTATTGCTTTTGCTCGGAAAACTTTTCTGCATCATCTCGTCCAGCTGCGGATCTCTTTCAAAATCAAGACTGGGTGCAATATTGTAAATTCCTAAAGACCTTTTAATTGTTGAACGGATCAAAGCAAAAATCAGATGTTCATCTTCAAATTTTACCTCCGTTTTTTGCGGATGAATGTTAACATCTATTTTTTCAGGATCTAATTCCAGATAAAGAAAAAATGTCGGAATATATCCCGGTAAAAGAAGCCCTTCAAAAGCTTCCTGAACGGCTTTGTTAAAATAAGGACTTTTAAAGAATCTTCCGTTTACAAAAAGAAACTGTTCACCACGTGTTTTTTTTGCGCCTTCAGGTTTTGCAACAAACCCATGGAGTTTACACCAGAGAATATCTTCTTTAATAGGAATCAGCTGTGGGTGTAATTTTCTTCCGAAAACATCTACTATTCTTTGCATCTGTGTTCCTTTTCTCAGTCTGAACACAGGATCGTCATCATGGAACATAGAAAATTCTAAATTCTCATGAGCTAAAGCGACACGCTGAAATTCATCAATAACGTGTCTGAATTCTATATTGTTGTTTTTCAGAAACTTTCTTCTTGCCGGAACGTTGTAGAAAAGATTTTTAACTAAAAAGTTCGATCCTTCTGCCGTCTGCACCGGATCCTGAAACTGAAAGATTCCTCCTTCAATGTAAATATTTGTTCCTAAAGGAGATTCAGCCTGCCTGGTTTTCAGTTCTACCTGAGAAACTGCTGCAATAGAAGCTAATGCTTCTCCTCGAAAACCTTTCGTTGCAATTTTAAATATATCATCTGTCGCTCTTATTTTTGACGTAGCATGTCTTTCAAATGCCATTCGGGCATCAGTTTCTGACATCCCTTTGCCATCATCAACAACCTGAATAAGATTTTTGCCTGCATCTCTTATGATCAGTTCAATTTTTGAGGCTCCGGCATCAATGGCATTTTCCAAAAGTTCTTTCACAATGGAAGCAGGACGTTGCACCACTTCACCTGCTGCAATTTGGTTGGCTACATGATCCGGTAAAAGCTGAATAATATCTGACATAGAATAATAATGAACGTACAAAAATAGTCAAAGCAAATAAGAATTAAAATAATTAGGCAATGAATTAAAAATTAACTTATTTCCTGCCATAGTATAGAGGACAAAAAACTTACTCTATAAATTGATTCTGTTATTTTTCTAACGCAAAGTTTTATTTAAATAACGCATCATTAAAGGAGTAAAGAAAGAAATCAATGAAATTGATTTTATTAAGCGAGCTTCATCAGCGGCTTGGCCGCCACTCTTTGCTCCTTAAAACTAAGCAGCTTGCATCATAAAACTTTGCGTTTAAAAAACAGTCCAACAAGTTTCGCAGATCATTAAGACTAACTACCAATTTATTCAGACGAAAACTTTATATAATACGTCAATTTTTGTCGCAACGCCTTTTTATGTTTGCAATCCATATTAAGTTTGGATGAAATATTCCCACAACTCCTGTTTTATCCGGTAAAAAAAAGTTAAAATTAAAGGTAATTGGTTTTGTAAAACAGGCCGTTCGCAAACTCAGGTATATTTAAAGAGGATAAAAAGCCCCTGCTTGCAAAACAGGCAGAGGCTACAAAACTAAGTATATACAATTTGTGTTTTTATATTTTGTACAATGACTTTTATGTCATTTTTTCTTCTAAGACAAGTTTGGATTTTTCTTTCTTGTCTTCTTTAGCTTCGCCCGGTCCATGTATTTTTTCGTACATAAATGCCATAAAGTTGGGTTTGTTATAAATTTTTGCATACCTGTAATTGGTCTTAAAATGTCTCAGGTTGATCTTGTAAAAATCATAGCCTATTACGACAAGCAGACATACACTGATTACATAAAACACGCTGAATTCCAGATAATAATAGGTGAAACCTGAAAAAACAGCTCCTAATACATAAGAAAACATAATACTTGATAAAAGCTTAGCTCTTGCAATTAGCTCAGGATTTTTCCTGTATTTTTTGTGGGTAAACATAGACATCAGGATTCCTAAGTCGGTTGTTGTACCTGTAAGGTGGGTTGTTTTTACTAAAAAGTTAGATATACTTGCAGTAAGACCATTCTGTAAACCTGTCGCAAAGAGCATTAATGCCACCAGATATTCTGCTTCCTCAAGGGTTTTCTGATAATAGAACTGACCGTAAATTCCCACCGCCAACAGACATATAATCTCTAATACAATTGGCATCGCATGGGCAAAGTATTTACTTTTTTTATTAAAGTTGATTACGAAAAAATTGGCCGTAAAACTTCCGAAGAAGAACAGAAATATCCAGGCACCAACTACAGCAACCTGTGACCAGTTTCCTTTACTGATCTCAGCGGCAAATACGGCATAGTGTCCTGTTACGTTTGAGGTGAACGAAAGAAATATTAACAGAGATGCAATGTTTATAGTTCCTGCTGTAAAAGCAGTCAGCGTCCCCAGTCTTATATTGTCTCCTAATGTCCTGCTGTTACTATAATTTCTTAACATTTTTCACTTTTTTAATTGGTTAATTAACTTCAACAAAAACTTCTGCAAGCTTTCCTCTTTCAGGCATGAATTCCGGAACATCAACCGTAATTTCACGTACTATAATGTCTTTCGCCTTCTTCAGGTATGGAACCAGATCAAATTTTCCTTTTGTATTTTTATCTTTTAAAGTACTGGTATAGTATGCTTCCTCAACATTTTTTGCTGTAAGATAATTTGTGAAAGCCCTCTGGAAACTTCCTGTAAATACATCACAGACAATCTTATGAACCAGATGAGGATATTTATTTTTAATGATGCTGTATGCATCACAAAATTCTTTTGACCTGATTTTGTTGAAAACAGTTCCTTTGGTATTGAATAAGAGATCTCTGATCGAATCTCCCATATCGTAACCTGATACTAACAGAATGTTGTATTGAGTATCTTCTTCCCGAGCGTTTTTCTCTTTTAATACTTTCTTTAATATATTTAAAGATTCAAGAGAATAGTCCGTTGCAATTAAAATGGTCCTGATCATATCTTTAGATTTAGTGATTGCCTATTTTGATAATACAAAACTATATCTGTCAGATTAAAAGATCTTTGGAATGGAATTAAAATGTAATTAAAGAGATTAAAATGAGATTAGAATTTCATTTTAAAAAATGCTTCTGTCTGAAGCTAAGATTGTTTTTCTGTCTGCTGAGTGGCGTAGACCGTTGGAAAACGAAGTTGTACGGTAGTTCCCTGGTTTTCAAACGAACTTACGATCAGTTCACCATTATGCATTCTTACTATATTCCGGGCAAGTGGCAGTCCAATGCCATAGCCTTCATAATTTTTGGTATTGGAAGCTCTGAAGAAAGGATCATAGATTTTATTCATTTCAGATTCAGGAATACCGATTCCGGTATCCTTAATGATAATATAAACATCAGTATCAGTGGCTCCAAGGGAAACTTTCACCTGATTGAAATTAGAGTATTTGCATCCATTATTGACAATATTGGCAACGGCAAGATGCAGCAGCTGTTCATTTCCCTGAACTTTAAGTTTTGCAGGATTATCGGGCAACATGCTGATATCCAGGTAGATATTGTTTCTTGAGTCTATTTTTCTGATGGTTTCTATTACATCCCAGAGGAGCTGATCAATTCTTACTTTGTCAATTTTCTGAATTTTTCCGTCAAAACCGGTTTGAGCAATAATCAGTAAAGCTTTTATTTTTTTATCTAATTTTTCCGCTTCATCAAGTATAATTTCTAAGGTTTCTTTGTATTCATCAGCCGTTCTGTTCATGGAAAGGGCAACATCAGCTTCACCCATTATCGAAGTGAGCGGGGTTCTGAGCTCATGAGAGACATTTCCAATCAGGTGATTCTGAGTTTCAAATGAAGTTTCAATTCTTGTAAGCATCGTGTTGAAGGTATCAATCAACTCATTAAGTTCTTTATTATCAGGTTGTGGTTCCAATCGTAAATGGAGATTTTCAGAACTGATTTCTTTTACTTTTCCTGTAATTTTAAGAATAGGCTTAAATAAAGTTTTGGATAAATAAAAGGAAAATATCATACTGAAGAAGATTGAGAGCACCATACAGGTAATCAGGGTTCTCTTCAGAAATCCGAGGTAGTAAACGACATAATGGTTTTTCGCAGAAGCAATAGCAATATATTCTCTGTTATTGGATTTGAAAGACTGACCGATATAATAAAACTCACTGTCGTTATAATTGGCTTCTCCTTTTCGAATGATATTTTTGAAGAATGTATCAGGGATGTGTACTTCCTTAGAGATGTTTTTAAAATTTGAATCTGCGGGGACTGCAAAAACATAGTCTTTTTCCATTGGGAGTTCTTCATCATTCAGGCTGTTGAGAATGTGATTCTCAGGAAGGTCGAGATGTTCTTTTCCTTTTTCGATCTGTACAATAGTGGTGGTACGGATTTTCAGTAACTCATAAAATCGCTGATGCGAGAAATTAACGATGGAAAAATAGACCAAACCTCCGAAGATGGAAATGACAGTTGTAAAAACAACCATCAGAAGTACCATCGTTTTGGTCTGATTTGTCATCATTTTGTTCGGCATATCTTATGGTTTTTTCAGCACGTAACCCATCCCAATCACGGTATGAATAAGCTTTTTATCATCGTGATTATCTATTTTTTTCCTTAAATAATTAACGTAGACATCGACAACATTGGTTCCCATCTCATAATTCACCCCCCAGACTGCATCCAGAATTTCAGCTCTTGAAATTACTTTTTCGGGATTGTTAAGGAAATACATCAGGAGTTTATATTCTGTTGAGGTCAATGAAATTTCTTCTCCTCCACGCTTTACTTTTTTTGTATAATCATTTACTGTGAGATCAGAAAAACTGAACAGGTATTCATTGAATGATTCATCTTCCGTGACTTCGGGTGTTGTAATAGGTACACTTCTGCGCAGCAATGATTTTACGCGGGCAACCAGTTCAATAAACTTAAACGGCTTCACCAGATAATCATCTCCACCGCTTTCCAATCCGAGAACGATATTTTCTGAGCTTCCCAATGCCGTTAAAAAGAGAATAGGGACATGTTTGTTGGTTTTTCTGATTTCTTTACAGACTTCCAATCCGTTCATTCCGGGAAGCATAATGTCTAAAATAACAAGATCAAAGTCATTTTCCTGTACAAGACTTACTCCTGTCAGTCCGTCAAATGCTACGGAAATTTCATAACCTTTTTCCTGCAGTCCTTTTTTAATAAAAGAAACAACACTGGTTTCATCCTCAATCAGAACAATTTTTTTCATAATACAACGAATATTACAAAAATAGGGAAAAGATTATTAATGATCGATGGAGTTATTGGGTTGGAAATTTGATATTTTTATAAACAAACGTTCAAGTGTTTCAAACGCAGAAAGTATGAATAGCGGATCATCAAACAAAAAGGCGGAAATTTCTTTCCGCCTATCAATATAATGTAGTGTTTTTAGTTTTTACCCGCTATTGCTTTTAAAATGATCGGTTCAAGATTGGATGGCAGATCTGCCGATTTTATCTGATATTTTTTGATCTTCATTTCTTTGAACCAGTTTTGCCAATATTCTTTGATGACATCGGCCTCGAAGGGGTTTCCTTTTGCTGCGTTTATTCCTAAAACAACAACTTCAAGATTATCAAGATCTTCATTCGCTTTTACAAAACCTAAACCTTTATCCTGAATTTTATTTTTGAAGTCCGAAGAATTTAGTTTTAAAGATTTTACGAGTTCCGGAGTGAGATAAGATGTTTTTTGACCTTCGGAAAATTTAGAATCTTTGTGATAAATATAACCGTCAGTTAAAATGAAAAGTACATTTCTGTGATCATCTTTGATGCAGTAATCTTCGACTTTGTTTTTGAAAAACTCCCAAATATCAGATCCGACATATTTTTTATCTTTTATCGCTGACTCATAAATCTGCAATGGCAACGAAGAATATTTTTTTTCAACTAAATTGATGTTCTCTTTCGTCGTGTTTTTGTCAAAGGATACTTTTAATTCCTTTGTGAGTTGGTTCATCTTCGGATCTGAAGGTTCAGGATTGAAGAAAACCTGCATCTGATCATTGAGCTGAATTACTTTTTTGCTTTTGATATAATCTAAAAATCCTTTCTGAATCGCTTTAATGTATTCCGTGTCTCTCTGGAAATATTCCATCGTCGGATTTGGATTTTTTTCGGGATCAATTCTGTCTGAAAGATCAATCAAAATACTTACATTCAGATTTTTCGCAGAATTATTTGTCTGAACTGAATTTTCTGAAACTTTTTCTTTCGGCTTTCCACACTGAATGAAAAATGCAGAAGCAATGATGAAGTAAAATATTTTTTTCATAATTAATTTTTATAAAACAGACATATAAACAGAGTTCTGACTATCAGAATTTGCTCCTACTTTATTCAGATTGTAATTATATTGCTTCTTACATTCTTCTATCATTTCCTGTTTTACTGATTGAGAAACAGCTAATTTTTCACTCATAAATGTAATCCAGCCCTGCATATATTCTGAAGCGTAGAGTTTGTAATCTTTGGTAGGAATAATCACCCCGTCAATAATATTCTGAAGTTCTTCAATTCTGCCTTTCGCTTTGGCAATCAGTTCTTTGATACTCCCAATGCTGTTTCTGATCTCTTCTTTCTGTTTCTCGAAATCAACAATTCTCTCCTGATGAACCAGAATGTCTTTTTGTCTTCTGATCTGTTCGTTTTTGATCTTGTCTTTTTCTTTATGTTCTTTCATGACAAAGTCGAAAACCAGTCCCCAAATAATATATACTATAAATCCGGCGAAAATAATTCCCCAAAATTGATTTTTGGTAAAAGCTATTTTGAGATCGAATGGGAGAGACTCAAAAGTTTTGTTAAGTTCATACAATTTAGATTCAATTTCATAAGCCAAAATGGCATCAAACACAAACGTGATGACAAATAACAAAGCGACTTTAGAATAGTTGACAAAGCTTTTATTTTCACCAAACATGTGAATCAAATAACCCAAACCTAAAAAAACAAACGGAATCAAAGTAACAAAAGCACCTTCGAGAGGTCCTTCAGCCCAAGCTTTGTTGAAAGCCTGCGCATCAAGAACACTTTGAATGATATTTCCATTCGCATCAAAACTTTTGAAAAAAGCAGAATAGGAAGTCGAAATATAAAAAGCGAAAAGGTATAAGCTTATCGGAACCAAAAGAATCAAACCAATCCAGAATTTCGTAGAGGCACCTTTTGTTGCTTTTACGCTGTACGCTTCAGGATTTCTCGGAATATCATTGATTTCAAATTTCAAACCTTCAATTTTATCCTGAACGTTTTTAATATCTTTATCAATGTTGTTAAGCTTATCTTCCTTGTTGTCTAAAGAAACGGTAAGTCCTTTGATCTCGGTTTCCTTATTTTTCTGTTCGTTGAGATAGGGCTCTTTTAATTTACTTTGCTTTTCGACGAGTTGCTTTTCTTCGTTTTGAAATTTAGAGTAAATAGCGTCAAGGCAAATTGAAAGAGCAGTATGATTTCCGCTATTTCTGGTTCCGTCTCTATAACCGGATTCATGATACGTTCTTTTGCGACTTTCTTCTGTAGTTTCTTCGTCTGAAGATTCTGTCTGTGAAATCTGACTTTGATTTTCATCAATTGGACCAGTCTTTAATCTGAAAAGATTTTGAATATTTGAGGTAATGGCATTCATAGTGATCAGTGTTTTAGGTCATTGAGAATATTCGTTTTTGTTTTTCCATTCTTTACTGCTTCGATAAAGTAATCTGCAATATCTTGTATGTTTTCTTCTAAGAATCTGAACATTCCTACGTATTTTTTGAGGGCAGAATATTCGTTTTCCGAAACAGTTCCGTCTGCCCAGATCATTACTGTGAGATCATAGAGATATTCTACTTTTTCTTCAATAGTTTCGGGGATCAGAGATTTTGAGTTAATTGGATTCAGAAGAATTTCATCTAAATTTTTTGAAGAAATGCCTCTGTCTTCGGCTGATTTGTAAAGTATTTTAAGCTCTAACGGACTAAAATCTTCGTCGCAAATCGCCATTTGATATAATCTTAAAAAATGAGCTTTAAGATTTTCGGGTATTTGTATAGTTTCCATAGTTTTTATTTGATTATTCGGTCTCTTGTTCGTGGAATTTCTTCATTTTTTACCTTTGTAGCTTTTTGCTCTTTTACTTTCTTCAGGGGATTTAAACTGATGAGGTAGAAAAGTAATAAAAGCCCGACGATAATATCTATTACAATCCATACAGGTTTCGAATGAAAGTAAACCGGAACAACAGGATTGAAAATAATAAGGATCAGGAAAAAAACAATAAACCAGAATCTTTGCCTACTGTTGTACTCATTAACAATAATTACCAGTGCCATTACAGATACTATTATTCTGAGAAAAGTGTAGTAACCAATCGGTAAATTTAAAACACCAAAAAAACAGCTGAGTGCGGCAATAATGATAATATATTTCATGGTTTTTTAAGTTTTACCGCCTCAATTTTTTTAATTAAATAATTGGGAAATCCTTTGTCATATGGACTTGAATATCTAAAGCTCCTACTGATTTTTTCTTTACTGATGCTCCATCCATAATTTGATACTAAGTCTAAAGCATCTTGAGGAGTTAAATTATTTTTATTGAAAGAATGATTTACATCATCGAATGCCCAATTATCAATTGTTTTCTTTGTGATTGGACAAATATCTATAACTTTATTATTGTAATAGAGAACTGATAAATAAATTACATTACCATCCTCTGTTTCAAAATTAGAGTTTTGAATAGATATTAAATTCGATTTCTCAATTCGATCTCCATTATAATCAGATGTAAAAGTTAAATATTGATTAGAAATAGTTTTCTTGGATTCAGAGTAACTTTCTGCAGAACCCGATGAATAAGGTGATGAGTTTTGAGAACCACTAAATGAATAACTACGTCCGTAATTATAGCTTCTTGTATGTGGTCTTACATGTGTTCCATCTTTTTTTGTATATCCTTTTACACTAGTACTCCTTCTTTGTGCCTCAATTTGAGCCAAAAAAGAAAAAAAGAAAATTATTAAAAGTGAAAATTTGAGTTTCATGATTATTATTTTTATTAGTTACAGCTTGAACAATATGATCTGTCTACGTATTCTTTGCTATTTCTTGCGATATAATAGCAACCGCCTTTTTTCCCAACATACAGAGTATGTCCATCATAAGTACAACTTCGATTTGCAGTTGATCTCGATTTTCTAGTTTTTCTTTTTTTCTTTTTTTTTCCTTTAACAAAAGAAACTTCGGTCATAGAAGTTGTGTTATATGTTGAAGCAAAAGTATTTGTTGGTAATAATAAGCCTAAACCTAAAAGACTTGTAAGAAGTAGTTTTTTCATAGAAGTAATTGTTTATTAACTTTTTTTAAAAACCCAGTGACTATTCAAAATAACCACTGGGGAATTTTTAAGCGTATTGGATTAATTCCCAAGTAACCGCATTTCCATTGTAAGGAGGCATCCTGTTTCCTTTTGAGATTGGAGCTGTTGTAGATGGACTACCTATAACTTTCCAAACTCCTGATTCAGGACAGTCTTCACCTGTCTTCGCTTTCGTACCTAATGGTTTTTTCATAATAAAATTTTTTAATTGTTTAACACTCCAAAAGTATAAACCTTTCAAAATCAATCCTTACGGGAAACCGTAAAACGAAAGAAACCTTTCAAAAAAAATGAAAGGTTTGATAAATGTTTTAATAAAAATGGGATTAAATAATTCCCCAATCTTTGCAAAGAGCAATCAGTTGTTCGTTATTGCCGACTCCTAAAGATTCTTTCATATTATTGAGACATTTTTCCACACTGCTCAAGCTGGATGGTTTTATGTTGTTTTCTTTTAAATACTCAGGGATGTTTTTCTGCATCATACCTTCTGAAAGTAATTTCACAAGAATAATTTCAAATCTTGTAAAATCATAAGAGTTTTTCGTCTTTATCGAATTTTTGATATTAGTTGAAATATATTTTTGATTACTAAAGACAGCTTTTACTGCTTGTTTTAATTCTTTAAGATCTTCCCGACCTTTGGAAACGAAACCATTGATTTCGTGAGTTTTGAATAGATCATCAACAATTTCGGCTCTGTCTTCTATTGAGAAAGAGATAATCTTAATAGTTGGAGATTCATTTTTGATAATATTTATTAAATCTCGGCCATTCGTTATCTGTTGTTCTCTGTGATCACGTACAAACGAAAGATCGGTAATAAGTAAATCATAAGGATTTTTTTCACGAATGCTTTTTTTGATCTTCATTAAGGCATCATCGCAATACTGAACATTATCTATTGTTTCAATTTTTAATTCTTCGAGAGCTTTTTGTACAGAAGAATTGTAGCTCTCGAAATCTTCGGCTATCAGTGCTTTTTTAAACATAATTATTAATTTTTGCTGGAAATGAAAGGTTTATTTTTAAACCACTTTCTGTTTTCGTGTCAAAATTAATCGTTCCGCCAATAGAATTTATACGGGATTCCGTATTCTGTAAACCATTTTTAGGAGAATGTATTGAAATTCCTATACCATTATCAGAATATGAAATATTAATCAGTCCATTTTCCCGTGAAAAATCAAGAAGAACTTTATCTGCCTCGCTGTGTTTTTTCATATTGATCATGAGTTCCTGTAAAATATAGAAAATTTCAACTTTAGAATTGTCCGGAATATCTTCCCACAAAGATTCTTCATTGCCTATAATGGGCACTTTAATTGTTTCTGAGGAGTAAGATTTTAGCATTTGAGATAAATGCTGTGAGAAATTATGCTCAATATCTGCATCGTTTTTTTCATAAGATATATCGCGTGAAATCTGATAAATTCCATCAAGTTTATAAAGTAAAACTTCTTTATTCATATCTACCGTATTTTCCACTTCAGACATTACATGATAAACCTTATTGGCTACTTTGTCATGTACTTTTTTGGAATATCTAAGTTCTGTATTTTTTACTTCGAGTTCTTTTTCTTTTTCTTTTTCTTGCCTAATATGTTTTTTTCTTTTTTCGTTCCAAAAGTATCCTAAGATCAAGATCAATATTAAAATTCCTAATCCAAAACTCAGATAAATTATATTAATTTTACTTTCAACATTTTTAAGCTTTAAATCTTTATTCTCAATATCTTTCTTTTCTACATCATACCTTATTACGGCAAATTGTTTTTTGGCTTTGTTTCTGGCAGTTTGTGTGCTGTCATTTATTGCTGTTAATCTTTGAAAGTTTTTCAAATAATTTGGTTGATCAAGAGCAATAATTCTTTGTAATGCATTTATTTGATCTTCAGGTATTTTTGTTTTCTCTGCGGTCTCTAAAAGTTTATATGCATATAATAAAGATTTTTCAGGCTCCTTATAAAAATAATAATCTGCTAATGTCGAAAAACTTGAATTTTGTCCTTCTAAATTTTTTTTATTTTGTCTGATTTTTAAAGCTTTATGTAATTCTAGTAATGGATCATAATTTTGATTTTCAAGAAACTTAGCTCTAGCAAGATTATTAAGTGCCTTTGCATAAATTAAACTGTCTTTTGTTAAAGTCGCTAATTCCAAATGCTTTTTAGCTTCTCTGTATTTGCCTAAAAGTATAAGTGCATCACTAATATTATTATTATATACATATCTATTCTTATCATCATTTGAAAGTTGTAAAGCTTTTTTGTAAAAAGAAACAGATTCTTCATAATTTTTTAAAAAAGTTGATGAAATTGCCATACTATTGTAATTGGCAGCTAAAGTACTTTTTACAATACTATCATTCTCATCCCGTAATAATTTATTAGCTTCTAATGAAGTTTCTATACTTCCGTAAAAATCTCCGTTATTAGATTGAATAATTGCCATATTTACCAATGATTTCCCCGATCCAATTGAATCGTTAATTTTGAGATAATCATTTTTTGCAAGATTAAAGTAATAAAATGCAGAATCTGAAGTATTTTCACTTGCAAATTTTTTAGCTTTTTCGTAATTTTTTTTGGAATATACTTCATCTCTTGTTTTTACTTTGTTACAAGAATAGAAGATTAATAATATCACAAATATATAATTTGGTCTCATAAATTAGTTTTTATGCAAATTAACAAAAAAGGACAGATAAAAATCTGTCCTTCAATAAATGTTAAGGTCTAGGAGGCGGAGTTTGCCCAGTATTTCCAGTTACCGGTCCACCCGTTCCACCATCATCACCGGTTCCCGTTCCCGGATTAAATCCTGTTCCGCCTCCAGAATCTTGGGTTGTTACTGTTCCTCCGTTATTATCATTGCAATTTGCATTTCCGTTATTGTTTCCGAATGCTAAGCCAAGTAGCACTAAAAGTAGTTGAATCATTTTGTCAAAAAATTTATTGTTAAAGCATTCGTGTTCTTCCCTGCGAAACAGATCGCAGACAGTGTTACACGTTTAAAAAAAATTGAAGCGCTTCTAAATTTTTTGGGAAGTGAACCTTCAAAAACGGAAGAGAAACATCTGCTTCCCAAGCCGGAGTTTTCTTCCGTTTTATCAGGTGATTTTGAAATCAGTTTTGTACATTTGTTTTTTGTAATGTTTTGTTTGTCACTGATTTCTATGGCAAAGTAACAATGAAATGAGGGGTGAGGGTTAGAGAGTTTTTGGAAAGTTTTTGGAAAGTTATTTTTGTGCGGGATTATGGTAAACCGTAATGTTTTTCTGAAGAAATGTTTTAATTTCCCCGATAATATCCATGCGTATGTCAAAATTTTTACCCGAGCGAAAAAAATTATTAGAAGAGGTGTATGAGAAAGCCTCAGGAGAGACACCGGAAACATCCTTCAGTGGAATTGCCAAGTATCTGGAGAGAGTTCTTTTTGATGATTATCAGATTACATTGAGCTATAAATCCTTTGAAACTTATTACAAATCAATTGTTGATAATGAAGAGGATTATAATATTAAGACCATCATATTAGATGATTTAAGCAGGTATTTGGGATATGACAGTTTCAGGGACTATCATTCAGGATGGAAAAGTTTCGAGCATAAAGTCAATCAGGCGATTTCTAAGATTGTTATTACTGTTATCAATAAACCTCTTCTGGCAATGCCGGAATTCATGACAAAGAAAAGCAGCATTGGAATTGCTGGCGTACTGGTTATGATGATTTTTTTTACAGGAAATAGTCTCTTGTCAAATGAAAAAGGAGAAGAGGGAAGTAGAAATGTAAGTCTGGGATTTTTTGGTTCTGCTAAAGAAGAAAAGAAGAAAGAATGTATGTATTGGGGAGGTGACGAATACAAGTTAACCTACTGTGATGATAAGGATCCTAAAAACAGTGATCTTAAGCCGATTGATACGGTTTTACTGAGACATTTTAAAAGAATCACCAGGCCGGATACCCTCACCGTAGAAAATGCAATGGGAATAGTATGGTACGATAAAAGCGATAATAACGTTGAGTTTTTTAACAATTATGGGAGACATCCCGAAAATGGGAAAGCATTAAAAGATGTGACTCCAAGGATTTTGGACAATTATGCGGGAATAGAGAGTGAATAAAACAGCAACAAAAAAGCGAAGATTTCTCTCCGCTTTAGTTTTACTCTGAATCTGCCTCAAGCATACCCAGTTCTCCGAAATGTTTTTTGAATTTCTGAATTTTAGGACCTACTACTGCGCTGCAGTAAGGTTGATTGGGATTGACGTGGTAATATCCCTGGTGATACTGTTCTGCCGGCCAGAATTTTTCAAAATTCGTCACCTCAGTTACATATTGTCCGGGCCATTTTCCTGATGCTTCTGATTTTTTAATCGCTGCTTCAGCATTTTCCTTTTCTGTTTCATCTTTAAAGTAAATCACGGAACGGTATTGTGTTCCGATGTCATTACCCTGCCTGTTAAGCTGTGTAGGATCATGAAGAAAGAAAAATACATCCATCAACTGATCATATGAAATAACTGACGGATCATAAGTGATCTGTACCACCTCAGCGTGTCCTGTTGTTCCTGTACAGATTTCTTCGTAAGTCGGATTGGCAGTATGTCCTCCCGAATATCCTGAAATTGCAGATTCCACCCCTTTTAGCATATTAAAACAGCTTTCTACACACCAGAAACATCCGCCTCCAAAAGTGATTTGCTGTAGATTATTTGTATCCATATAGATTTATTGTTGTTTTTAAATATTTCGTTTGATAAACTCTGTAAGTCTGAAAACGAAATCAAAATTATGAAAAACTTTTCCATTGGCAGAGGGTTTCGGTCTTTAAGAATAAATTACAGCAATAGATTTCACAAATCACCAAACTTAAAATTAAAATAGATCGATCTTTACGAAAAACGATGTCTCTTAATACATAAACATGATGAGAAGATAAAAGCGTATGGGTTGATTTACAGGAATTATAGAAGCAAAAAAGCATTCCCTAAAAAGAGAATGCTCAATATTTTTATTTGTTTCGGATTATTTTTCCCAGACCAAAGCACTTGCGCCTAATATAGCTGCGTCAGCCTCATCCAGTTCACTGAAAACAAGTCTTACTTTATTTCTGAAAATCGGAAGAAGGTTTCTCTCCATATGAAGTTTTGCAGGATTTAAGATAAAATCGCCTGCTTTGATGACCCCTCCGAATAATAAAATGGCTTCAGGGGATGAAAACATCACAAAATTAGCTAATGCCTCACCCAGTTTCTGTCCTGTATATCTGAAGACTTCAATCGCAACAGGATCTCCTTTCAAAGCACATTCATGAACAGTCTTGGAATTGATGGTATCTTCAGGATATTGGTTCAGCATTGATTCCGGGAACTCTGCTCTCATCTTTTTTGCAGTAATCGCAATCCCTGTTGCAGATGCATACGATTCAAGACTTCCTTCAGAACCTGTACTCCAGTGTTTTCTTCCGCCGGGTTTAACGATAGTGTGACCCAGTTCTCCGGCAAAACCGTCATGACCGTAGATCAGATGTCCGCTGGAAACAATACCGCTTCCTACACCGGTTCCCAAAGTGATCATGATAAAATCTTTCATACCTCTTGCAGCACCGTACATCATTTCACCCAAAGCTGCAGCATTGGCATCATTGGTCATTTTGCAGGGCTGTCCGAACTGTTCGGTCATTAAATCTGCAAAACGGATCACACCTTTCCATGGAAGATTGGGAGCCTGCTCGATAGTACCTCTGTAGTAGTTAGCGTTTGGGGCGCCTACACCGATTCCTTCAATCATTTTTTCTACGCCATGCTCATCGATGAGCGGCTGGATCTTTTCATGCAATGCATCAATGAATGCTTCCGGAGTAGCATACTCATCCGTGGGTAAAGACCCTTTTGCTAAAATCTGGCCTCTGTGATTTACTAAACCAAATTTAGTATTGGTTCCACCGATATCGATACCTAATGCAACCTGTTTTGACAAATCTACTACTGACATTTTCTTATTGTATAATTTCGAGGCAATAAATTTATAAAAAAGATTGTATTAATAATGATTAAACAGATATTTATTTAGAGTCACACTGCTTTTTTTGTCTTCTTGCGTCTTCCCCACCAAATCATAAAGCCTGTAACGGGAAGGGAAGCACAAATCAGGCTGACAATAAAAGCGATGATTTTAGTTGGCAATCCCAGAATAGAGCCGACATGGATGTCGTAATTGGCACCCACGGTTTTTTCACCAAAATTTTTATCTTTCATATCATGGGTATGAAGAAGCTCCCCTGAATTTTCATCAAAAATCAGGCTGCTGCTTTTGTGATATGAGTAAGACAGATGTTTTACATATACCTCAAAATTCGGATGCTCATGGTCATCCATGTGAGGATGTCCAAGGTCGATGGAGAAGCCGTAAGAGTTTGGATATTTTGCTTTTACGGTATTGCTGATCTTATCCAGGGTTTCCTCTGTTCTTAACTCTGTCGGAGCCTTCGTTTTGATAGATGAAAAGTCAGGATATTGAGTGCTTCCACCCGAGAAAATGAAATAAAATGCTGCCTGAACCACAAAAAACGCATAGAACAGACCGGTCAGTGAAAAGATTAAAGCAAATATAGATGTGTAAAATCCAAGGACATTATGAAGGTCATAGTTTTTTCTTTTCCAGCTTTTTACGTTTTGCCATTTGAAAGAGAATCGCTGTTTTCTTGCAGCTTTGTTTTTAGGCCACCACAGGATAATCCCTGAGATCAGCATAATTACAAATATGATCACAGGAATTCCAACCACATAAGTTCCCCATTCCTGCTTTAATAAATAGCTCCAGTGGATCATTTTTACGATCTGGAAAAAACCGTTTTTTTCGTCATACGTTTGCAGAACTTTCCCGTTGTAAGGATTGACGTAAGCCACTTTGTAAATAGGGAACTCATCGAAATAGTTCCATCCTTTCGGGTCGTGTTCGTACCAGTAAAAAAGGTAAGACATCTTTTTATCAATGGGAATATTAACCCAGTGTACAGGGTATTTCTCTTTTACCTGTGCAACCACTGATTTTTCCAGAACCCTGATCGGCAGGATCTCTTTCTGATCAATATTCTGCTCATTATGGTAAATAACATCTTTCCGGGTGAAATTTTCAACTTCATCTTTAAACACATACAGAGCTCCCGTAATTGAGATAATAAAAATCAGGAACCCGATTCCCAATCCGAACCACAAATGCAGTTTTCCCGTCCATTTTTTAAATGCGCTCGGCTTTTTCTTATGATGTCTTTTCTTCATACTGTATCAAAAGTTCTGCAAATATATGCTTTACTTTTTATTTAGATTAATTAAAATTTATATTCAATCATCAATGTTCCCCGCATACCTAAAGCGTTGGTAAAGTCGGAGTCTCTCGCCGCCCACCAGGCGATTGCAGGTTGATAAAGCCGGTTAAAAAGGTTTTCTACTCCTACAGCGATTTTCCAGTTCTTATCGATGTCATAGCTTGACCGGAAATTGAAGACAGTATACGACGGTACTCTCCCTTCACCATAAACATACAATCCTGTTTTTGCATTCGGGCTGAATCTGTCCTGTTCAAACGCATGAAGCATATCTAATCCTGCGGACAAATGACCGGTAGGTCTTACCTGAATATAGGCCAAAACTTTCGGGGCGGAAATCCTGCTGTTGTTGATCTTTGTAGAATAATCACTGTCGTCTTTCGGGGAGGTAATTCCTTCTATCCAGCTATAGCTTCCTCCGAAAGAGATCCACTGTACCGGGCTGAAATGTAAAAACCCTTCCACACCATACACCACCTCAGGAGCCCTCTGAATCATCAGCGCCCGGTCCGGACTCTGTATAAAAGTTGCCCCCAGTTTTGAAGTACTGACATAAGATGTAATTTCGTAATTCAGCCATTTTGTGATCTGCCCTGTTGTTCCAAGCTCATAATTATTGACGATGATAGGCTTTGTTTCCAAGTTGTTGATGGTCTCAGATGTTGATGTTCTGAGAATCCTTCCCAGCTCATTGATGGAATAAGACTGTGAAAAGCTTCCGAAAAGGTTGATCTGAGGATTGATATTATAACGGAATCCTATGTTTCCCACTAATGCATTATACTCAAGGTCACCTCCTTTTACAAAAATGCTTTTGGTGAAAGTTCCGTCGTTTTTAATGGACGATAGGGTGTTGAAGTCACCTACCCTGACTTTTATGTTTTCATAGCGCAGACCTCCTTTCAGGATCAGCTTTTTAAATAAATCGATTTTCACGAGCATGAAAGGAGCAATGTTGGTCATTTCCATATCCGGTGTCCAGTATCTTCCGTCTTCCAGTTTCTGAACGGTTTTGTCATTTAAGATATCGGCTCCGTAAAGAACTTCCCCTTGAGAATTCCCGGTATTCCAAAGTTCGGTGTCAAAATTGAATCTCGCCCCTTTCTTTTTAGAAATAACATTGGACTGCCCACCGTTTAGGAATGTATCACTGTATCCGTAAACGGTTCTGAAGTCCTGAAGATATAGATTGATATTTAAAGAGGTACCTCTCCAGAGATTGCTGTTATCATAGCTGATCTTGAAATTGTGATTTCTCGGAGTTCCCTGTGGCGTAGTCTCCTGATTTTTAGCCGACCCTTCGCCAATTGTCGGCGTTATACCGTATTTTCCGGTTTTAAGACCGAGATCAAGATCGGATTTTGAAGCATACCCGATGTAAGAGGCTTCTATATGCTGTTTTTCATTTATGGTATAACCCAGTTTCAGCATTCCGTTATAGTTATTCATACGGGCCGGGCTGGAAGTAGGGCTGAGGCTGATCCCGTCGGCATCTTTCATATATCCGGTCTTTTCATACGCCATGGAGGCCGTATAGTCCAGCTTTGAAGTTACTCTTCCGGAAAGCAGCTGACTTGCACGGAAACCCAGCGTTCCTCCATAAAGCTGACCGGTAATTCCAATCTGCGACTGTCCTGAAACAATACGGCCGCTGCCCGCTTTTTTAGTGATGTAATTGATAATCCCTCCGTCGGATCCGTTCCCATAGATTGATGTGGCGCCCTTGATGACTTCAATCCTTTCGATCACCGAAGGATCGATCGATCTGATGTCCCTGGAACCATTTCTCAATGGAGTTGATTGCGGAATTCCGTCAATGAGTACCAGGACCTGCCTTCCTCTCAGGGTCTGTCCGCTGTTGGTGGTCATCCCCGAGCTGGTCGCAAGACTGGGAACGGTGTATTGCAGAATATTGGTAATGTCAGAATTTACGGTAAGTTGAGATTGGATCTGTTTTTGGTTCACAACCGTAACAGAACCCGGGACTTCTTTGATATTTTCCCTTTTTCTGGAAGCGGTAAGAACAACTTCATCAACGTCTTTGACCTGTTGTAGAGAATCTTTTTGCTGTGCTGTAATGATAGTGGCAGCTAAAGTAGCTGCGGATAAAATAATCTTCTTCATGCTGTTTTTTTAATTCCTTTTTTTTTTCTTTTTTCCGATCCATACTAAAAATCCGGTCACGGGCAATGAAGTACAGACAAGTCCCGCCAGAAACCAAATAGTTTTTCCGATGATCCCGAAATAAGACCCTGTGTGGATATCGTAATTGGCATGAGCGTATTTTTCTGCGGTGCTAATTTGCTGATGGGATTTGTTGAGTAATAATCTTCCTGAATACTGATCAAATACCAACTGATTTCTTATGGCAAATCTCCCTTCTTCTCCGTACACGGTTACAGGGAGGTTCTGTAATTCTTTTCCTTTTTTGTTTTTTCCGTTCAGCGGGATCCTGAAACTTGATGAAGCCGGATATAATTTTTGCGTTTCCTGTGAGGTAATATCAAAAACGGCATTGTTTTTCCCGGCTGACGAATCAGGGGATTTGATTTCCTTTTCTTTTGGAAGTTCAGGAGAAGAGGAAAGCGTAATGTTAAAAGCATTTTTAACCCAGGGATAGGCAAAATAAATTCCTGAAAGGCTCATTATTAAAGCGATGAATGAAGCATAAAATCCTAAGATGTTATGAAGATCATAGTTTTTTCTTTTCCATGTTTTTACGTTTTTCCAGTTGAATGAAAAACGTCCTTTTCTCATTTTTTTATTTTTGGGCCACCAGAGAACGATTCCGGTTATGAGCATGATGATAAATAAAACAACAGGAATTCCTACAACATATTTTCCCCAGTCTGCTTTTAGCAGCAGACTCCAGTGGATTGATTTTAAAATAGGGAAGAGGTCGTATTTTTCATTATAAATTCCTAAAATCTGACCTGTGTAAGGATTAACATACACTGATTTGTTGATCTTTATTTCATCAAAATAATTCCATGCTTTTTTATCCTTTTCGTAATAGAGAAATTCGTATGATCTGTTTCTATCCAGATGAATTTCAACGGAGCTTATCTGAGTTTTTTCATTAATTTCCTGTGAAACTTTTTTGCGAAGCAGCTCAACAGACAGTGTTTTCTGAGTAATTGTTTCAGGTTTTACATACATGACATCTTTTCTGAGCAGATGCTGAATTTCGTTTTTGAAAACATATATTGTACCCGTTAAAGAAACAATGAATACAATAAAACCAACGGATAAGCCGAACCACAAATGCAGTTTGGCTGACCATTTTTTTGTAAATGATGGTTTATTTTTATGATGATTTTTTTTATTCATAAAAAAAAGCTAGCCATTGGCTAGCTTTTAATATTTAAAATTTATATCCTATTGATAATCTGAAGTTTCTTGGAGCTTCTGCCTGATAATAATAGTAACTGCCATATGGTGATCCTGAGTACAGGAATCTGTTAAATACATTAAATATATTCAACCCTACTCTGAATTTTGAGTTTTCCCAGGAAGCACCGGTATCAAATTTCACATAATCATTCATATCCTGTTGAGTTCCTGTATTTGCCCATGACCACGTGCTCCTGTCGGCGAGGTACGTTCCTCCGAAAGAAAGTCCGAATCCTTCTAAAGCTCCTCCGGTAAATGTGTAGTTTAGCCATCCGTTTGCTGTATGTTTAGCATATCCGGGAACTCTCATTCCTACTGGATTACCAATCGGATCGTTTGATTCAGTTACTTTATTTTCTGTAAAAGCATAATTAAAAATTGCATTGAAACCTCTGGCAATTTCTCCTTTCAGATCAAATTCTACCCCCTGAACTCGTGTTTTTCCCAGTAAGATTGAAAACTGCTCAATAGGGCTGTTCGTAGGATCGCTTACAGTTGCATTATTTTTTATAATGTTATATGCTGAAATTGTTGTATTCCATTTTCCTCCCAGCCAGTCTTTCTTTACCCCTATTTCCATATTGTTTCCGGTAATAGGTCTCACAGTACTTCCATCTCTGAAAATTGCAGCCTGTGGAACAAAGGACTGATCATATAAACCATAAACAGATGTGCTTTCATCGATAGAATAGCTAATCCCAATACGTGGAGTTATTTTATCTGCCTCGGATTTTGTTCCATAACTGTTTTCTTTAACATTTGTATAACGTGCTGCAAGAGTTAGTCTCAGTTTATCATCAAGAAAACCTAATTCATCCTGTAAATATAAGCCTGTATAATTCTGGTCAAGTGTACTTCCCGAACCTGCTCTTACTGAAAGTGGTTTTGTTTTATCAAATGGCAGATAAGCAGTCGTGTTATTTGGTCCGCTATAGGCACCTGCTCCATTAATATCATAATTATTGGTATTTAAATTATACCAGTAACTGTAATCAGCTGGTAGAGAGTAATTATCGGTCTGATTATATTTATCAAGATTGTAACCTTGAGACCAGTCTGCCATATATTTTTTACTTCCTAAATCTAACCCTGCTAATATTTTATGTGAAACGATTCCTGTTTTTGCATAACCATTTAAAAAAACTTGTCCGAATTTCATAGTGTTGTCAGCTTCCCAATATCCCAAACGGCGGATCATGTAGTTGCCTTCAAAATTACTTGGCCATAGGTTACTTCCCATGGTATATTCATTAATATAGGTTAATTGAGAAGTTAATTTCCAATTTTCATTAAATTTATGCTGTAGATTTACATTAACGGTATTATTATCCACTTTAGTAGGATCGATGCTGGGATCTGTAGCT
This sequence comes from Chryseobacterium sp. HNCC26DJ238, assembly GCF_057180465.1. NCBI lineage: Bacteria > Pseudomonadati > Bacteroidota > Flavobacteriia > Flavobacteriales > Weeksellaceae > Chryseobacterium > Chryseobacterium sp. HNCC26DJ238. Next base: position 106,832 of record NZ_JBXUGI010000013.1, read on the forward strand.
GTGTATTCTACAGGTCTTGTTGCATAACCTTCATAACTAAATACATAAGCAGAACCTACCTCTGACATTTTTGCCTTCTGATAAATATATTCTGCTGTTAAAGTGGTTTTATCGGAAAGATTTACTTTAAGTGATGGATTGATTATATATCTGTCATTAAATTCATAATCTCTGAAACTATTTTTGTTCTGGGCCATTAGATTCAACCTGAAAGCTACTTTGTCTGTAATTTTAGTGTCAATATCCGTCTCGCCTCTATACATATTAAAACTTCCCAAGGTTACTCTTGCGCTTCCGTTTAAGGGATTTCCGGTTGGCTTTTTAGTAACAATATTATAAATACCACTTGGCTCTCCATTTGACATTAGAAATCCTGAAGGACCCTTGATAAATTCAATATGATCTACAAAAGACATATCTTCACTTAGCGGCCCCCAGTTTGAAGTTACATTTACTCCGTTCATAAAAGCGGCAGCTCTGGAGCCTCTCATATTTACTCTAGTATACATGTCTCCCCAATGCTCTAGCCTCTGAGCTCCTGCAACATTTCTAAGAACACCGTCGCTCATGGTAGTTACCTGCTGATCTTCTAATGCTCTGTTTGTTATTATTGAAATGTTCTGAGGAATTTTAATAAGTTCTTCATCTAGCCTTATGGAAGAAGAGCCTTCTTTTTCTACATATTTCTTGTAGTATTTTCCATTAACTACAACTTCTTCAATGTCATTAGATTTTATTGTATCCTTTTCCTGTGCGAATGTTATCATAGAACCTAACAGCGATGCGCAGACCAATATTTTTTTCATGAAGCTTATTTTTTTGCAAATATATAGTTTTTAATTATTCTAAATAAAACAAAAAATTGATATTTATCATGTTCATTTATATTGTGTTATTCTGTAGATAACAAAAAAACCGCTTCCAAAGAAGCGGTTTTTTATGATATTTGTAATGTATCTCTTAAGCGGGAATTTCCCCTCTGTATAAGAATGAAATAATTTCCTTGTTCATTTTGTCAACCATTTCACTGAATAAATGGAAAGATTCCTGTTTGTAAATTACCAAAGGATCTTTCTGTTCGTACACCGCTCCCTGAGAAGATTTTCTCAGATCATCCATTTCACGAAGGTGAAGTTTCCAGTTTTCATCAATGATGGAAAGCGTAATGTTTTTTTCAAAGTCGTTGATCAGACTGTCACACTGTGAATCATAAGCCTCTTTCAAATCGGTAACAATCGTTAATGTTTTCACTCCATCAGAGAAAGGAACCTGGATCATCTTGAACATTGAACCCTGATTCTGATATACATTCTCAATAATAGGGAATGATTTTTCTTTCAGAAGATTAAGCTTCATGTCATAATCAGCCTGAGCTGCTTTGAAAAGAAGGTCAGTCAGTTCAGGAATCTGTTTTGATTTAAAATCATTTTCAGAAACCGGAGATTCCATAGTGAAGTTTTTAATTACTTCAAACTCAAAATCTTTAAAGTTTCCGGTTGCTTTACCTTTAGCAACGATAGAGTTGGAAACATCAAATATCATGTTTGTAATATCGTATTTCAGGTGATCTCCAAATAATGCGTTCTTTCTCCTTTTGTAGATAACGTCACGCTGCTTATTCATGACATCATCGTATTCAAGAAGTCTTTTTCTCGTACCGAAGTTGTTTTCTTCAACTTTTTTCTGAGCTCTTTCGATTGATTTAGAAATCATAGAGTGCTGAATAACTTCACCATCTTTATGACCCATTCTGTCCATCATCTTAGCAATTCTTTCAGAACCGAATAAACGCATCAGGTTATCTTCCAGTGACACATAGAACTGAGAGCTTCCAGGATCTCCCTGACGTCCCGCTCTACCTCTCAACTGTCTGTCAACACGTCTTGAATCGTGTCTTTCTGTCCCGATAATCGCTAAACCTCCGGATTCTTTCACTTCTTTTGAAAGCTTAATATCGGTACCACGACCTGCCATGTTGGTAGCAATGGTTACCACTCCCGGCTGTCCTGCTCCGGCAACGATTTCTGCTTCTTTTTTGTGAAGTTTTGCATTCAGTACCTGGTGCTGAATTTTTCTTAACTGAAGTGCTTTTGAAAGCAGCTGTGAAATCTCAACAGAAGTTGTTCCTACCAATACCGGTCTGCCGGCTGATGTAAGGTTCTCAATCTCTTCAATTACTGCGTTATATTTTTCTCTGTTGGTTTTGAAAACCAGATCCTGTCTGTCATTTCTCTGAATCGGACGGTTGGTAGGAATCACCACAACGTCTAATTTATAAATCTGCCAAAGTTCTCCAGCTTCAGTTTCTGCTGTACCGGTCATCCCCGCAAGTTTGTTGTACATACGGAAATAGTTCTGAAGCGTCACGGTGGCAAAGGTCTGGGTAGCGGCTTCGATTTTTACACTTTCTTTCGCTTCGATCGCCTGGTGAAGACCGTCGGAATAACGTCTTCCTTCCATGATACGACCGGTCTGCTCATCAACGATTTTTACTTCACCGTCAATTACAACATACTCATCATCTTTTTCAAACAATGTATATGCCTTCAACAATTGGCTCATCGTGTGAACACGCTCAGACTTTTCAGCGAAATCAGAGAACAGTTTTTCTTTAGCTTCAAATTCTTCTTCTTTAGATAAATTTTTAGCTTCCACTTCAGCGATCTCTGTTCCGATGTCCGGAAGAACGAAGAAGTTGTTGTCTGAGTTCCCCTGAGACATATATTCTACTCCTTTATCTGTAAGATCAACCTGGTTGTTTTTCTCTTCGATAACGAAATACAGATCTTTATCAACAATCGGCATATCGCGGTTGTTGTCCTGCATATACTGAGCTTCTACTTTTTGAAGCAGTGCTCTGTTTCCGCTTTCAGATAAAAACTTGATCAGCTGTCTGTTCTTAGGAAGACCTCTGTAAGCCTGAAGCAATTTGAAGCCACCTTCTTTGGTGTTTCCTGCAGCGATTAATTTTTTAGCTTCATTGAAAATTGCAGAAACGGTCTTTTTCTGAACTTCAACAATTCTGTCAATAGAAGGTTTCAGAACATCAAATTCCTGTCTGTCTCCCTGAGGAACCGGACCGGAAATAATCAAAGGTGTTCTTGCATCATCTACCAATACAGAGTCAACCTCATCCACAATAGCAAAGTTCAGTTCTCTCTGTACCAACTCTGTCGGTGAAGCCACCATGTTATCTCTCAGGTAATCAAAACCGAATTCATTATTGGTTCCGTACGTAATATCTGAATTGTATGCTTTTCTTCTTCCGTCTGAGTTTGGCTGATGATTATCAATACAGTCAATAGACATTCCGTGGAATTGGTACAATGGTCCCATCCATGCGGAGTCTCTTTTTGCAAGGTAGTCATTCACGGTAACTACGTGAACCCCTCTTTCAGGAAGAGCATTAAGGTAGATCGGTAAAGTTCCTACCAAAGTTTTACCTTCACCGGTTGCCATTTCGGCAATTTTACCGCTGTGAAGAATAACACCACCGATAAACTGGGTGTCATAATGAACCATATCCCATAAAATAGGAGTTCCGGCTGCATTCCATGAGTTTTTCCATACTGCCTGATCACCGTGTATTTCAACGAAATCTTTAGTTGAAGCAAGTTCTCTGTCCCAATCTGTTGCCGTTACACGGATTTCTCCGTTTTGAGCCCATCTTTTTGAAGTTTCTTTGATCAGCGCAAAAGCTTCGGGAAGAACCTGTAGAAGAACTTTTTCTTCAATCTCATAAGAATCTTTTTTCAAAGCTTCTATTTTAGAGAAAAGAGCTTCTTTTTCATCAACGTTTTTTGAGTTTTTGATCTGCTCTTTGATTTCTTCTATCTGAGTTGTAATCGTATTGGTAGCTGATTTTATTTTAGATTTAAATTCCGCCGTTTTCTCTCTCAGACCATCATCAGATAATTCACCGATTCCAGATTCGACAGATTTGATTTTTGTTACAACTTTTTTTACTTCTTTCAGGTCCTGCGCTTTTTTGTCTCCCAAAAACCCTTTAAGAACTTTATTTAAAAAACTCATAGTTTGCTATTTGCGATTTGCCTTTAGCTTTAGCCAAATGCGTCATCTATTTAAAAAAAATTGGCAAAAGGCCAAGTGCCCAAAGCCAAATGCTCATTAATATTCGTCTTCGTTCCAAAGATAATCTTCGTCCGTAGGATAGTCGCTCCAGATCTCATCAATTGCGTCATAAACCTCTCCTTCATCTTCAATCGCCTGAAGGTTTTCTACTACTTCCATCGGTGCACCAGTTCTGATGGCGTAGTCGATAAGTTCTGCCTTTGTCATCGGCCAGGGTGCGTCGCTTAGGTATGAAGCTAATTCTAATGTCCAGTACATAATTGTTTATTTTTTGCAAAAGTATAAAAATAGGTTATATTATAAACTTTTTTTATGACTTGATTTTCAATTCTTTTATTAAATTTTGTCTATATTTTGCTGCAGATGCTGTTATAAGCGTGATTGCAACAGTTTGATGTCATTTTCTCAAAAACCATTCCACAAATTTTTTTGTGCCATTTTGGAATGTTGTGGTTGGTTGGTAGCCGATCAGATTTCGTGCTTTTGTAATGTCAGCGCTGGTTTTCTTTACATCACCGGGCTGCATTGGCAGTATTTTTTTTATGGCAGTTTTGTCAAGATTCTGCTCAATATGTGACAGCATTTCAGAAAGAGTGATGACTTCGCTTTCTCCAAGGTTTAAAATTTCATATACTTTTAAATGGTTTTCCAGATACGCAACAGACTTTATAATTCCACTGATAATATCATCAATATAAGTATAGTCGCGGGCTGTATTTCCATCACCGTAAAACGGTATTTCTTTATCTTCTGAAATGAGCCGTGTGAATTTATGTATAGCCAGATCAGGCCGTTGTCTCGGACCGTAGACGGTAAAAAACCTTAACTGAATCATGTTGATCTGATGCAGATCGTGATAGACGTGGCCTAATACCTCAATGCATTTCTTGGTGGCAGCGTAAGGCGAAATGGGGCGGTCTACATTGTCTGATTCTGAAAAGGGAGTCTTCTCATTATTTCCATAGACGCTGGAAGATGAAGCGCAGATAAAATTTTTAATTCCATACTGAGTACACAGTTCCCAGAGATTCATTGTTCCGCGGACATTTACTTGCTCGTATTCTAATGGTCTTTCAATGGATGGCCGTACTCCCGCAAGCGCGGCTAAATGGATAATTAAATCAATCTTGTGACTTTTAAATATTTCCTCCAGTCCTTCTTTATCTCTGATATCCTGACAGTATAAGGTATAATGTTCTGATTTTGAAATTGAAATCAGATTCTCAATGTCATTCTGCTTTACGGAAAATCTAAAATCAATATCTTTTTCAATAGAATCCAAAGTATTTTTAATTTTTACTCTGTAATCATAGAAATCATCGAAATTGTCAATGTTTATGACAGAATGTCCGTGTTTCAATAATTTTTCTACCAAATGAGAACCGATAAATCCGCTTCCTCCTGTGACAAGATAGGTCATCGACGTTTTTTTATGAATACAAAAGTATTAATTTAAGATTTGAAATCGTCATAATTTATAATTGTAGACTCTCAAGAATTTGATGATCCCTGTAATCAGATAAAAAACTGGACGATCGTTAATGCATGAAATTATTATTTGAGTACATTTACTTCATAAAAGTAATACAGTTATATCCATGCAGTTTCAGGGGCAAATTTTAAAAATGACGAGTTTCGATGCTCAACCTATTCAATATTATCTCAACCTTTCCGGTGACCTCATTCATATGAATGAATTATTGGGAAAAGAATTAACGATCAGGCATACAGGTTTTCAATGTGTACATTGTGGAAGAGACCGTCCGGTTTACAGGATGGGTTTCTGTAAGAATTGTTTTTTCGAAAGTCCATATGCCAGTGATACTATTATACGTCCTGAGCTTTCTACGGCACATTTGGGAATCGGTGAACGGGACCTTGATATCGAGAAACAAATCCAATTGCAGCCACATACCGTATATCTTGCATATACCGGTGATGTCAAAGTCGGGGTTACCCGAAATACTCAGATTCCTACAAGATGGATCGATCAGGGTGCAACATTTGCTTTACCGATTGCGAGGACAGAAAACCGCTATGAAGCAGGAATGATAGAAGTAGCCTTGAAAGAACATCTTGCTGACAAAACAAACTGGAGAAAAATGCTTCAGGATGATTTTGAAGATGAGGTAGACCTTGCTGATTTCCAACGGAAAATAAAAGAATATTTTCCTGATGATTTTCAGAAATTTTATTCTGAAGGTGAAAATATGTGGAAGTTTGATTACCCTTTTTCAAAGCCTGAAAAAGTAACCTCTTTTACATTGGATAAAAAACCTGAATTTACAGGAAAGCTTACAGGAATTAAAGGTCAGTATTTAGGTTTTGACGGCGGTCTGTTTATGAATGTGAGAGGTCATGAAGGATATGTGGTTGATCTGTTAATAAGGAATTAAAATAAATATATAGAAAATCATGAAAAAGTCTTGGGTTAAAAAGCTTTTAATAGGTCTTGGAATTTTTTTCGGACTTATTATGATTGTGAATCTGGCAATCAATATCTGGCTGAAAACCCAGCTTCCTGATTATATTAAAAAAAATACCGATTATAAAATTTCCTATACCTCTTTAGGAGTCGATCTGGGGACAGGAAATATTTTCGCTACCGGAATTACGGTGAATAATAAAAATCCTCAAAATGTAAGTGTTATTGGTTTTCAGGGAACAGTTGACACCCTTAAAATAAGCAGGTTCGGAATTTATAATGCGGTTGTCAATAAAAAAATCAGTTCATCAGATATTTACCTCGGAAAGCCGGTCCTGAATATCATTTTACCTAAACCTGCTGATAAGAAAAGAAAAAAAAATACAACGCCCCTTGATTTTGAAAACATACGGATCGGCAACGGAAAGATTCAGGTATTCAAATATACAGGGCATAAATTTCTGGCGGTGAATGATTTGGATTTAATGATCGAAAACCTGCAGATGACCGAAGAGTCTGTAAAGGATAAGCTGCCTTTTATTTTTGACCGGTACAGCATTACAGGAACCGGTTTTTTTTTCCAGCCAGATGAAATTTATTCGGTGAAAATCAATAAAATAACAACAAAGGACGGACAGGTCTCCTTGGATAATTTTCAGCTTGCTCCGATCATTGATTTTGCTGATTTCACGAAAAGATTTCCAAAGCAGAAGCAACTGATATCAGCGAAAATCAGAAAAATTGATTTTAAAGATATTGTTTTAAAAGATAATAAAGTTTCACTTTCCCATGCTGCTTTTCAGAATCCTGATGTTTTGGTCAATACCACCAATGCACTTCCGGACAAAGTGAAAAAAGTAAATGATTTTGAATTGGAGATCGGTGATTTTAAATTCAAGAATGCGCATATTCAGATGAATAAGCCTGACGGAACTCAGCTTCTTTTTGTCAGAGAAGCGAATCTGGAAATCAGGAATATTGAATTCAGCAAAGAAACTTCAGAAGAAATGATTCCTTTAAGGTATAAGGATTTTACTTTTTCAGGAAAAGATATTCAGTTTTTCAATCATCAGAATATAAGTATTCAGAGTATTGCTCTCAGCCCGAAAAAAGGAGATATCAGAAATGTTTCTGTAATTCCAAATAATTCGGTGTCTGATAAAGCGGCCATGGATCTGAAAATAAATCAGATCGCATTTACTATTAATAAATGGGAAATTGTCAATAAAAAACTCAATCTTGATGTCAGGGACATTCTGGTAGACCGCTTGAATGGAATCATCAGGGCAGGCACGGAAAAGCAGGATAAAAAACCGAATTTCACTGGAATTCAATTTCCGGTTATTATCAGAAATGTCAATCTGAAAAATTCAGATATCACATACGATAAGGCTAATCAGCCAATTTCTTTAAAAGACCTGAACCTATCCGTAAGAGATATTGAATTGGGGGAGAAATCCAAAAAAGGAGGATTGGCTGTTACAGTTAAAGATTATGTACTGACTTCTAAAAACTTCGCCTACAAAACGAAATTTTACCATATGACTGTTGCTGCTTTGAAGTTCGATAAAAACAGGATGAAACTTGATCGGTTTGCCATGAAACCAATGGTATCAAGAGCTCAGTTCATCAGAATGATTCCTGTTGAAAAAGATCTTTATGATCTGAAGGCTGATCAGGTAAATGCCGTCGGTGAATGGGACTTTTTTTCTGAAAATAAATTCATTCATGCTACAGATGTTACTGTTTTGTCTGCAGATGCAAATATCTTCAGAAGCAAACTTCCGGCTGATGATCCCAAAGAAAAACTGCTCTACTCAAAACTTTTGAGAGATATTAAGATCCCGATGTTTATAGATCGGTTTCAACTGAAGAATTCGGTTTTAGAATATGAAGAAGATACGCCAAAGAGCAGCGGTCCGGGAAAACTGACATTTACCGGATTTAATATGACTGTAAAAAACCTTAATTCTGCCAAGATGAAAGGGAAACCTACTCAGGTTGATATCAGGATAGATTGTACTTTTATGAAGTCAACACCACTTTCTGTACGTTGGGGATTTAATACTGCAGATCACAGTGACCGGTTTACCATTGCAGGAAAACTGAGTGATATTTCCGCTGCAGCGCTGAATGCATTTGTCGTTCCTTACATGAGCGTTACTGCTACCGGAACTATACAGGAGATGTTGTTTAATTTTAAAGGAAACCCTGAAGGTATTGGAGGAACTTTTAATATCAAACATAAAGATCTGAAGGTTTCAATTTTAGACAAAGACAGCAAAAAGAAAAAAGGGGTTTTAAGTGCGGTGGTGAATATTTTTGTCAAATCAGATTCCGGTAAATTTCCCGAATCGGTTATAGTGGAAGATGTGAAAAGAGATCCGACAAAATCTTTTTTCAATCTGTTCTGGAAAGGAATCGAAGATGGCCTTAAAAAGACCCTGATTGGAATCGATGTGGATAAAACAAAAAAAACCGTTGAAAAAACGAAAAATACAGTACAGGATGTAAAGAAAACCGTGAAAGAAGTTAAAACTTCTGTGAGAGATATTGAAAAAGACGTCTCAGGTGCTGTTACATCGGATAAAAAAGCTGAACCTGAAAAACCTGTGGAGAAGCGGGGAGTTTTCAGAAAAATATTTAATAAAAAAGAAAATCCCGGAACCAAATAGGCTTCGGGAATATATTTTTACAGCAAATTAGAAATTGTATTCATCACTTTCATTTACAGGAATGTCCCGCAGAAAAGTATCAAAGTCCTGTCCTGAATAATTGCTTTCCGCACCGTAAGAATCGATAATGATACCCTTGTTGCCTGAATTGTCTTCAAGAACGTACAGTACGGCACTGTCATCAGGATTGCTGTCTCCTTCAAAGCGGTAGGTTTTTAAAATAGTCAGTTCGTCAGGATGATAATTCTTTTCTGAATCTTCATATCTCATCTCACAGGATTCATTCATTCTGAATTCTCTGTGAATGCCTCTCTCCCGTAATCTTTCCATTACCTGGCTTAATGTGGTCATTCTGTCTGGGGTTTCCGGATTTTCCATAATATTATTTTTTATTGAGTGTCAGTTAAACAGATCAGTACAATTTTCAAACCACAACAGGCTGCGGGGGTGAAATATTGTTTCTCTGAAACAGGATCCTGTGTTAACAAAAATTATAATTATAACAGAAAAAAAAGGTACACTATTTGATAGATCAAAATACAAAATTGTACTAAATATGAAAAAAGAAGTAGGAGTATTACTTGCGGGAGGTATTGGTCTCCTGGCGGTGCTTAGCTTTTTAAGCGTAAAAAAAATATTAAATAAAAAACATAAAAAGTATAACGAATATTACTCTGACCATCACAGACATTTTGATAGAAATTCTGAAGATGATGATCATGGGATCGAGTTTTATGCGTTCAAGTAAATTCAGCAGTAAGTAATAGAAGATAGATAAATTTGTTAAAAATCCGGTATCCATTTTTTGGTACCGGTTTTTTTGTGGAAAACTTTACTGTTAAAACTCATTATTTTTCCATTTATGGTTTATAATTTTACATCATCAATGCAGAATGAGAATATCATAAAAGGACAGGGTGCTCAGCGAAATGTAATTAACCGTTTCGACCGGTATACCTTTGAACCTGAAGATGAAGATCTGGAAACTGTAAAAACGTCTTTTACTGAAGTGTTTCCTAAAAGCATTGTTAATCACGTGAAAAGCGAAGATTTACCCATGCAGTATTCAATGAATCCGTATCAGGGCTGTGAACATGGCTGCTCTTACTGTTTTGCGAGACCAACGCATGAGTATTGGGGATATAGTGCAGGAATTGACTTTGAAAGAAAAATCATGGTCAAGAAAAATGCTCCGGAATTATTGGAAACATTTTTCAGAAAAAAAGGATACCGGCCTGAATCAATATTGCTGTCCGGTAATACAGACTGTTACCAGCCTGCTGAAAGACAATTTGAAATTACCAGAAAAATACTGCAAGTCTGTCTTGCCTACAGGCATCCCGTTTCTATACTGACAAAAAATGCTCTTGTTTTAAGAGATCTGGATCTTCTGAAATCTCTTGCTGAACAAAATCTTGTTTCTGTTTCACTAAGTATTCCTACGATTAATGAAGATCTCAGAAGGAAGATGGAGCCCAGGACAAGTTCTTCAAAAAACAAACTCAAGGCTGTAGAGATTCTGTCCGAAAATAAAATTCCTGTGAATGTAATGGTTGCGCCTGTGATCCCGGGATTAAACAGTGAAGAACCTTTAAGTATCCTGAAAGCAATCTCTGATGCAGGAGCGCAAAGTTTTGGTTACTCTTTAGTGAGGCTGAATGATAGCGTAGAACCTGTTTTTGTGAAATGGATTGAATCTAATTTTCCGGACAGGGCACAGAGGGTTTTGAATTTAATCAGATCGATGCGTGGAGGTAAACTCGGAGAAAAAAGATATTTTGAGAGACAGAAAGGGCAGGGGAATATTGCAGAAATGATCCATAATACATTTAAAATTGGCCGGAAGAAGTATTTTGAAGGGAAAGATTTTCCTAAACTTTCCACTGATGGTTTTACCGGGACAAAAGAACAGCAGCTGAGGCTGTTTTAAAATAAAAAACCACTCCCGTAGAGAGCGGTTCCAATCATTTCTGATCATTTTTTTAGATCGAATCGTCCGGACATTTAAAATCATTACTGCAGGTTGCACATACTAAAACGCCGTTACAGTAATACATACAGAAGTCAGGTTCAGGTAATCCCTTCACTCCACCTGCTCCTGAAATTGATTTCATTTGACCTTTACTTAGTTTTTTTAAATTTTTCATGTTGTTTTTGTTTAAAGTTTGATGATTTAGTAAAGATAATTAAAATTTATATACGTTTATGTTTTATTTGTCATTCAATGTACCACATGTTTTAAAACTGAGTTTGAATCATGGGGAAGATTAAGATAATTCCTTTTGAACAAAAGATAGAAGGAGCAGAAACAGTTAATAATTATTACTATGCTATCCAATTTGATTTGTGTCTGGATTGTAATAAAATATATTTAAGCTAAATGAATACCTTAATGATTGTGATGTTCTTCCTGCATATTTCGTCTCATGATAGATAAATATTATTTATATCCGCGGCGGGTAAAGGGTGTTATAATATCTATTCTGAATGTGTTTCAAAAGAAGATTCTGTGATTATAAAAAGTAAAAGAAAGTCTATGAAATTGGCTTAGTCTCATCCATTATGCTAAAATATAGTGATTATTTAAATAAAAATTGATATTTATTATTTCTAATCAAAAGATCATTCAACAATTGAGATAAAAAAATTAGAGTATAAGAATTTTTTATGATAATGGATACTTATAAAGAAGAGTTGGAATTTACAAAATGTAGTGTAGAACTTTGTAAGATTCTGTTTTATTATATATGTACAGATTGCAGAGCATATACCGAAAAAACACACAAAAATATAGACGGTCTAGATATTTCGAAATCTTTAAAATGTGGTTATAGTCCATACACTGGAGAATGGGAAGAGTGGAGTACAAATCCTCTCAAAGAAAAAGCTATAAAATATTATGGGATGTAACTATACAATAAATTTGAAATATTATTAGATTATTTATTATCTTCATCCCCTTAATAATATACCAAATCCATGAACTTCGACAAACTAATAGACTATTTTAAGCTCGACAGGCAGGAATTTTATTTCCAGTTCAACTCTCATCCCAATTATCCTTCAGCCCTGGCTTTCAGCGATACACTCAACTTTCTGGGTTTAAAAAATGATGCCTATGAATTGGAAAAAGAATATTGGGATGAACTCCCTGAAGAATTTATAGCTTTAGTCGATAATTCCTTTTCTCTGGTTAAAAAGAAAGGAAATGAATATACGGTCTATTCTGATAAAATAAAAAATCTGAATAGGGATGAACTTTACAAAAATTCAGGTGATTTTGTACTTCTTTTTGAAAAGACGGATCATGTAAAAACAACATCTTTTTTCGATTTTAAGCCGATAATCTATATCGTATTCGGAATTATTATTCTGTTTTCAGTTCTGCAGTTTGCGTGGTATGAAAGTGTATTTAATATTTTATCTTTACTTGGAGTTTATATTTCTTTAGAGCTTTTCAATCAGAAGTTCGGACAGGAATCGGTGATGGTCAGCAATATTTGCGGCGGTGGATCAAACACTTCTTCTCAAAGTTCATGTTCTAAGATTTTTTCTTCTGACAAAACCAACATTATAGGACTAAAACTATCGGATTTCAGTTTGATCTACTTTCTGGGAATTACATTGACAGGATTGATCTTTCCGCAGACTCAGTTTCTGTTGAAAATTGCAACAGCAGTTTCGATTCTTGTCATCCTATATTCTGTTTATATCCAGGCTTTTGTTGAAAAAGCTCTTTGCAGGGTTTGCCTTGTGATTATCTTTATTTTGCTGGCGCAGTTGGTTCTTGCTTTTCTCTATTTCGGCTGGTCAGTAAGTTTATCTGTTGTCTTTATCACGGCTGTATTTTTTATCTCTTTATTTTTTACCGTTGCTTTTTTAAATAATCTGATGAATCAGAAAGAAGAGTTGAAAAAATCAAATTCTAAAAACCTGAGATTTAAAAGAAATTACGATTTATTTAAAAGAGAACTTTTAGATAAAGAAAAAATTGAATTTACAGATAATCAGACCTTCTTCTTGGGCAGCAAAGACGCTAAACTTCATATTTCTGTTGTTTCCAATCCGTACTGTGGATTTTGTAAGGATGCTCACAAGATCATTGAAAATTTATTGTTACAGCACCCTGATGAAATCTCCGTACAGATAAGATTTAACTATGCAGAAGGAAATATGAATGAAAAGTACACTCAGCTGATTTCAGATTTTTTGAGTACTTACAGAAACAAACCGCAACGTGAATTTTTAAGTTCAGTTGATACTTGGTTTAAGAATAGAGATGAAAATGAAATTAACAAAAAGTATGGTGCCGGGCAAGGGGAAGATCTGAAAGATATTATTCAGATGACTGCAGAAAACAGTGCTGCAGGATTGAATTTTACCCCTGTTTTTATCATTAATGGTTACCAGTTTCCTGACAAATATGACCGTGAAGATATTCATTATTTCGTCAGTGAACTGATTGAAGATGAAGATTTTCCATCATAAATGATTTTCGTTTGTAAAAATTGATTAATTTTAAAATGATTAAAGCGGGATCCGAAAAGCTTAGAAAGAGTAGGAAATTACCAAATCAATTTTTATGAAAAATTTAAAAAAAATCAACCGACAGGAAATGAAAACAATTCAGGGCGGTCTTAACTGCAAAGGCGGACAACTTTGCCTGATCGAAGGAAAATGGAAATGCATGCCTTATGATGGATGCGGTGGTGGAAATCAGCCATAATTTAATTATCAAATCAAACTAAATCAAATTATTATGAAAAATTTAAAGAAAATTTCAAGAAGCCAGATGAAAAGTCTTAACGGTGGAGCTCCTACCTGTTCTGAAGCATGTTGCCCGCCACCGGGTATAAAAAGATGCCCAAATATTTATTGTTTTGCACCATGTCCAATAGAATCTTAAAATTTAGAATATGAAAAATTTAAAAAAATTAGCAAGAAACCAGATGAAAAATATCTTGGGAGCAGGACCAATCGTTGGTTGCTCAACAGCTTGTTGTCCGACAGATGGCAGACCAAGATGTCCTAAAATTTATTGCCCGGCGGTTATCTGCCCGCAATAATATGAAGGAATGTTAATTATGGAATTAACACAGATCTGAAAATTAGATAATGGCATTTCGGATAATACTTTTCTGAAAAATCAAATAATTTTAAATTTTTCAGTGAATATAATCTCCGTGTTTTAAAAATCACTAATTTAGGATAAAATTAAAGCGGTATCCGAAAAGCTTCAATAGAGTAGGAAAACCAAACATTATATATTATGAAAAATTTAAAAAAGCTGTCAAGAGAAAATCTTAGAAGTGTACAGGGTGGAATCACTATAGAGTGTGCACAAGGGCAGGCGGCATCTGTGAAATGCTATTCTACAAATGCTGAATGTGTAAATGATCCTGATTCAGGTGGTTTTTGCATTCGTTACTGCAATAAGTCTTGTTACTAAAGGTCAAAAACCTTTTAATTAGAAGAAAAATTGTCGTCTCTGGGCGACAATTTGTTTTAATTAAAAGTTTGAAAATTTCTTATTTTCTTCAGTGTAAATCTTCAACTTTCATGCTGATTCTTAAACACTTTAAATAGTATTATAGAATAAATATCTCTTGTAATAATATAAATTACGGAGAAAACTTTTTGTAAGGATTTCCTAGTTTTATCTCATTACAGTTTGGTGCCGCAAGCGCAGAGTAGAAATAAGGCATACTCATTCAGATAATATCAGCGGTCTTAATAAAATTCATTCAGATCTGTGAATTTTAATCTTGGATATCCATATTGTAAGTATATCAAATATTTGGGAATATTGGTTAGCGTAAGATCAGATTGAAATTTATTTCTTTGATTTTATAAAAATATAATAATTGAATTTTTTATAAACTATTCTTTAATTTGTCATTATTGTTGATTTAATGATTGTAATACTTTTAAAATTTTATGAAATAAAAATAATTTTAATAGTTGGGATTTAAATTATTTCCTTAAATTTGGAATTATTAATATAAAAAACCATGAAAATATTAAATTCAAATTCTAAAGGATTTTCAAAAAATAGCAAACTAAAGTTTAGTAATAAAATTCTAACCTGTTATAAGCTTCATTAAAGTTTTTGTTTTTTTTATATCATCTTTTGTTAAAAGATATTATCATTTTAATAAAAATTATGAAATTATTCCTTACCTATCTTTTTTTATTTTTTATAGTGTATATGTATCCTCAAAGGATACTTATGGGAAGTGTGAAAAATGAAAATAATGAGGTGGTATCTTATTGTTCAATAAGTTCTACAAAAGAAAATAGGGGGACGACTACCGACAGAAATGGAAATTATTCTTTTGAAATTTCCAAAAATGATTCTCTTGTTTTTGAGGCTAATGGGTATGAAAATAAAAAAATATCAATCACTGATATCGCAATAAATCCTAACATCGTTTTATATAGGAGAGTGTATGTTATTCAGGAAATTAATATTACCGGAAAAAAAACAAAGAAAGACATTTTGGGGGCTAAAAGCAGGCCAATGCTCACTTTTTCTAAAATGTTTGATCAAAATGTTCCCACCATTGAGCAGGGACAAATATTCAATATTTATAAGTGGACTAAACTTAACAGCTATAATTTTTACATTATTCCGAGCTCCAAATTCAAGGAAATTACTTTAAAGCTCAATATACATTCTGTAAAGAATAATGTACCGGATAAATCTCTCCTTCAGGAAAATATAATATTTAAAACCAATAGTACAGGCTGGCAAACCATTGATCTGGAAAAATATAAACTTATTTATAATGATCTGGACCAACTGGCGGTTACCTTACAACTTGTTGAAAGTGTACCTCAGGATAATGTAGATTTCATTTTCGGAATCTCTGCAAAAAAAACATTGTCCAAGGACTTACTGTTCCGTTATCAAAGCCAGGGGAAATGGGAAGCCAGTGGAGGAAGCTTTATCTCCAATATTGACATTAATTATATGAAGGATAAAAAGGAAATCGTTTCTAATAATGTACTTCCAACAGATAACAGCCCTGAGGATAAGATGCTGATGGATTATTATTTAAATAAAGAGAAGGCTAAGAAAACGGTTTATGGAAAAAATAAATCTGGAAAATATATTGATCTCAAGAATGCTAAAATATATTATGAAGAATACGGAAGCGGAGAGCCACTTGTCCTGCTTCATGGGAACAATGGCAGCATATCAGATTTCTATAACCAGATTCCTGATTTGGCAAAGCAATTCAAAGTGATTGTATTGGATACAAGAGGACAAGGAAGAAGTACAGATCTTACCACAGATGATTATACCTATGAAGAATTTTCTGAGGATTTATTAGCCGTAACAAAAGAACTTAATATCAGTAAATTCAGTATTGTAGGATGGAGTGACGGCGGAATTACAGGTTTGCTATTTACTATTAATCATCCTGATTTAGTTAATAAGCTAATCGTTATTGGAGCAAATACAAACCCTGAAGGAATAGAGCCTAAAACCCTGAATACTTTTAAAAAGCAGCTTGAAATAAAGGATGCCCCTAACCAGAGATTGATAAAACTGATGATTCTGCATCCTCATATAGAAACAGAGCAGCTAAAAACAATAAAAAACCCTGTTTTAGTTATCGCAGGAAGTAATGATGTGATCAAGGAAGAGCATACAAAATTGATCAATAGCAGTATCCCAAACTCAAAACTATTGATTGTTCCCGATGCTTCTCATTATGTTCCGTTTGAAAAACCAGACATACTCAATAAGTCGATCATCAACTTTTTAAAAATATAATTTAATTGATAATAAAGCGGAAACCGAAAAGCTAACGAGTAGGTACAAATTAAAATTTTTAAACCATGAGCAAAAAGCTTACAAAAAAGTTAACTCTTAAAAAAGAAAAGTTAACTCAATTAAACTCTGACGAAATGAAATCTGTAAAAGCTGGAAAAGAGCTAGTAACATCTGTTGTTGATTGTTCACACTGGACATGTACAGCTGGAAGCAGTAGGTCTACAAACCTTTGCGTTTGTCCTGCTTAGTAAATCAGAAACATTTTACAAAAATTGTAGCTACTCCGTAAGGAGTAGCTGCTTTTAATAGCTCTATTATGGCAAATAAATTAAAAATAGGCCTTTTAGAATTTGGCATAAGAGAAAACTCGCTCAACAATTCTAAGAAATCATTATACGATATCATTGACTATGCTACAAGAGCGGATCAAATTGGTTTCTCCAGATTCTGGGTTACTGAAAACTATTTTTCAAAAGCACATGACATGGCCTGGTCTACTCCTGAAATGCTGATTCCCATCTTATTAGGATTAACAGAAAAAATAAAAATAGGAATTGCCGGAGTTATTTTACCCTTACAAAGCCCATTCAGAGTGGCTCACAATTATAAGTTGTTATCCAGTTTATATCCCCGAAGATTAGACTTAGGGTTCGTTAAAGGCCTCGTTGGTGAATATGATCTTCAGTATTTTAATGTGGATGTAGATAAAGAAAACTACTTTTCTTCATTTCTTCCAAAACTGGAATCTACATTAAGCTTTCTGAGAGAGGAAAGTGAATTTCTAAAAAAAGACTTAATTATCCCTCCTTATAAAGGAAATATTCCGGATGTATGGTATATGGGATCTTCACACTCTGGCTTAAAAATCGCTTTAGAGCATGATCTTAATTTTGCAAGATCCATCTTTCATGGAGAATCAAACAAAGATTATCTTAAAGAAGAATTACAAAATTTTAGAACAGAATATAAAGCAAAACATGGAAAAGAAGCATCAATGGTACTTACTTTTTCAGGCTGCTGTCATAAAACAAAACAAAAGGCGATTAATGTTGCTAAAAGGAGTACCAACAACGATATAAGCAATATAAGCCTTGTAGGAGATGGAAGTTTTTTTCAGGAAAAACTGCTGGAATTTAAAGAACTCTACGGATATAATGAATTTATGTTTAATAATATCTCAAAATCACACAAAGATTCTTTAACAGCCATAGAAATATTAAGCCAATATGTATAAAGATAAAATTGACTTCTTTTTGACCCAAATTTCAGAAAAATGTAATGAAGATCAAGGTGAAAACATTACATTCAGCCTGGGAAATGGGTATTACTCATTATTTTACAACAATGATGTTGAGATTGAAAAAATTGAGGAACTGATTGACATGGCTTCAGAAGCTTCTTATTCCTCATTTGCTACCGGCAGCTTAGCAATCATCTACTTCATGAGGCTTTTGCATAATGCCAATATTATTGCGGATGAAGACATTGAAGGGATAGAAGAAGATTCTATTGAATTTTTCTTAGAATTACTTTCTGCCGCTGCAGACAGGAAGGAGTACGATTTATTCACAGGACTCATCGGATTGGGAATTTATTTTCTTGAAATTAAAAAATTCGATGCTGCGGCCAAAATAGTGTCTTATATAGACCATTTAAAACATGAAAGAAACCAATCCTTTTTCTGGATTGATCATATAGTAAAAGAAGACAATGTGATTGACCTAGGTCTTGCCCACGGCCAGCCTTCTGTCATCTCCTTTTTAGCCGAATGCTATCATAAAGGCTGCGAGAAAGAGACGTGTGCAAAACTGATAAGAGGAAGTGTCAACTTTCTAAAGGAACTTTACGAAGAAAATAAAGATTCACAATTCATCTTTCCTTCAAAACTCAATATCGCTACAGGAGAAAAGCAATTATCAGAAAGGCTCGCATGGTGCTATGGAGACTTAGGAGTTGCTATAAGCATCTGGAAAGCTTACACCGTTCTGCAGGATGAGGATCTGAAAGCGATGTGCCTTGCTATTATTCTGAATTTATCAAAAATAAAAGCAGACAAGTCCGGAGTTTTCTACAGCCAAAAAAATGAGTGTATAGACACAGGAATATGCCACGGAACATCTGGAATTTCTCATATATTCAATAAATTCTACAGAATATTTCAAAATCCAGAACTGAAAGAAGCACATGATTACTGGATGTCCTTAACCTTACAACAGCTGGATAAAGGAGCTAAGTTCCCTTATGACCTTAAGAATGATGAATGGGTAGAACACACAGGACTTTTGGAAGGGATTTCCGGAGTAGGAATGGTATTGCTGGACTATCAGTATCCCGATAGAGCCAGAGATTGGGATAAAATTTATTTAATGAACATAGGATGAAATACAACGATATAGAAAAACTGAACTTTTATCTGCTGAGAACACCACTTCTTCCGCAAAAAAATATTGATCAGTGGGAAGAGGATATCAGTACAGAAGGCTTCCGTAATACCATTTATTTATCATCACCGGATTTGTATGAACAGCTTATCAACTGGGACGAAAAAAAACTGTCCAAAGAAAAAGCTGATAAAATAAAAAAATCTCTGCTTAAATATTGGCTGAGAACTCATTTCAGAACCATCCCTTTTGGCACCAATGCCGGAGTAAGTATGGGCGAATGGAGTGACAGCACAAGCATAACCCTGGATAAAGAACAGGATAAAATATATGCAAGACTGGATATGCAGCTTTTGCATGATATTACGGTAAAGTTGGAGGAGAATATGCACGTGAGGAAGGTTTGTAAATTCTATACCAACAACACAATATACAGCACTAAAAATAAGTACCGTTATATTGAGCCTACCATAAAGGATTCAGGGTTGAAATATGAAATTATTTCTACAGAAAAAAACAAATATCTGAATTCCATCATAAAAGCCTGCCAAGACGGTTTAAAGCTTTCCGCGATTATAGAAATATTAGTTAATCAGGATATTTCTTATGAAGACAGTTTTGACTATATCAACGAATTGATAGATTCAAAAATTCTTGTCAGTGAACTCTCACCCAAGGTTACTGACAAGAATTTTCAGAATTTTATTTATCAGTTTTTGAAAGATTTGAAAATTCCTTCAGATAAAGAAAATAGTGAAGATGCAGAATTGATCCACAGCCTGACTATCATCTTTGAAATTGTACAAAAGGCCAACAAAACCAATAACACATTTCTTGCTGTTGATCAGATTTCTGAAATATTAACGTCAATCGGGATTAAAAACCACAAAAAAAATATCCTTCAGACCGATTTACTGAAAGGCAAAACTTCGAATACGCTTGATAAGAAGATTTTTAAAGATTTAAAAAAAGTACTTTCAACGGTTTTTCAGATTGGAGCGGCTGACACAATTGATTCTCTGGATAACTTTAAAAAGGAATTCACGGCAAGATATGACCAGCAGGAAATTCCAATACTATTGGCCCTTGATCCGTTATCAGGCATTAATTACCCTTTACATTCGGATAATGACAGCTCTAATCTCACCGATGGAATCCAGTTTAAGTCTGAAAATACGACCAATGTCATTCAGGGATCCCTGAAATGGAACCAGTTTTTAGGAGAAAAATTAATTAATGCTCTGAAAAATAATGAAAATTTAATACAAATTACTCAAGAAGAAGTTCATCCATTTTTAGAAGAAAATAAAAACATTCCTTTCTCAATGTCTTCATTGGTACATCTCTATGAAGATCAGGAAGGACAGCCGGTTATTTTCCATAAATTCAGTGACGGACCTTCATCTTCCACTTATTTGGGGCGCTTTTGCCATATGGATGACCAGCTGGAGGAATCAGTGAAAAATGCGCTGTCTGAAGAAGAATCTTTCTTTGACGGGCAGATCATTGCTGAAGTGATACACAATCCGCAGCCGAGAGTCGGGAATATTACAATCAGACCACATTTAAGGAAACATGAAATCCCAATCATTAACCGTCACAATGCAGATAGTGAACCTATCTATTTGAATGACCTTATGATTTCTGTTAAAAATGACAGAATTGTTCTTCGTTCTAAAAAATATAATAAAGAAGTTATTCCAAGTCTGTCATCTGCGCATAATTATAACCTGCATAAAGTACCGATGTATCATTTTCTCTGTGATCTTCAGTACCAGCACATGACACCTTCCTACAACTGGAACTGGGGCATGTTTGTAAATTATGAATATCTACCCAGAATAATGATCCATAACGTGATTCTGTCGAGAGCTTCATGGTTGTTGGATTACGATAAAATATTCAAAGGTAAAAAGGCTTCTATTCAGGTTTTTAAAGAGTATTTAACGGAGAAAAACATTCCTGAAATCTGTGTTTTCACAGAAAAAGACATGGAACTTCCTGTATTTACAAACAATGCGCTGTCACTGGAAATTCTCTTTGATTATCTATTGAAGGAAAAGCAGATCAGAGTGCTGGAAAATCTTTCTGGACAATACAAGACTGTGACTAAGGATGAGAACGGAAATCAACATAGCAATGAATTCCTAATTCCATGGCATAATTCCAGCAGCAAAAAGAAGGATAAGCTTACTTTTTTCCCTGTAAAAAATACAGTGGTTAGAAATTTTGTTCCCGGAAGTGATTGGCTTTTCTATAAGATTTATTGCAGTACAAAAGTTTCGGATCAGATTATTAAAGATACCATCTATAAATTTGCCAATGGACTTGTTAAAAAAGGAATTATACAAAAATGGTTCTTTATCCGTTACAGCGATCCGGATATGCACATCAGAATAAGATTCCTGACGACATCGCAGGACCATACTCTTTCCAGCCAGATCTATCAGTTGCTTGACAAATATCTGACCAGAGAAATGATTATCCATAAAATTGTTCTGGATACCTACAACAGAGAGATTGAGCGATATGGCGAAACTACAATAGATCAGATGGAAAGTATTTTTTACTTCGACAGCGAATGTGTCTGCCAGTTACTCAAAGAAGCTGAATACACAGAAACTCCCATCTGGAAAGCTGCCGTTGCAGGAATCAACCGTATTCTTGATGATTTCGGTTACCGTATAAAGGAAAAAAGAGACATCTTACAGCAGCTCGCCAACGGATACGGAAACATGCTGGATGATCATTCTAAACAGACATTGAAAGATAAATATAGGGATCACAGACATCAGACACTGGAACTTCTGGCAGGTACAGATGAGTTCTCTAAAACTCTGGATATAAGGTCTAAAAAAACAGCCCATTATATTACTGAAATTAAAGAACTACAGTCTCAGCAGATGGTAAAATCGTTAGTTGTAAGTTATATCCATATGTTTATCAACAGAACATTTGCTTCGAAACCGAATATCCATGAGTCTATCCTGTATTATTTTTTACATAAAAGCTATGACTCAGTGCTGAATATTAAAAAACTGACGTAAGATGACCAGAATCGCATTAATAAACTGTTATTTTGGCAAAAGCTGGCCTGAGTATTTCACCCATTTTTTATACAGCTGCAAATACAATCCGGATGTTGATTTTTTATTATTCACCAACCTGGAAGCGCCTTTCCATTTACCGAATGTCCATTTTATAAAGATTAATAATCTTGCTGAATTCAGTATAATGGCAAGCGAAAAACTGAACCTTGCGATCAACATTCTGGATGGTTACAAATTGTGTGATTTTAAGCCTACTTATGGATTGATTTTTCAGGAATATCTAAAAGAATATGACTTTTGGGGATACTGTGACATTGATATTATTTTCGGTAATATCCGATATTTTATCACAGAGAAATTATTGGAAAAATATGATGTTATTTCACCCCACAAAAACTATCCTGCTGGATTTTTTACCTTATTGAAAAATAATGAGCAATGCATTAATCTATTCAGACAGAGTAAAGATTACGCCCATGTTCTACAGAATACACGTCATTTCTGTTTTGACGAATGTAACTTTGAGTTTAATCTTGTTCATACCACAGATATTACAGAAATAACGACCGAAATTGAAAGTTTCACTCTTGTTGTAAGAAGGATGGAGCTTCAAAAAGAAATTAAATATTATCATAAAAACATTGTTCAGGAGTTTGTTTATTCCAATGTAACCCATCATTGGGTAGAGGGTAATATTTTCAATACAGTAACGGAAAAGCAATACCTGCTGATTCACCTTATCAATCTAAAGGACAATCCGTATTTTTTTATAGATCCTTTTGAAGCAAAGGGCAATTTTTCAATTTCTCCACAAGGGATTCATTATAAATCTAACAAAATTTCTTACTCATTAAAAAAGATCAGGAGAAAAATAGAAAAAATAGTGACCAATGCATTTTACAGATTTTTACTGCTGAAATCTAAGCTGCTCGCTTATATCCAAAAACAGCATGTCAATTTTCTGGAAGAACAGTCTTACAAGATTGGAAAAACATCTATTACCTTTTATCCACAGGACCAGAACAAACTCATCATTATTAACGAAAGCGATAACGGACTCCATTATAATCAATACTCTCTTTATAAACTTAGGGACAACCAGTGGATAGGAATAAGCAAAAAAAATATCAGTACTATTGATTTTCATTATAAAGATCAGGAAGATATTCCCTATAAAGTAAGTATAAAGAGTATAAAGAATGATATCACAGAAAATGCCTACTACATCTATTAAAAAAAATCAGCATCTATGATTGCAAAATATGATTATTTACTGGCCTTTAATTTTTTGTTGAAGAAATTCATACAACAGCATAAAAAAGCGGGAAAAATGCAAAACTATACTTTACCGATAGATGATTACAATTTCCTTAGCTTTTACAATATATTACAGAATGATTTTGAAATTGAAACAATGGTGATAAGGCTGGATGATTGGGAAGATATTGAAGAGCTCAGTTTTCCGGCTATTGCTTTCTTAAAAATCAATGGAGGAATCTTTGTATTGATGACTGATTATAAAGACGGAAAAGTATATTGGGAAAGCAAAGAATACGGAAAACAGACCAATACAATTAATCTGTTTAAGAAAATAAGTACAGGAATTCTTTTAGTCTCCTGTTAAGTCAGTTAAAAAGTGGGAATTGCTTTCTAATAAATATTTTTGTCAATAATTTTTAACAAAAAGCATATCTTTATTTTTGTGATAGACTTTTATTTTCAATAAAATGATTCTCCTTAGAGAAAGATATCCCATAAATTTGTTGAATTAACATTATAAACTGAATTATTAAAAGCTGGTATTCCCTTGTTTTAAGTATAATAAATTAAATTTTGAAAAAATTTCCTTTTTATAAACAGCCCGACTCCAAAGACTGCGGACCTACGTGTCTCAGAATTGTAAGCAAGTACTACGGAAAGAGTATCTCTTTACAGCAGATCCGTCACCTTTCGGAAACGACAAGGGAAGGAAGCAGTCTTCTTGGTCTAAGTGATGCTGCTGAAGATCTGGGGTTCCGTTCTCTGGGCGTACAGATTGATTTCAATACCCTCGCCGAAGAGGTTCCCCTGCCCTGTATCGTACACTGGAACAAGCAGCACTTTGTCGTGGTGTATAAGATTGATAAAAATAATGTGGTGTACATTTCAGATCCCAGTTATGGACTGATTACCTATAGCCGCGAAGAATTTATCAAGTTTTGGATCGGTGAAAATGCCAATGAAAATACAGAAGAGGGAATTGTCCTGATTCTTGAAACGACTCCTGCATTTTTTCAGACCGAATTTGATGATCATGAAAGCAAAGCCAGTTTTTCTTTTCTTTCAAAATATTTACTCAAATACAAGTCTTTAATTGTTCAGCTTGCGATAGGTCTTCTGGCCGGAAGTTTACTGTCTCTGATCCTGCCTTTCCTAACCCAGAGTATTGTCGATGTGGGGATCCAAAACCAGGATCTGAATTTTATTTACCTTGTTTTACTGGCCCAGATCATGCTTTTCCTTGGCAGAATGGGAATTGAAGTAATCCGCAGCTGGATTCTGCTCCATCTGTCAACCAGAATCAATATTTCCATTATTTCAGATTTCTTTATCAAGCTCATGAAACTTCCCATTAGTTTCTTTGATACCAGAATGACAGGAGATATCATGCAGAGGATCAATGACCACCACAGAATCGAACAGCTCCTGACCAATTCTTCTCTGAATACATTGTTTTCACTGGTCAATCTTATTATCTTCAGTATTGTTTTACTGTTTTATGATTACAGGCTTTTTGTAGTTTATCTCGTGGGAGCAGTGTTGTATATTACCTGGATCATGTTCTTTCTCGGAAAAAGAAAAGAACTCGATTATAAAAGATTTTCTCAGGTTTCGCAGGAGCAGAGCAAAGTCATTGAGCTCATCAACGGGATGCAGGAAATTAAAATGTTCAATGCCGAAAAACAGAAACGCTGGGATTGGGAGTTTCTGCAGGTTAAATTATTTAAGATCAGAATAAAATCTCTGTCACTGGAGCAGTGGCAGTCGGTCGGGGGAAACTTTATCAACCAGATGAAGGATATTCTCGTAAGCTTTCTGTCCGCCAAATTGGTGTTGGAAGGCAATCTTACATTAGGGATGATGCTTTCCGTTCAGTACATTATCGGGCAGCTCAACAGTCCTTTACTGCAGTTGATCGATTTTATCAAACAGACCCAGGATGCAAAAATATCCCTTGAAAGACTGGGTGAGATCCATGACAAGGAGGACGAGGAAAATAAAGATGAGCAGTATGCCACAGAAGTTCCCGAGAAAGATATAGAGATCACCAATATGTCTTTCCGGTATATTGGTTCAGATATACCCGTTTTTGAAAATCTGAGTTTAAACATTCCATATCAAAAAACCACGGCCATTGTGGGAGCCAGCGGAAGCGGGAAAACCACTCTGCTGAAGTTACTGATGAAATTCTATGAACCCAATGAGGGGGAGATCAGGATAGGAAGTACACAGATGAAAAATATCTCGCCGAGATTCTGGAGGGATCAGTGTGGGGTGGTCATGCAGGAAGGATATGTTTTCAATGATACGATAGCCAATAATATAGCTGTAGGCGAAGATTACGTAGATAAATCAAAACTGAGGAAAGCGGTGGAAATTGCCAATATCAAAGATTTTATAGAAGATTTGCCTTTAAGCTATAATACAAAAATCGGAAATGAAGGTCTTGGTGTGAGTGGTGGGCAGAAACAGAGGTTGTTTATTGCCAGGGCAGTTTACAAATCTCCCGAGTATATTTTCTTTGATGAAGCCACCAGTGCCCTGGATGCCAATAACGAAAAGGTAATCATGGAAAACCTGGAACAGTTTTTTGAAGGGAAAACAGCTATTGTCATTGCCCACAGGTTATCCACTGTAAAACATGCCGATAAGATTATCGTTTTAGATAAAGGAAAAGTGGTGGAAGAAGGAAGCCATACAGAACTGGTGGCATTAAAAGGTGAATATTACAGGCTTGTTAAAAATCAACTTGAACTGGGGAATTAACCATAAGAAATAATTCATAGATATATCAAAATTATTTTTAAATTTAAAAAAACATAATCAAGCGGAATCCGAAAAGCTATACGAGTAGGGAAAACTAAAACAAATTTATTTATCATGAAAAATTTAAAAAAATTAAAAAGAAACGAATTGAAAACTGTTAAAGGAGGTGCTCCCACTCGAGCTTATTGTTATCAACACAGAACTGAATTTTTCGAAGCACTTCCAGATGATTTTTGTTATCACGAAGAAAATGCGGGTCATATTGCTTGTGAATGTAAAAGACTTTATGGTTTGTAATATGAAAATGAAAGTTAAATCCTCAGAATGAGGATTTAACTTTAAATATATAAACGTGCAAAAAGACATATTAGACAACATAGAGCTCCGCTCAGAAAGCGTACAGGATATCCTCACAGAACCGCCTCACTGGATGTTTCGGTGGGGGAATACGATTATATTAATTATACTACTGCTCATTCTTGGGATGAGTTATATCATTAAATACCCGGAATTTGTTCCGGCACCGATAGTCGTAACCTCACAGAATCCGCCTGAAAAAATCGAGGCCAGGAGCAGTTCAAAGATCGAAAAAATATTTATCAAAGATCATTCGAAAGTAAAAAAAGGTGATGTGATGCTGGTACTGCAGTCTACTGCAAACTATCAGGACGTTTTACAGTTAAAGAAAATGATAGACTCTACCGCTTCAGATCAGCTGCTGTCATTTCCCGTGAATATAGCGGCCCATTTTAAACTTGGTGAGCTGCAGGGGGACTACAACAGTTTTGCGAAAGCATTTCAGGATGAGAATTTATTTACACGATTACAGCCTTACGCTCCGGAAAATATTGCAGCCAATCAAAGTATCCTGGAATCCAAAAGCCGGATCGCAACCCTTAAACAGCAGAAAAATCTTGAAGCTGCAAAAGCAGAGCTTTCCCGTAAGAGCTACCAGCGCTCACAGGACCTGTTCAATCAGGGAGTTATCGCTGCAGTAGAGCTTGAAACCGAAAAAGTAAAATATCTGCAGGCCCAGCAGAACCTGGAAAATCTTAATATTTCGCTTTCCCAGTTACAGGAAAGTATTTCTAATTTCAATAAAACCAAAAGCGGTACTGCAATCAATACCGAGAAGGATAAAATCACCTTTTCATCCCAGACTTTGCAGTTATTTGAGCAGTTAAGAAAATCTCTCAAACAGTGGGAGCAAAGCTATCTGATCGTTTCCTCTACCGATGGAATGGCGAGTTTCCAGCAGTTTTTTGGAGAAAACCAGTTTGTAAAAGCCGGGGATCCGATCGTATCGATCCTACCTGATCACACTGAACAGCTGGTAGGAAGAATGTCTGTTCCTACGGCAAATTCAGGAAAGATTATTCCGGGAGAGAAAGTATTGATTAAACTGGATAATTACCGGTTTCAGGAATACGGAATTATTGAAGGGAAAGTACAGAACATCTCTCTCATTCCGGATGATAAAGGAAATTATTATGTAGATGTCGTCCTGCCGAAAGGCTTAAAAACTTCGTATAACAAAACTCTGAAATTTGATAAAGAACTGAGGGGAAATGCTGAAATTGTGACTCAGGATTTAAGACTGATCGAAAGATTTTTCTATCAGATCAGAAAATTGCTCGGATACCAATCTTAATTCAACAGAGGAATTCAAAAAAATCTCTGTCAATCTGTGCGATCAGTAAGGAATTTTGCCGTCAGATTTCATAGATTGACACAGATCGTTTTCAAAATAAAACCGGACTTTTTTAGTCCGGTTTTATTTTATTTTTTAATTAATCCTAATTCAATTAAGCGTTCGTGAAGAAACTCTCCTGCTGTCGTATCTTCATACAGTTTAGGATGGTTTTCATCTACACAGTTTTCCAGTGCATTCAATGACATTTCGCTCACCGGATGCATGAAGAAAGGGATTGAGTACCTTGAAGTACCCCACGATTCTCTCGGAGGATTGACTACTCTGTGAATCGTAGATTTCAGTTTGTTGTTGGTATGTCTTGAAAGCATATCCCCTACGTTGATCATTAATTCGTCAGGTTCTGCAATCGCATCGATCCATTCTCCTTTATGATTCTGTACCTGAAGACCTTTTCCCTGAGAGCCCATTAAAAGTGTGATCAGGTTAATATCACCGTGAGCAGCTGCTCTTACCGCATCATCAGGCTCCTGTGTGATTGGCGGATAGTGAATGGGTCTTAAAATAGAGTTTCCTTCTGCGATTTTGTCATCAAAGTAAAATTCATCCAGACCAAGGTATAATGCCAATGCTCTTAAAACGTATTTCCCTGTTTTTTCAAGCATCTGGTAAGTTTCTTTACCCACCTCATTGAACTGTGGAAGTTCATCCACGATGACATTATCAGGATATTGGCCTTTGTATTTTGAGTCATCCGAAACATACTGTCCAAAATGCCAGAATTCTTTCAAATCCCCTTTTTTAAATCCTTTTGCAGTTTCTTTTCCGAAACCTACATAACCTCGCTGCCCTCCAATTCCGGGAATCTCATACTTCTGTTTGGTTTCTGTGGGAAGTTCAAAGAAGTTTTTTACTTCTCCATAAAGATCATCTACGAGTTGGTCATTGAGGAAA
Source organism: Chryseobacterium sp. HNCC26DJ238 (assembly GCF_057180465.1). Lineage (NCBI taxonomy): Bacteria > Pseudomonadati > Bacteroidota > Flavobacteriia > Flavobacteriales > Weeksellaceae > Chryseobacterium > Chryseobacterium sp. HNCC26DJ238. The sequence continues at coordinate 135,869 of NZ_JBXUGI010000013.1, forward strand.
TGTCCTTTTAAGGCAACAAAACCAATTTCTTCGTAAGCTTTTCCGATTTCATTTACAAATTTCTGTTTGCGTTCCGGGTCACCCGAAAGGAAATCACGCAGGTCTACACTAGGTATTTTATCCATTTTATAGAAATTTTACGTGATGCTAAAATACAGCTTTTTTGAATTAAATGATTTTAGAATTAATTATTTATAAACTAAATTTGTGCTGTGAAATCGCTGAAGACCCAATTGGTAAATAAATGGGGATGAAATTCAGTCGATTGCATTTGACCTTCAAAAAATAATAGAATTTTCAAATGAAAAAATATTCTTCCAAGAGAAGTATTCAGATACTTGCCCATCTTTTTCAGCAATACGGAATTGTAGACATCGTGATATCTCCGGGATCCAGAAATGCCCCCTTAGCTATTCATTTTTCTGAAATGAATGATTTCAACTGTTTCAGTATTGTCGATGAGAGAAGTGCATCTTTTGTAGCTCTTGGAATGGCGAAAAGTGAGAAAAAACCGGTGGCAATTACCTGTACAAGCGGTTCCGCAGCAGCTAATTATTACCCTGCAGTGACTGAAGCTTTTTACCAGAATATTCCGATGTTGATTTTAACAGCTGACCGGCCTACCGATTATGTTGATCTTTTTGACGGACAGACCATCCGGCAGAATAATCTGTTCCACCAGCATTCCTATGGGGATTTTCAATTGTTGGAAGATAGTAAAGAAGATGCTGAAAACATCAATTCGGATATTATTAAAAAGGCGATCGAACTGTGTTTTGAGAAACAGGGACCGGTCCATATCAATATTCCTTTGGAGGAACCTTTGTATGATCTGGTTTCTGAACTGCCGACTTTTCCTGAAGTGGAAAAGACCATTAAGAAGAAAGAATATGAAATTCCATCCAATTTAATCGCTGACTGGAATACTTCACAGCGAATTATGATTCTGGTCGGAACAAAAGACTACAGCCCGGAGTTGGAAAATCAATTGTCTCAATTGGTTAAAAATCACTCTGTGGTTGTTCTGAGTGAAGCGAATTCGAATGTATATCATGAGAAATTTTTCAGACATATTGACCGGTATATTTTTGCTTTCAGTGAAGAAGATTTTAAAACATATGCGCCGGATCTGTTAATTACGGTAGGACAGAATGTTGTTTCCAAAAAAGTTAAATTGTTTTTGAGGAAGGCGCATCCCAAACAACATTGGCATCTTGATGAGGTGTGGCAGCCGGATACCTATTTTTCCCTCACGCAGAAAATAGAAATCAAGCCTGAGGTTTTCTTTTCTAAATTATTAAATTTCATCAATTTAGAGCCGAGGCCTTATTATAATTTATGGGATGTTTTAAGAGATAAAAAAGATAAGAAACATAGAGATTTTTTAAACTTAACCGAGTTTTCAGATTTCTATTTCTTTAATAAAGCTTCACAGAGTATTCCTGAGAATTATAACATTCATTTCAGCAACAGTTCGGCAATCCGCTATGCTCAGCTGTTTGATTTCGGTAAAAGGAGAATGTACTGTAACCGCGGAACAAGCGGTATTGATGGTTCAACATCAACAGCAATGGGTTTTGCAATCAAAAATGCAAATCCGACCTTGTTAATTACCGGGGATTTAAGTTTTTTCTATGACATTAATGGTCTTTGGAATCAGTATATCCCGCCATTCACAAGAATTATTATTTTTAATAACGGAGAAGGGAATATCTTCAAAATAATTCCCGGTCCGGGAAATGCCAATTCAAATACAGTGGATGAATTTATTGCGACAAAGCATCATAAAAATGCAGAGTTTTTAGCAAAACATTTCGGGTTTTCTTATGTAAAAGTAGAGGATGACGGGACTTTAGACCGTGTTTTTGATAATTTCTTTAAGCCTGATGTGCAGCCTAAGATTATGGAGGTCAACACACAGGGTAAAAACAATGCAGATACCCAGAAAGCTTATTTTAATTTTTTAAAAGAAATCTAAACGGACTTTTAAAAGTTAGCTTTCGGAATCAAAGATGAAAAATACAATTTTACACCATTCTTGTATTTTGTAAAGATCAATGGATTAATCATCAAAGCAATTGTATTTCTTAAGCAATGAAAGGCGACCGTTTATCGTAAAAAACATGTGTTCAAAAACGTTAACTTACTTTTCTAAATGTGATATTCAAAATACACAATAGGTTAATTTTAAACTCTCTAAAGATATTGTTTGGAAAAAAAATCAGATTTATGAACCCATAAATCTGATTTTTTTTGATATAAAAGTAAATTTTTCGGCAGAATAAATTCTATAAATCCAGATAATCATTATTTCCCGGTAGATTTGTGATTTTGTGAAGAGGATAAATAAACATGTCATCAAAATCATTCAGCGCATTGATCAGTTGAAAATGTGAAAATTCCTTTATGTTCTGTAAAGTGATTTCAGCTTCTTTTATCTTCTTTTTCTTTAGAAGATGCTGTCTCTGAACTCCATTTAACAGGTAAGTGGACGGAGTAAACCATTCTTTCCCTTTTTGAAAAAGAATATTTGAAAATGAAGTGTCGGTGATGTGATTATTTTTCACAATAATAATTTCTTCAGCCTTAGATTTCATCTTCATCTTTTCCAGTTCTTTACGGTCTTCAAACTTAAAGGAATAATCGTAACTGTTGTTTTCAACCAGTTGAAAATCCTGAATTTCCGGTATTGCATAAGGAATCATCATGGTTCTGAATCTCTTATCAAGATCATAGGTAAGTCTTAGTTTGTACAAACCGTCTTCATCATGGTTCAGTTCTTTAAAAATCTTATTCAGGTCAATGGAACCTTCTTTCCCGAAATGGGCGAAAGTATCATTAACACGTTTCTGGTGAAATTCAAGCAGGAACAGCTCCTGATCTTCTACTTTAATGCTTTCAATGAATTGGGACATAAATTTTATTTTTCATTTCCTGATACTCGTCTTCTAACTTACTCATATGCGTAATACCGCCGCCGCTTTTGAAATACAGCTCATCTCCTTCTTTTTCAATAAAACGGATCATTACACAACTGTCAAGATTTTCACCGTCGAACCAACCACAGACGCCGGTATAAAAACCTCTGTCAAAGCCCTCTGCTTCAAGAATAATCTCTAAGGTTTTTGATTTGGGGGCTCCTAAGATTGATCCTGCAGGCAGAAGTTTCTGCATAATGCTGCCTATCTTTCCCTTAAATTCAGGTTTTACATCTCCTGAAATTTCAGAACTCATTGCATACAGATCTTTTTCGTGGGTTTTAAGAAAATCAATATACTGAAATTTATCTACCTTCACGTGATCTGCGACCATACTCAGATCATTTCTAAGCAGATCAACGACAGTATAATGTTCGGCTTTTTCTTTTTTGTCATTCTTAAGTATCTCTGCTGCATTCTCAAGAGATGCATCAATCGTCCCTTTCATCGGATAGGTGAATATTTTATTACCAACTATTCTGACGAAAGTTTCAGGAGAAAAAAATACAAAAAAATCTTTGAATAAAACCTTATATTTTGCCTGAGAATGATGAAAAATTTCTTCCAGGCTCAGATTGGTCTCGATTTTCGTTTTTCGGGTATAATTGACAAGATATGAATTTCCCAGACGAATATTTTTCTGAACGAGTTCAAACCCATTCTGAAAACTTTTTACAGGCTCCGGAAAAGATTTCCATTCTGTTTTTTTTGCTAATACCTGTTGTTTTTCTGTGTTTGAAAATAATTGAAAATCAATGAGTAGACCGCTTTTTGAAATCTCATTTTCCCTGAAGATTTCCACTTGGTCAACCAGGAAATCAATCATAAAGAAAAAGGGAACTTTCTGATGTGAAAGTTCGTCCATCTCAATAAATTTTTGATGATTTGCAGAAAACATTCCGCAAAAGTAGTTATTGATGTTTACTTTTGCACAAAATATTTTTAATGCAGGAGAAATATCCACAAAAACCGGGACTCGACTTTATCTTAAAACAGGCATTTTATTACTGGAACAGAACGCTGCTTTTTCAGCTGATGTTTTCAATCATTTACTTTTCTGTATTTTTGACCGTCCTTTTTTATTTTTCTGAAAAGTATGGAATCATCAATCAGTTTTTTGGTGCTGCATCAGATTATATGAAGGCCGGACCTGCAGGACTGGACGACTATAAAAATAATATTGCGGCCATCATGGCAACAGAAGGATTTCAGAATTTTTATCTTGGTATGGTGGGAGTACAGGTTTTTCTTTACCCTTTAAATATGGGTTTCTTTCAGATTTTCAGAAAGATGGATCTGAAAGAAACGGTTACAATCGGAGATCTCTTTACAGGATATAACGGGTTGAATTTTTTCAGATATATCAGCTATTTTATTTTCTGGTTTTTCTTTTATACTTTTATTGCTCAGACGATTATATTGCCGGTAGCCTGGGTGATGGTTACACTTTTTGTTGCTCCACTTATGTTTTTCCAGAACAAAACAATTTTTGAAGGAATTGCTTTAAACTGGAAAGTTTTAAAACTCTATTTCATAGAAATCTGTGTTTGTGTGATTGTAGCAGTTTTATTCAGATATATAGGTTTTGCTTTATTCTTAATAGGTGGTTTGTTGACCTTACCTTTTTGGAATGCAATGATTTATTCGCTTTACAAAACAATTTTTAACGAGGAGAATTAAATTTGAAAATGGTAATGATTTGTTCTCAGAAAAAAAGTTAAATTTGAGAAACATTAAAAAAATCTAACCATGTCTGAATTTAACGAATTTGACCAACAGGGTTCTGTTCCCAACAAAGATGCCGGATCCATTATTTCGCATGCCTTTGAGATGTATAAAGGGGTAATTCTATATGCAGTCGTTACCATGATTGTCTATTTTATTGCTGATTATGTGATTCAGTTCTTCAGTGGATATAACTCATGGAGTAGTTTTACCGAATTTCGTGATCTTGATGGTGATTATTCAAGTTACGGGGATTGGAATAAGCCGGGATTGTCACTCTACTATTCTTTTTCTAGTATTTTAGGGATTCTACTATCCCCGCTTTATGTTGGATTAATTTACATCACCAATAAATTTAATACAAAAGTTCCTGTGGAATTTGCAGATCTTTTTATAGGTTACCGTCAGAATCTGGGCAATATTCTTTTGTACAGTTTAATCATCAATATCATACTGGGGATCTCATTAATTATGTGTATCGTACCCTTTTTCTTTGTGTTTCCTCTGTTTCTTATTGGTTATCCTATTCTGTTATTTGAAAATTCATCTGCACTTGATGCACTGAACAAGACTTTTAATATTGCCAAAGAAAACTATGGTGTATTTTTGGGAAGTGCAATTTTAGGTGGACTTATTAGTATTGCCGGAATCTTTTTGTGCTGCATTGGTATAATTTTTAGTGCACCATTCATCATGATAGTAATGTATTCTACTTACTGTGCCTATTTAGGGAAACCAAGACAAATAACATATAAATAATGTCACATCACGAAAAACAAATCAGCAGTGTTGTAATCAAACAGATTGCTCTGCTCGCTATTATTTTAATTTTAGCAGCTTTAATCTGCTTTAACCTGGCACTTTTCATTCCTTCAGTACTTGGTGCAATTACCATTTATGTACTTTGTCGGAAGTACAATTTTTATCTGCAGGAAGAGAAAAAATGGAAGCCCTGGGCATCGTCTCTTCTGCTGATGTTTGCGAGTCTTGTCATTATCATTCTGCCATTATACTTTATTGGAGATCTTCTCATTGAGAAATTAGGGAATGCGAAGATGTACATGGAAAAATTTAATGTATTTGTCGAAAAAATCCACACATTCGTTTACGATAAAACGAAATTTGATCTTCTCAGTAAAGAAAATATGACAAAGCTTAAAAACTTTGCAGGACAGTTTTCCACCATTGCTTTGAGTGGCACTTTCAATACGCTGACAGTAATTCTGTCGATGTATTTTATTCTGTATTTTATGTTTGAAAAGCCTAGGTTTTTTGAAAGAATTCTTGCTTCTGCCGCACCGTTAAAGAGATCAAATGTTTCTTTAATCGGTGAGAAAATGAGAAAACTGATCATGGCCAATGCGATTGGAATTCCGGTTGTTGCTATAGGACAGGGAATTGTTGCGCTGATAGGATATTTCATTTTCGGTGCACCAAGTCCGATTCTTCTTTTTGCCCTTACCGCGGTCGCGTCGATGATTCCTATTGTAGGAGCTGCAATCATTTATGCCCCGATCTGTATATTTATGATTGCAGAAGGACAGACAGGGCCGGGAATCGGTTTAGGTATTTACTGTTTGGTTGTAGTTGGAGTAACTGACAATGTGCTTCGTTTCACACTGTTAAAAAGACTTGAGGACATACATCCTTTAAATACAGTATTTGGAATTATTATGGGAATGAACCTTTTTGGGTTTATGGGATTAGTGTTCGGACCGATTTTGGTTTCGTTTACGCTACTCCTGATTCAGGTATATAGAAATGAATTTTCAGATGATGATAAGCCTGAACTTGAACTTTCCAGCAAAGGAAGAAATGATGATTCAGAAAATAAAATTGATTTAATTGTTTAAAATGGAGCAGGGAATAAATCCGGAAATATTAAAGGAGATCTGTGTAGATAGGATGCCTTTCGGAAAATATCAAAATACCATTATCGCTGATCTGCCCATCAGTTATCTGGAATGGTTTAACAGGCAGGGAATGCCTAAAGGAAAACTGGGAATGCAGCTTTCTACCATCTATGAAATAAAACTAAACGGTCTTATGGATCTGCTTACTCCTCTCCGTGGCGGTAAAACAGAATATCAGAAACCTAAAACAAAAGTATATAAGTTTTAAGAAAAAAGCTTGATTTTAAAAGAAAGGCGACATCTCCAGATGTCGCCTTTCTTTTAAATTATGTCTTATTGTATCATTAACCTCTCAACGCTGCAATTTCATCTCTCAGCTGTGCTGCTTTAATAAAGTCTAAATTTTTGGCTGCCCCTTCCATCTCTTTTTGTTTTTGGAGGATTAATTTTTCAACGTCTTCTGTTGCATAAGTTGCTTTTACATCAGCAACTTTTTGCAAAATTTGTTTTTGCGTGTATTTTTCATCCGGGAAATCCTTGCTTCTTCCCACAAGGTTTTCAGAAATCTTTTTATTCAGTGCCATAGGAACTTTATTATGTTCCGTATTATAGGCGATCTGTTTCTCTCTACGGTATTCGGTTTCGTCAAGAGTTGACTGCATTGATTTGGTGATTTTATCAGCATAAAGAATGGCCCGTCCGTTAAGGTTTCTCGCCGCACGTCCGACAGTCTGAATCATTGATCTCCTGCTTCTCAGCATACCCTCTTTATCCGCGTCCAGAATTGCCACAAGTGAAACTTCAGGCAGATCCAGACCTTCTCTCAATAGGTTCACTCCAATCAAAACATCAAAAATACCAAGACGTAAGTCCTGCATAATCTGAATACGCTCCAGAGTTTCAACGTCAGAATGAATGTACCTTGTTCTGATTCCGAATTTTGTAAAGTACTTGGTGAGCTCTTCTGCCATTTTTTTGGTCAGGGTAGTTACCAAAACCCTTTCATCGATTTCAGCTCTTTTACGGATTTCTTCCATTAAATCATCAATCTGATTTAGAGAGGGTCTTATTTCTATAATAGGATCTAAAAGTCCGGTAGGACGGATGATCTGTTCGATATATTCTCCGCCTGTTTTTTCGAGTTCGTAGTCTGCCGGTGTTGCAGAAACATAAATTACCTGATTCTGGATGGCTTCAAATTCTTCAAATTTTAATGGACGGTTATCCATTGCTGCCGGAAGCCGGAATCCATATTCCACCAAAGCCTCTTTACGGCTCCGGTCACCGCCATACATAGCATGCACCTGTGGTACCGTAACATGGCTTTCATCAATAATCATAAGATAATCTTTCGGAAAGTAATCCAACAGGCAGAACGGACGTGATCCCGGGAGCCTGCCGTCAAGATAACGGGAGTAATTTTCAATACCTGAGCAGTAACCCAATTCTTTAATCATTTCAAGATCCAGTTCTGTTCTTTCCTGAAGCCTTTTTGATTCTAAAGGTTTTCCGATTTCAGAGAAAAAGTCTACCTGTTTTACCATATCATCCTGTATATTTCTGATGGCACCGTTCAATGTTTCTTTTGATGTCACAAAAAGGTTGGCAGGATAGATCTGGATCTGGTCAAAATTAGCGGTAGTATTTCCTGATACAGGATCAAAACTCTGAATTTTTTCAATTTCATCACCGAAAAACTGAACTCTTACGCCGTTATCTGCATACGCAGGAAAAATATCTACAACATCCCCTTTTACACGGAAGGTTCCTCTTGAGAAGTCGGCTAATGTTCTTGAGTATAATGCATTAACCAGTGAGTGGAGAAGTGCTGTTCTCGTCGTCTTTTCGCCGATTTCCAGTGAAATCAGGGATTTGTGAAATTCTGCGGGATTCCCGACACCGTAAATGCATGATACAGAAGCTACAATCAATACATCTCTTCTTCCTGATAATAAACTGGCGATCGCTGAGAGACGGAGTTTCTCTACCTCTTCGTTGATACTTAAATCCTTTTCAATATAGGTTCCTGAACTAGCTATATAAGCTTCAGGCTGGTAATAATCGTAGTAACTTACAAAATATTCAACCGCATTTTCCGGAAAGAATTCTTTAAATTCCATAAAAAGCTGGGCCGCCAATGTCTTGTTATGTGCCAAAACCAATGTAGGTTTCTGGGTATTATGAACGACATTCGCGACGGTAAATGTTTTACCGGAGCCTGTCACCCCAAGTAAGGTCTGGTATTTTTCACCGATTTCTATTCCTTCAGTCAGTTTTTCGATTGCTGTAGGCTGGTCTCCGGTCGGTTTATATTCTGATTGCAGCGTAAATTTCATACATCAAATTTATGAAATAAAAAGAGTCCGAAATAAGACTTCAGATATAATTTATTGAGTATTTTTTGCGAACTCAGAGCATATGACATCAGGAATTTAAGTTTCATTTAATTTCTTTAATTTAAAAATGAAATACTATTTCATGGATTTTGTGGCATTATTTTTACACTCAATAATTTCATGTGCATCAATTGATAATAAGTAAATTTTTGCTGTGATTCGCAGAGATTATTTTACAGATACTCACATTCATTTTATAACCAATAAATATCTATATATGAACAAGATTTTTTTACCCATTTTACTGGCTTCTGCAACAACTATTGTTTCGTGTCAGGGAAAAGGAAAGCCCAGTGAACCGTCAGCTAAACAGGAAAAAGCCAATACCAGCTATAAACCTGCTTTTGAAGGACAGACAAGAATTGCTCCGGTAAAAACAGCAACCCCTTATAATGTCGAAGTACTGAATAAAGATTTAGGAAAGCCATGGGGAATCATTAATTTACCTGATGGGAGATTTCTCATTACGGAAAAGTCAGGATTTATCAATGTCGTTTCCACAGACGGGAAACAGGTTTCTAAAATTGAAGGTTTTCCGAAAGTTGATGATAAAGGACAGGGAGGAATGCTTGATGTAGCTTTGGATCCTGATTTTAAAACGAACAATATGATTTATTTCGTTTTTTCAGAACCTTTTGGCGAAGGAAACTTAACTTCCGTTGCAAAAGGAAAGCTTTCTGCGGATCTGAAAAATATCTCCGAAGTGAAGGTAATTTTCCGTGCTACACCTTCCTATGACGGAGACAAACACTACGGTAGCCGACTGCAATTTGATAAAGACGGAAACTTATTTGTCAGTACAGGGGAGAGATCTGATAAAGAAACCAGGGTGTATGCGCAGAAAACAGACAATTATCTGGGGAAAATCTTAAAAATAACAAAAGACGGTAAACCTGCACCGGGAAATCCGTTTATCGGAAAAGATGGCTATAAGCCTGAAATTTATGCATTCGGAATCAGAAGTCCGCAAGGTTTGGCTCTTGATGAGAAAGGACAGCTCTGGGACATCGAAATGGGTCCGCGAGGAGGCGATGAAATCAATCTGATCCAACCTGGAAAGAATTACGGATGGGGTGACGTTACGTATGGCATCGAATATTCCGGAGAGAAGATCAACAACGGTACTACGCAAAAAGAAGGAACAGAACAGCCTGTTTATTACTGGGATCCTGTAGTGTCACCAAGTGGAGTAACTTTCTATACCGGAAATATTGCTGAATGGAAAAATAATTTATTTATCGCCTGTCTGAGTGGTAAGCATATCAACAGAATCGTTTTTAAAGATAATAAAGTCGTTGGTGAAGAGCGTTTGCTTTTAGACCAGAATGAGAGATTCAGAGATGTGCTGAACGGGACTGATGGTAATCTGTACGGAATTACTGATAGTGGTAAGCTGTATAGAATTTCAAAAAAATAAAGTTTTTATCAAGGTGATTAATACAAACATTACGAATCACATTTGAAAGAATAGGCAAGATACAGTTCGGGCGCAGAATCATTGATTCTGCGCCCGAACTTTTATCAGAAATAATAATAAATTTAAGCTTCTTCAAGATGCACAGTAAAATGTCTCAGGATTTCCGGTTCCCAGGTTATGCGATACCCTTTGGAAATTTCGTCTCTCCTTTCATAAACATTTTTCACTGCAGCTGCAATGTAATCCATGTGGTTATTCGTATAGGTTCTTCTTGGAATAGCAAGACGAACCAATTCAAGTTTCGGATACCTGTTTTCACGCGTTGCAGGATCACGGTCTGCCAGTAAAGTTCCGATCTCTACCGTTCTGATTCCAGCTTCTTTGTAAATTTCCAGACCTAAAGTCTGAGCAGGATATTCTGAACGGGCTACATTCGGTAAAAAATTAAGAGAATCGATAAATACAGCATGTCCTCCGATAGGTTTCTGTACAGGAATTCCATACTCAATCAGTTTATTGCCAAGATATTCCACCTGAGAAATCCGGCTTTCAAGATAGGCAAATTCTGTAGCTTCATCAAGTCCTACTGCCAATGCTGCCATGTCTCTTCCTGCCATTCCGCCATAGGTAATGAATCCTTCATAGATAATAGTGAAATTGGAAGCCTTTCGGAAAACATCTTCATTATTTAAAGCGATAAACCCACCAATATTGACCAATCCGTCTTTTTTTGAACTCATCGTCATTCCTTCACCATAAGAAAACATTTCTTTACAAATATCCTTGATCGTTCTGTTTTCCTGTCCTGCCTCTCTTTTTTTGATGAAATAAGCGTTTTCAGCAAATCTTGCAGAGTCGAAGAAAACGGGAATTCCGTATGTATCCGAAAGTGCTTTTACCGCTTTCATATTTTCCAGGGAAACGGGTTGTCCTCCTGAAGAATTACAGGTAATGGTAATCAGGCAGAAAGGAATCTGCTCTTTTGGATAGGATTTATAAACTTCTTCCAGTTTTCCCAGATCAATATTTCCCTTAAAAGGATGAAGGTCATTAATGTCAAAAGCTTCATCGATCGTACAGTCGATGGCGTGGGCCTTTCTGATTTCGATGTGACCTTTGGTGGTGTCAAAATGAGAGTTCCCCGGAACGACGTCACCGTCTTTTACCAAAACTGAAAATAGAACATTTTCTGCAGCTCTTCCCTGGTGGGTTGGCAAAAGATATTTAAATCCGGTAATGCTTTGTACAGTATTGTGTAATTGCTCAAACGAACGGGAGCCTGCGTAACTTTCATCCCCGGTCATCAAAGCTCCCCACTGTCTGTCAGACATTGCCCCTGTTCCGGAATCGGTAAGAAGATCAATGTAAACCTGCGAAGATTTCAGATTAAACAGATTGAATTTTGCATCTTTCAGCCACTGTTCTCTTTCTACTTTTGTGGATTGACGGATTTCTTCCACCATTTTGATACGGTATGGTTCTGCGTATGGTAATTCCATGTTGATATATTTTTAGATTAATTAAAGAAAAATTTATTTGAAATTCAATTTCAAATCATCAAAGTGTATAGGTAAGGAGGTAAAGAATTTTACTCAGGAGCCTTAAATATATTTTCATCTGAATGGAAGCCTGCTACACCGCCGCTTACTGCAAATTTCATTGCAGTAGCAGCCGTCATTCCCAATACAGGTTTGATGTTTTTTTCTTCAGTTACAATGACCCAGCCGGATATTGCATACGAATGCGGAAGATATACGGCCACAAAATTGTGTTTATGTACATCTGCCATTTCTTTTTGAGTGAGAAATCCGATTCTCCAGATTTCAGGATTTTCATTGGTTTTTACCCAGACAGGATCACTGAATTTCTTTTTATCGCCAACAAACGAAGACATCACGTCTTTAGTGGGAGAGTAAATGTGTTTGATGCCAGGCGTTTTTTCCAGGATACGATCGATGGCATCCACGAAAAATCTCCCGACCACAAATTTGTTTCCAAGATATCCTAACAATGCGGTTACAAGAATGGTAGAAATGAAAACCAGTCCCGGAATTTCTCTGGCGACAGACGGGATAATGTTATCAATAGAAGAAATGACGTACCAGATCACAAAAATAGTGAGCCCGATAGGCCCAATGATTAACAGTCCCTGAAAAAAGTTTTTCAGGAAAAAGTTGGTGATGTTTTCAAAAGTAAGTTTTTTCAATTGATTCGTTTAACCGTGGATGGTCTCTTTATTTCCGTAGGATTTTATAATTTCAGCTTCGTATTCCAACCATTCTTCCCAACGTTTATTCACGGTCTCGAGGTCACCAAGCTGTCTTGCAAAACCGATGAATGTTGTATAGTGATTTGCCTCGGAAATCATTAATTCTTTGTAAAAAGTTCTTAATTCTTCGTCTTTTATATTTTCTGTTAAAACCTTAAATCTTTCACAGCTTCTTGCTTCAATCATTGCGGCAAAAAGCAATTTATCAATGATTAATTTTTCACGTGTTCCCTGAACTACAAATTTTGCCAGCTCATTTACGTAATCATCTTTTCTGGCTTTCCCAAAAGTATATCCTCTTTTCTTAATGATCTCATGAACCTGATTAAAATGATCAAGTTCTTCCTGAGCGATTGCGAGAAGTTCGGTCACGATTTCCGGATATTCCGAAAGCATAATAATCAGGCTGATGGCATTGGTGGCGGCTTTCTGCTCACACCATGCGTGGTCAGTTAAAATTTCCTGAATGTTTCCTTCTGCAATATTTGCCCACCTCGGATCGGTAGGGAGTTTCAACTTAAACATAATATAATTTTAAATGCTGATCTTGATCTTGATTATTTTTTTTCTAAGAGACTTTTTAACAGAGTGATCTGAGCATCCTTATCTTTAATCCTTTCTTCATACTGTTCAATCAGTTTTTCAGAGAGCTGTTGATTGATGATATAACCGGAGTTGTTTGCGTGCTCACCATTGTTGTTATTGATGATCGTCATATTTTCAGGCAGGATGTCGGTAAAGTTTTTATCATATATTTTTGAAATTTTATCCAATGTAAACACATCAGGAAAACTTTTGTCGCTTTCAAATCTTCTATAAGTAGATTCAGAAATGTCCAGCATATCCGAAACCTGTATAGTTGACAACCCTTTTTCTATTCTCATTCCTTTTAGTTTTTGACCTATTTTCATCTTTTTTCGTATTTAAAACAAAGGTATCTAAAAATATTAAGCTCCCAAACAAGGAAATTTCCAAAATTGCATAAAAATTTTCAAAATGTGATAAAACATTTTTCAGTTTTGAATGAACTAAAAATAGTTCACCTTCTATTTTTGTAATATGTTCTGTCAAAAACATAATATGTGTAAAAAATTAATCAAAAACAATAAAAGTTACTATTGTAAAAAAAAATATTCCAAATAATGTGTGTTCTTACTTTTTTAACAGGTGGCTTTATTACTGCACAAAATCAACAGCAAAAAAAGAAAGTGGAGTTTGCATATTGTAAAAAATTTTACCTATCTGTAGGGATTGGTACAGTAACAGTTGATACGGATTTGTACGGTCGCCTAGCTAAAGTCAATGAGCTGCCAATGATATGGTGGGGAAGGAATGCGAATGGAAATGATCAAAGTGATAATCAGGTTGATTATATGTATGTAGAAGAAGAGGAATTGATAAAACAATTAAATTTAAAAGATTCCAAGGATCTTGCAAATATAAAAATTATCAAAAGTGGAATTTGGGATTATGAAGGAATTAATTATATCGTTGATACAGGAGCGGATATTACAGTCCTTGAATTGGATGGTGTTAAATATTATGCATTTCACTTACAGAAAGTAAAGTGAAGACTTTTATAACTTTAACAGCTAATCATGAAAAAGATCATTTCTCTGTTACTTATTGTTTTTTCTGTTACCTTCATTATCATAGTAGTTTTTAATTCGCAGATAGTAAAAAATACTACTGTTACATTTAATGATAAAGATTTAAAATTTGAAGACTCACCGTTTTATAAAAAATACTATAATTCAAGCAACATTATTGTGGTTACTATTTGGGCCACCTGGTGCAAACCATGCTTGGAAGAAATTCCTTTGTTGAATAAATTAAAAAATGATTATAATAAAGAAGGGTTAGATTTTATCTCATATTCAATTGACAGTGCAGGTGATATAGAAAAATTAGAGAAATTCATAGCTTCTGAAAAATTTAAATGGACTGATATAACAATTGAAAATCTTGTGTATAAAAAGTATTTGGAAAACTTATTTTATAAAAAACCGGCAAGATCTAATATTATTCAGATTACTTCATTTGAAATACCAAGAACAGTGATCTTTAAAGATAGAAAATTGATAAAAGAATATCAGGGATTAATTGATTATGATGATATATCAAAGTTTTTACATACGGAATTACGAGGAGAATAAAGCTCCACCTAAATTTCACGAAGTCTAAGCATTAAATTTTCTTTTCTGTTTGAAATATCAGCTTGAATGAGTTTTTTAGATGAATAATAAACCGTAGGTTGTGGCAAAGTCGCTGTCCGTAATTTCAAACAAACGTATTGAACCTGATTATATAATTTTATTATAATAAATATACATAGAAATCAGGAACATGAATAATTTGAAAATGGACACATCTTCTATAAAATGAAAATTAAAAGTTTTATTGCATGTATTGTAATCTTTACGGATTCACGATTTTTTTAATTGTCCATTTAAATGATCTTTAGTTGTTTTTACAACAATGGTCACAATAATTATATTCCGTAAAATAGATCTCTTCTCAATTATCTTTCAGATAGATTTAAATGCAATTTAACCTCAGATTCAACATCTACAAATGTATCTGAAGTTATTTTTTTGTTTGTTCATTCCAGTTTTAAAACCTGAAATATTACACGCTTCCTTTTATTTGATGATTATAATTTTGTAAAAAAGCTATTCCGACAGGAAATTTCCAAAATTGAATAAAAATTTCCAAAATGTGATAAAACATTTTTCAGTTTTGAAGGGAAGATAAATATTTCACCCGTTATTTTTGTAATATGTTCTCGCGAAAACATAGATGTGTAAAAAAAATTAATAAAAAAAACACTTATAATTAAAAATATTATGAAAAAGTTAATTAAGATTGTATGTATTATTTCAATGTTTACTGGGATTTCTGCTTCAGCACAGAACTATGTTAATAAAAATGCAGAAGAATTATTGGCGTCAACAAAAGAACCGTCTTCTGAAAGAAAAAGATTACTGATGTGTACTACAATCTCATGTTGTTCGATAGGTTCTTTTGGGATTGAAATCTGGTCAGACAAAGAGTGTCATTATATTATTACAAATAGTAAAATTGCAGTGGTTGATTTGAAAAATAGAGATGGTTCTGTTTATAAAGAATCTCAAATTGAAGTTAAAGAAGATGTTACTTTAATTGATAAAAATAATACTTTAGAAAAGGACGGATTGGAAGCTGTGATGAAAGCGGGCCTATATCAGGTAATCAATGGACAGGTTGCTTTTGAGCCGACCGTTCAGAAAATACGTGTGAAAGCAATCTGCTATCAGGAAACTCATGAAGGAACTCTTTTCGGTCATCATTACAGCTATTCAACGAGCATCTGTGTTGTTTACCCAAGCTTTAGCCGTCAGACTAAAAATATTGAGGGAGGATATGCAGTTATTGATTTGACTAAAGATGAAAAAGTGCTGAAGCTGGCAAGAGAAAATGCAGATACTTTGGTTTTTGATCAGGATATTGTTGTGGATAATAAATATGTCATAAAGGCAGGAAGGTATTCTGTTGAAGAAGGAAAGATATATACCAGAAACATCCAATTAAAATAAACATGAAAAAATTTCTAATAGCTCTGTCTGTAATTATTGTCCTGGTTTTGATTATTTACAATGTCGGATTCCAGTTTGGTGATGTAACTATAGGAAAGCAGTATGATAACATAGAATCTGAGAGTAAATATGATATGGAAAACAGTGAGTTTTCAAAAAAATATTTACAGGATGGCGATGTTTCGGTCATCAACTTATGGGCCAGTTGGTGCAGGCCGTGTATAGAGGAAATGCCTGTATTTATTAAATTAAAAAATAATTTTCCTGCTGTTAAGTTTGCTACAATATCCATAGATAGAGATGAAAAAAAACTGTCTCAGTCGATTAGGAAATTTCACCTTACGAATGATATTACCCTCGAGAATTCAGAATACAGGAGAGCTATTAGGAACTTTTTAGAGAACAGAGAATTGAAATCACTGATAAAAACAGAGGTAGTTCCTGTTACTTATATTATTAAAAACAGAAAGGTTATATATAAAACGACAGGAACGATTGACTATGATACATTTAGTATTCAACTGAATATTCTTAAATAATGAAAGGTATATATGGATGTTTGTTAATTATTGTTCTATTTTCTTGCGATTTAAAATCTCAGACTACAACATCTGGTTTAGATAAAGGGTTGGCAATAGGTAATATTCTTGTACAGGGCTATATGGCTATAAAAGGTAACGGAGCCAAGACGGTCGATCCCAATGCTAAAACTGTTGACAGCTTCTGTTTTAAAAACAAAATGGATGAGAAAATTACCGTAAAGCTAAACGGAAGCGTAGAAGATGAAGAAGTGAAAAAAGAATTCGTTATTCAAAAGAACGAAAAAGAGTGTACCTACAATTTACCTAAAGGAATTTATACCTACGAAGTTTTACTTTCGAGTAAAGATACGTACCAGAAAGGTGAATATAAAGTTTCTCAGGAAGCTTTGATGACAATTAATCGGTAGTGAATGATCAGACCGCTTTACTGAATAAAGCGGTCTTTTTGATTTCTGTTAAACCGGAAGTTTAATAATGGGATTATGTACTGGTAATTTGTGATTACCAGCTCATAATTATCATATGATGAAAATATCTTCTTTTAAAATTGCGTGTGGCATAAAGTTGGATTTAGTTAACATAACATTAAAATTATAAATCATGACTACATCAATTACAAAGAATCTTCAGAAGTTTGCATTAACGATGCTGACTTTATTTTTCAGTATTATTACATTTGCTCAGGAAACAGCACCTGATACTAAAGTAAGTTCTTCTACTACAACTACAACGACAGAAGAATGGTATATGGATCCAACTTACTTAGTCGTTGGAGGTATTGTTCTTATCGTTATTATAGCACTGTTAGTAAGGGGAGGCAGAACCAGAAGAGATTAGGTTTCAAAAATCAATATATAGCCGCTCAGTAATTACTGAGCGGTTTTTTTACGGAGAATTTCTAAGATATTCCATCCGAAAGCATCTACTTTCTTTAAACCGACAGCGATGATGAAAGCTAAAAAGATATTAATAGTATAGATGATTATCATTAGCAGCCACCAGGACATAAGTTCTTTCATCGGAACCACCAGAAAATAAACTAATGAAGAACTGATCCCCTGGCCGAAATAAAAGAAGATGGCATTTTTACCGATATAGGTGATGAAATTTTCCTTCGTTATCTTTAATCTGTTGTACAGTATAAATAAGGTAGTCAGTGAAAATAGAGACCAAATGATGTATGGTGTTTGTGGAGGAAATTTCTGTTTATTGATTTTAAAAAATATTTCGTTCCCGAAATACCAGAACATCCAAAACAAAGCTGCTGCCACCAAGCTATACAGAACAGGGATTAGCTTTACAGGAATTGTTTTACCACGCATCCTGTTTCCGATAAGAAAAACAGTCATGTAGAAAGCAACATATCCGACCTGTCCGGTTGGGTACAATTCAGGAAAAATATTAAAGAGTAAAGTCAATACGATGCATATGCCAATAAACCAATTGATATGTTTCGGGAAAAACCGTAAAATTAAAACTCCGAATACTGTAAGAATATAATAAACTTTGAGGTACCAGAAACTTCCCATAACAACAGGGAAAGTGTCGGCATTTGAATATTCATGAAGGTACCAGTTGCCTAAATTTTGCCACTGTGGAGCTGTAGAAATACTGGTTGCGGCATATTTGGATCCGAAGGTAGAGTAAAAACTCTTTAGCCATTCCAGAGAGAAAAAAGTAAGCCCAAAAATTTTGAATAGATAATCCATAAAAAAAAGGAGGGTTACAAAAATCATATAAGTGACCTGTAGTTTCAGTAACCGGTAAAGGGTTTTTTCAATATTTGAGCCGGATGTGATGCCGCTTAAAGCATAGAAAAGCGCAACATCAAATACCAAAGAAAAAACCCTGATTTCGGGTATTATATAAAATTGTCCTGACCAAAAGGCGGTATGAATAAATATAATAGAAAGGGTGGCTAACCCTTTTGCAAAATCTATATAGAGATCTCTGTTCATGTTATAAGATATGATGTTCAAAAGTAAACAAAACTTCGTGAATATAAGGTGCAAAAAAAAGAGGTAAGAAAAATGTCTTACCTCTAACTGAAAAGATATTAACTGATGTTTATTTAAGGTTTTTAAATTCTTCTGCAGAAATTTCTCCGTTTTGAATCTTTCTTAACTCATCTATATATTGGCTCATATAAGCATCAAGTTCAGGATTCTGGGAGTTTTTCCCCATTTTGTAAGTTCCGTTTAAAACACCCTGATAATAATAGAAGAAGTTGTAATCGAAAGCAGAAGCTGTAAGATCGTACTCACCTAGCAGAAATCCTAAACGAACAGCAGATCTTCGCTGCGGCGGTGTTCCATGGTGACCTGCGCTTGTAGTTTGGTAATCTCCGATGCTTTGGGCAAATTCGTACGCTGCAGCAATCTGGGCGAAGGATGTTTGGTTATATCCGTTTGGTCTTCTCAGGTAATATCCTGCAAAACCGTCTGCCTCCAGTTCGTTTGGTCTGGCAGTGGATTCACTTACGGAAGGAAGTCCGAAAATATACTGCAGCTGATGACCGTATTCGTGAGCCAGAATCATAGCATTGACAATATTTCCTCCTTTATTTTTTGCATCCGCATAAATAGCATATCCATAATAGATTTTCCCTGTTGAATAGGAAATTGCGTTGTAGGTAGAGTTTGGACTGGAAGGATCATTTACAAATCTCAGCGTAGGATTGCTTCTTCCCCAAAGACTTGCAATTTTCGTCATTTGTGCATTCATAAAATTGGTGTCTGTAGAAGTAGGCAGTGAAGTGGTCAAAACTGCGTTTGAGCTCCAGTACTGATCTACGTAATAACAAACCTTTTCGAGTTCACCGGGTTGTTCAGGTTTTAAGTTTTGCGGCTGCTGTTGCTGTTGCGGATCGATGTTTTCCAATGAATCGTCATTACATGCTGCTAATGATAATACAGCGATAGCTCCCGTAAGAATCGGGAAATAGAATCTTTTTTTCATATTAATAAAATTTGGTGATAACGAAATTATGTATTTTAACTCATTTTAAGATATTTTTTTCACTAAAAATTATTCAGAGCATAGTTAATTTTATAAATGGTAAAAATATTGTTTTGACAGTAAGTTAATTAGAAAAAAAATCTTATATTTGCACCTCGAATTAACTAAAAATTTATAGACAATGTTTGCAATTGTAGAAATAGCAGGGCTTCAATATAAAGTTGAGCAAGACCAGAAGTTGTTTGTGAACCGTTTAAAAGGAGATAAAGGAGGAAAAGTATCTTTCGATAAAATTCTTCTTACTGTAAACGGAGCAATCACTGTAGGCGCCCCAGCTGTAAGCGGTATCACTGTAGAGGCAGAGATCTTAGACCACGTAAAAGCTGATAAAGTAATCATCTTCAAAAAGAAAAGAAGAAAAGGTTATGAAGTAAAGAATGGTCACAGACAATCTTTAACTCAAATTCAAATCACTGGTATTACAGGATTTGAAGGTAAAAAAGCAGAAAAGCCTGCTAAAAAAACAACTAAAAAAGCTGACGCTGAAAGCGCAGAATAATTGTTAAACCAAAAAACCTTAAAATAAAATGGCACACAAGAAAGGAGTTGGTAGTTCCAAAAACGGTAGAGAATCTCATTCTAAAAGATTAGGTGTGAAGATTTTCGGTGGACAAGAAGCTATTGCTGGTAATATCATTATCAGACAAAGAGGTACTCAACATCACCCAGGTGAGAATGTTGGTATGGGTAAAGATCACACTTTGCATGCACTTGTTGACGGTAAAGTAGTTTTCAGAAAGAAAGCAAACAACAGATCATACGTATCTATTGAGCCAAACGCATAATTAAATAAGCGT
>NZ_JBXUGI010000014.1:0-151799 GCF_057180465.1 Chryseobacterium sp. HNCC26DJ238
TTAAGAAAGAAAGTTGCCTGAAGAGAACAACTTTTTCTATTTTTCAAAATAATGAAGATTCTACTGAAATAAAAAATCCGCGTCAGTTTTAGTTGTGAGACGGATTCTTTTTTATATCCTATATTTGTTTTTAACAAAAATCAAAAAATGAAAAATCCTGCAATACACTGTTTGACGATTTTCTTCTTACTTTTTCCTTTATTTTTTAATGCGGCAACGATTCCTTTTGAATTGATTGACGGAAAAATTGTGATAGCAGTAAAAATTAAAAATGACCAGCATCATTTTATTTTTGATTCCGGAGCATTCACCATTATTTCAGCAGATTTGCAGGATAAGATCAACGCAAAAAAGACGAATATAATATTTGAAGGGACAGACGCAAATAATGCCAAATCCAGGATGGATGTTTTCTCCACAAACAAACTGCAAATATCTGATATGGATTTAAACGATGTTAAATTTTCCTTTGCTGATGTCAACTGGATGAGTTCTCGTGCATGTAGGAAAATAAGCGGGATTTTTGGAGCCAATATGATGAAAGGTAAAATCTGGAAAATTGATTTTAAAAACAGGAAAATGACAGTGTCGGATCAGATTGGTGATTTAAACTCAGCAAATTCGTTACAGATTCCATTTTCTGAGGAGGATTTTACAGGTGTCCCTAAAATAAATGTTAAGATAAGAAATCAGAACCTGGAGTATATTTTTGATACAGGATCAGGAATGGGATTTACGCTTGATCAAAATTCCTATAACAAAATCAAAGACGATCAGTTTCTAACATTTGAAGGGTTGTTAGCTCAATCAATCAGTAGTGTAAGTACAGGAGAAAGGTATGTTGATTTAATGGAGGTGCAGATCAATAATGCTGAAATAGGAGCTCAGATGGTAGATAGCAGCCCGGATGCAAGAAATCTTCTGGGAACCAGGTTTATGGAAAACTATGAGGTTCAGCTTGATTTCATCCACAAAAAAATTATTCTGCAATCCAACGGAAAAAAACCTGAATATTCAACTTTTGGAGTTACTCTTGCGCCAATGAAAGATGACCTTGTCATCATCAATAAACTAAAAATCCCTCAATTATCTTCATTAAATCTGAAAGACAAAATTGTGAAAATTAATCATTTAGATATTTCGAAAGTCAATTCAGAAACATTTTGTGAAGTTAAGAAAATACTTGACAGCAGTTCATCAATAACAATCGAAACTGTAGGGAAGAAAAGCTTTACTTTAGAGAAGAAGAATGTTTTAGAGTACCTCAGATAAATAATTACAGATTTTCAGATATCTTTTGTACTGAGTATTTTGCTGCATTGATCTTTATAGAAATGTTTCATAGAAGCACTTCAGCCTCCATATTGCCAACCCACGTTACCTGCCATTTTTCTTTTGTCCGTTTTGTATGATTTCAATGATAGAATATCTGAATACTTTTCCTGCTTCGTCGTGTCCAACCTTTGCCAATTCTCTTTTAGGGAATCCGTTTTCAGTTACAACCTGTCCTGTTACTTTGATAATTATGGGCAGATTTTCTCCGTTGAAAAGTGAGTCAGCATCAATCAGCTTTTCATCAGCAGGTTCTAACCAATAATTTTGTTTTCTGTCAGTGTTTTCGGTTTTTCGGGTTTCACTCCATTGAGCACAGGTGCAAGAAATCACATTATAGATCAATGTCAATGTTTCGACTTTGCTCTCAGCTTTGAAATTTGGATTGTTAATTACTTCAAGCTTTGTGTATCTGAAAATTTTCGCTTTCGGCATTGGTTCTTCCGTTTCAATAGTTCCTTGTGGATAATCTTCTTTTTCATAAAATTGTCCTGTAACTTTAATTCTGTGTCTAGATGCATCAAAATATATTGGCAGTTCTAAAGTCTTGTCGGCAGGTTCAATGTAAAAGTGCAGTTTAAGTAATTTTTTGTTGTGTCACTATTTGCATTGTCTTTAGATTGGATCCATTGTGGACAGGCACAACCCCAAGCAGTATATTCAAATTCTAAATTTTTAACTGTAGCCGTCAGATTGTTTGTTGAGTCAGAAATTACTTTTTTGTAATTCTTCTCAACTTGTTCATTCACTGTAACTTCATCAGCATTTATTTTAGTTTCTGTCTGTCCACAGGAAATCAATATGAAGTTACAAAGCAAAATTGTCAATATGTTATTATGTTTTATCATTTGTTCGGTGTTTGATTCATTAATCTAACAGACTCGAATTGAATGGCGAATCCATGAGGAAAGAAAGGAGTTACCAAGAGGTAATATTTTATTATAGTTGAATACTAATTAACACCCGAAAAACTGTAGTGCCAGTCTTTATCTCAAAGATTTGTCATTCGCAAGCTTGAGGAGAATCAAGCTCAATACCACGTGCTTGTATTCGGAAGGCTCTACAGAACCTCTTAATTTATTAGTAGAATCCCACAGGATTCTTCGGTATTTTTAGTTTTTGCAGCTGTTTTCGTTGCCTTTATATCTTTTCTGAATAGATTATTTTAATTATTCGTATAACTAAAGAACAATAAAACAAAAAAGGAGAATACGCATTAAAAGTTTATTTTTAATAATATTTTGTCTTAAGCCCACAATTAATACAAATTAAAGTGAATTGTTATTCAATAAATTTCACTTATACTTTTAAAGATTTAAGACCGATCTGTGCTATAAGAAAATAAAAATTGATATATGTGTAAGCTTTAGCACCATAGTAAAAATAATATATAATAATAAATCAACCACTTAAAACATACTAATTGTGACTTTTGCTATTGTCCAAGAGTAATTTTTCCTAATTTAATTTAAAATCAAATAGCTCCTGTGGATGTACATCTAACCCTTTGGCTAACTCTTGAATAGTAGAGATTCTAAGATCTACTTCCCCTTTTTCTATTTTACTAATATTACTATGATCAACATCACACTTTTGAGCCAACTCTCTATAACTCAAATTAAGCTTTTTTCTAAAAATCTTTATTCTTTTCCCAAAAGCTATTCTAAATTCTAATTTATCCATTGCAGTCAACATTGAATAGACAAATTGATAAGATTTAAAGAAATTTTTGTAGTCGAATTAACCTACATTAAATAAAAATGCTTATATTTGCTATCTAAGTTATAACATTGGTTTTGAGATAGTTCAAAAAAAACATGTGCCAATGCTTAGATTTCAACCGGAAAACTAAAACTTTTCAAAAAACAACGAGTTGATCGTTACATGTTCTCACTACCTTGAGTGAGCTTATCAATCGTTGCTCAGTATGTTGGTGCAACTTGTCAAAATCGGAATTTCAAAAGAACGCAGATTTGTTCTTCACAACCGGAATTTTCACAACTTGACGGCCAAAATAAAATACAGAGCAGAAAAAGCCAATATCTAATTAATCATTTGATAGCTTAAGAAAAATAACGATGGCACCTGTTAACCCGCAGGTTTTAGGCTATGGACACTCACTAAATAAAAGAGTATAAACAGATTTGTAGGATTTTTTATTACCAATAATATGGAACAGAAAATACATCAGGGAAAAAACATAAAACGCTTCAGGGAAATGCTGGGAATCAAGCAGGAGGCCCTGGCTTGGGATCTTGGCGATGATTGGAGCCAGAAGAAAGTTTCGTTAATTGAACAAAGAGAAGTCATTGAGGATCGCATGCTGGAAAAGATTTCCGGAGTATTACAGGTTCCTGCAGAAGTTTTTCGAAATTTTGATGGAGAACAGGCTGTGAATATAATTTCCAGTACATTTATCAATAGGCATAATTTGATAGGTAGCCCTCCAGGGATTTTATCAGGAATGGTTAATAATTACAACTCTCTCGATAAACTGATCGAATTGCACGACCAAAAAATTTCGCTCTACGAAAGAATGCTGAAAGAAAAGGATGACATGATGGAAAGGATTGAAAAGCTGATCAATAAATAAAACATCAGTAATTCGGGATAATTACAGAAGCAAATAATACAATAGTAGTATTTATCGTGATATTTTTTTTCTAAATCATATATTGTATTACAAATCTACAGAATTTTTAATATACATATAGCAAATTGAAACAGACTCACATACAGAAAAACTTTAAAATTGTAACTTTAACAATTCATATTTTCTCTTTAAGTAAAGAGATTATTTCATCCTCATGTTCTTTTATTTCATTTATTCCCCAAGATAAATCTGGATATTTATTAAACATTAAATACTGTTTAACACTATCAGCGGTTGAGCCATTTTTGTAATGTTCCTTTTTTGCCTTGGGTTGATAATTGTTCATTGCAGAATTTTTACTATGGCTTATCAAGGTTAAATTTCCTATAGAATGTAGAAATTTTTCATCTAATTTATCATCACTATCTTTCGGATTTTGAGGATAATAATGCTCTACAGAACTTCTAAATGTAAAATCAAAATTGGAAATAAAACTAAAATATCCTCTAATTCCACTTTTCTCCTGTAATTCTTTATGAATAAGTAAGTAATCAATATAATTAAAAACTAGATTATTTTCTAAACTTTCATATCTCACTTTTGACCAATCCAAATTTTGGACATTGATTTCTGATGGACTCTGATAGATAAGTTCATAGTATCCCTTAGGTTTTGAAGATAAAAACCTATTAAAGACAAAATTTTTAGCAAGATTACGAAGAAATTCCATATACTTTTTTGAGGAAATATCTTCATTTGAGTAATTATCGTAAAGATAATTTAAAGTTGCATTTAACCAGTGTTTATACATCATGTTTGGTGCTACTGTGTGAAACATACTCAATAACCAAATCAAATCTTTGGTATCAAAATTAACTTCAACAGAGTTGTCTTCGTCAGAATTTCCAAACGTATTAATATAACTCTGTGACTTATTATTATAATAATATAATCTCTTTAAGCTCCAAGAGTCCTTATTATTAAGAAATTCTCGTTTTATCACATAATGATCCAATAAATATTTTGTTTTCAAAACAGTAAAAGAAAAGTTTTTGACAAATTCAATTTGGTCTTTTGCTTTTAAATTCTTTAGAAAGTCAAAATTTGTAATAAGTTTTTTATCATCTAATGTTGCATCTTCATTTTTAGTTTGAATGAGTAAGCAATGTAAGATAAAGTTTTGAAAATTTATTAGTGAATTAAAACGTTCTGAAGTTTCCGTTGTTCCTTCTTTAAGAATCGTACTATAGCTGTTATCACTGATTATTGCATCTATTGAAAAACCATCATCTTCATTTTCTAATTGATTACTTAAACTGTCTAATGTTTTTTCATCGAAATCTACATGTTGCAAAACTTCATCAAAAGAAGAAACAATGAGTCTGTCCCAGGTGTTACTAAATATTTTTGATCTTTGGTTTTTACTAAATCCATATTGTATATAGCGCTCCATTTGTGAGCACCCTTCCCAAATAGTATTGAATAATACTTTGGATTTTTCACAATCTATATTATCCTCAATCTGGTCAAGATAGCTTAAGAGAAAAGATTTTAGAACTTCATGTTTCTCAAGTTGTTCACCCCGATTATTCATGATTTCAAAATAATGATTTAAATCCGTTCCTTGTGGTACATTAACTTTCAAAATAATCACATTCTCATTCAGGTATGAAATAAACTTCAAAAATTCATCAGAGGTATTTTGATACTCGCCAAAAAGAGTCTTCAATTCTTTTTCTATGATGTGATAAGCACTTTCTATTGAAGTATTGTAATTAACAGTAGTGTTAAATTTCCCTTCGTATACCAAATCTAAAGCTTTAGATGAAAGCCTTCTATTTTCAAAATCAAGAATAATACTTTTGAAATCTGCTAATTCGGTTTCTAAATGATATACATTCTTTAATACCGAATACAAAATGTTCAACGTTGTTAATCTTTGTTGCCCATCAATGGTTTCATATAGTCCAGACTCTTGCTCTTTTTTAAAAACAACTAAAGTACCAATGTAATATTTCTGTTCATTTTTACTTTTAGAAGAATCGAATATATCATGAATAAGTTGGAGTATTTGACCTTCCTTCCACGCATAATTACGTTGATAAAGTGGAATTAGATATTTACCCGATCCAAAAATCTTACCTAAGCTAAACGCCTTAATATCTTCCGTACTCATACTATAAATAATTTAGGCTTTTGAATAAATCTAATATCTCACTGGTTTTAGAAGATTCAAAAGGGTTTGGAGTAATTTCTAATGTAGAATCAAAAATGTGTTGAGGTGTAAAAGAATCATTTATTTTTTTAAAAAAATTATTATCTAAAACATAATTATCAACTGATGGAAATTGTAAACTTTGATAATCTAATCTTAAATTGTAACTCCAAATAAAAAAAAATTGTATAGCTGTATTTAACGACTCTTCCCCAAATTTATCAACATAGAAAATCAATATCGTATCAAACAATAGCCTTGTATATTGATCTCCCGTTCGGTTTCTACCTTCGTAACTATTTAATACTTCTATTATTTCTCTATTCTTCTCGTTCAGAATAGGATTGTTTTCAATATCTTTTATTTTAGTTTTGAAGACCAGATAATAGTGTCCAATCATTTCAAAAAATCGTCTACCATTGATTATCGCTTCATTGATTTGGAAAGGATAATCCATTTGATGTTGATTAACCCTGCTATAACAGCTAGCATTATACTCATCTATATAGTGATGTAAAATTCTTAAACTTTTGGAAAAAGGATAATTATTCAACTCATTGATATCAATGCCTTTAAAAAGATAGATATCATTTTTTGTAAAATCTCGTGAGGATTGGGCTTTAGCCCAACCTTTTATTCTATAAAGATAATGAGCAAATAATCTTGCCATTTCTTCATCTTCTGCATTTTCCCAAGTATCAACAATTTTAAATTTTTTCTCTTGATCTGAATCATCAAAAGCTCTTAAGTGAAAAGCCTTTAATAAATCATGCGGATCGAGATCTTTTCCTCTAGCATTTTGAGAATCAAAAAACTGGAAAGCTTCAGAAACATCATTAAGCTTGAAAACGATGAACTCACAATTATTGAGCAAAAATCTAATCATCTCTTCGTCAAAATCAATTACAAGACGTAATAGCTCCTTATAATTGATATAAATATTTTGTTGAGATAAAGGATTTGAAAATTTAAAATTTACTAAGTTACTTCCTAGTGCTTGAATATCTTTTTTAATATCGGAAGGAGGATAGTCTTCGTATACTTTAACTAATGCTTTTATTATAAGTAATAAAGTAATGGTACGTTGTTGCCCATCCACAATATCTAAACATTTTTTTTCTTGATTATTATGAATAACAATTGTTCCAAACCGATAAGTCGGCTTTTTACAAAACGTTTTTATATCAGCAACTAATTGTGTAACATGTCTTTTGCTCCACTTATAAGGTCTCTGATAAATCGGAATTTTAAGTTTAGAATTACTTAAAAAATCTTTGACTTTTACAACATCATGTTGCAATTCGTTCGTATTATTTGCATCAACGGATAAAGATTCGATCATCTGTATTTTTTTAACTTTTTTTTCTACAAATCTACTCTCCAACAAAATAGATGGGATGTAATGGCAAATGTTGTTTTTGTGAATCATCTAATTTATGATAATAAGATTGCCACAATGAAATAAATCGTTCAAAATCGATAAGCTCTATATGTTCTCTTGAATCTTTTGCTTCTTTAATTGCTGGCTTTGAAAACGTTCCGGATGTCACAAAAATTCCAACATCGGTATTTCTTTTTAGAGTTCCTGCTAATTTTTGAATTTCATCGCTAGAAACGGCATCATTAGGGCGATGCTTTACTTGTACAATTATTCGGGGTTGGCTCGTGCCAAGAGGATCTGTATAAGCAATAATATCAATACCTCCATCTGGACCTCTTTTCGCTACATCCGAGATATAATACCCCATGACCTTTAGTAACTCTGCAACCAAATCCTGAAAATCATAAGGGTTTTTAGATATAATGTATTTTCTAATCCCAATATAGGCTTCATCTTCGTACTGGCTGATTACAGATTTTTGCACTTGCAAAGCATCTTCTTCATTGTCAGTTGATAAATCTTCTTCTAGGCTTTCAGATTTCCTCTTTCCGTCCCATTCTCTATATAATTTTGTTGCAGTGCTCAATAATCTTTCAGCACCTAAATCAAGGGCTTTCTCTCCCTCCGCAGTAAGTATCCAAGTGCCTTTCTGTTTTCTTAGGTAGCCCGCTTTCATACAATCTATCGTGTAGAAATGCAATATAGATTCCCAACGGATATATCCTGTTTTTTCGTATCTGTGCTTCTCGTAGTCATCAAAAGAGACCGTGTCTCTTATTTTGTCTACTATTTCTTTACCACGCATTTCTCCACCATTGTCTTGTAATATGGATAGTGCTGCAAAAATGGTTTTCTCGGCTATTTTTTTTGATCTTGATTTGGACACGGTTATATTTTTATGAAAATGTTTAATATTATTTTATCCCAATATCATTATTTCTATTTGTTGTTTGGCATGTGCCAAAACTTGCTCTGCTTCTTGTTGTAAAGCTTTGGCTTGCGCACGGATGCCTTGTATATGTGTAGTAATTTCGTTTTGTTTTTTTAATGGGGGAAGTGGGATTGGCATTTTTTTAAATTCTTCTGAATTGATGTTTGATTGAACCGCTGGTCTTTCAATTGCAGTTACCCAAAATTTATATATAGAAGAATTACAATAATAAAATAGAAAATCAGGATTAACTAACTTATCATTTATGACAAAACGAATTAAATAACCTGCAAATATTGCGGGATAATTAATGTTTTTATGAATATAGCATTTGCCAACTGAACCACTTCTAGCAAAAAGAATATCATTAAAATTTAATAGATATCTATCATCAGTGTTATTTGCAGTTTTAGCTTTATCAGTCTTCAGTTCTCCAATTTCATCAATATCAGTAATTCTAATATATCGAATATCATCTTCTGAAACTATTTTTGTTGCTTCTTCATTGGCTCCATATTGAGGATTTTTAAGTAAGAATGATTTTAATTCTTCAAATTTATAATTTGCTGTTTGCGAAATTAAGTAAGCAATTTTAGAATTATAATCAGGATCTAACCTACTACTGCTAACTTCGCTAAATTGTGTTGTAAAAATGCGAGCTTCTAGGCTATTGTCTTTTTCGGGTAAGATAATACCTAACTCGTTTAATAAATAAGTATCTATACTATCAAGTAAAAATTTGGCTTTTGCTTCTTTAGTTTGTTTTTGATTGTAAGCATTAACGTAAGTGTCTACAATTTGTTCTTGAATGTCTTTTGGAGGAATTGGGATTTTTACATTTCCTAAATCACTTAAGTTTAATCTTTCTTGAATTCCACCTTTCTTTTCAATTTCAAATAATCTAAATCCAACCTCAGTATCTATTAATATTTGAAGATATTTTGTTAGCAAATGATTATTCGTTTTATTTCGTAAAATACCAACAGCTCTATTAGCAGTAGAAATAGGAAAATTTTCAGGAACAATTGCATTTAATCCTAAAGAAGCCATAATTGATATTAATAAATCATTTGGATAGATATGACATCTTTTAATTTTATTAAAATAATTTTCAGTAATGAAAATAGGTCTTTGACTTAAAATCTCTCCATTTTTAATATCTTGAGCTCTTAAATATCGTTTACCATTACCTTCCTTCGCTATTTCTTCCTCGGGTAATTTATCATGGTCTCCATCTTTAACAATAAAGTGTTTTTTTATTTGAACTAAGGGATATTTGAAAGAGCTTAAAAAATTAAGTTTATTAATAAAAAATTTAGAATCCCATCTATTCTCTATCTCTGATCGTTTTACTACAAAAACTTTGTTGTTATTTAAATGTTGTGGTATGATGTACATGCTTAGCTAATTTTAAGATCTTCTTTTAATAAACTTATTAAATTTCTTGTAACAATACCTTTAACTGCAGAGTAGTAAATAGCTTTATTATATGGGATATATTGTAATTTATCCATATCAAAAGGAGGTATTTTAGGATCTTTTTCATCTTTTATAAGAATCATTGGCTTGTCCATTCCTTCAGCTAAACCAACTTCAAAAATCACATTTTTATTACAACCTGTAATATCAGCCACAAAAACATCACATTCTTTAATCGATTTTATCAATCTACTATCGATACGCTGACTTTTTCCACTAAAACGCATAATTGGTATTAACTCTACGCTTGTGTTTACTTTAGTGCTTACTTCCTTACATATTTCCTTAAATAGCGCATTGTACTCATTTACTTCTGCATGGCTCCAATATGGCATTGCAACAAATACTTTATAGGTTCTTTTAGCGTGAATTGATTCAAAAATTTTTACTAAGGTTAAAGGTTTTACTTCAGTAATATCATTAAGATGATTATTAAAAATCCATTGCTTAAATTTTTTATTTTTGTTCGCATCAAATTCATTCTGAGCAAAAACTAAAGCCAAGACAATATTTTTATGATCAATAATTGACTTTTCTCTAAACTCTAAAACTAAATTGTCGATTAATTGTAAAGAACTTTGTAACCTATCTAAATCCAAAGTAATACCATCTAATTCGCTTACTTCTAAAATGAATGACTTAACATTTGAATCAATAATATCTTTTAATCCTAAGTAATTATACGCTTCAAACCTAAAATATAATTCCCTGGCAAGGCTTGCATTAGAGTTTATCAATTGATTGACTTCTTCATCGGAAAACAAATCTTTTTTAAATAGAGACTTAAGATTTTCTTCAGATGTTAGTTGTACAGCTTTCGAATTAATTAAATGGAAATATGCAGTTTCATTTTTTATGGCTTCTTCATCTTTAAATTGAATAAGAATATTAAATGGTACAACATAATTTAATAATTCTTCAAATTCTCTTTTTTCTTCTTCTTCTTTTAAATTTAAAATGAAGTCAATTGCGGATAATCTATGATTACCATCAATTCTGGAAAAAATTTTATCGTCAAATGATTCAGGAATTTCTAAACTTATAGATCTTAAACTAGGGTTATTTAATTTGTCTGAATTCAAATACGCTTTGAAATCAGTGTTTTTTGGTGTGTAAATAATACCATTCTCAAAAGCATATTTTGTCCCATTTACAATTTTTCCTACTACATCGACTTCAGAAATATTCCAACATAGGGTTAATTCAGAAAAAAAACGATAATTAGATTCTTTATAATACTTTACAATTTCCTGTATTCTGTTCTCATCATGCTCTCTTTGATACTTATCATCAGAAGCTGATACCTTAGCTAAATCTCCAATTTTCGCAAATCCTCTAAAACATAGCTGATGGCCAAAAACATGGTCTAACATACCTCTTAAAATCATAATCTCTCTATTGAATTAATAAATTTTGTAAGTTCTTCACTAATAATATCTAGTTCGTTGTTACTTGTTGGCTTGCCTGCTGCATCATATCCAATATCTTCAGCAATAGCCATGAAAATATCGTAGTTTTCTGATGAATTAGCTTGTAAATATTCTTTTATGGCAGTTTGATAGGCTTCTGTCAATTCTTCCTTTAAATTATTAATTCGTTCCGTATATGAAGCACTTAATTCTGTTTTCCATGCTTTGTATTCTTCTGTTTTTTTAAGCTCTGTAATGCTTAGTGTAGAATCTAGATTTATAAAACCCTTTAATTCTTTAATATCAGCATTCTTTTCCTTCTCCCATTTTTTTATGGTATTGATATAATCAAATTTCTGTTTGAGACTGTGCTGAATACTTAGTTTTTTACTTTGCCAATCTTCAGTTTTAGAAATAGAATTTTTCATTAAAAATAGAACAGAGCTTTTAACTCCTGCCCCTGTCGCTGCAAAAGCTGTTTGAGGCATAGAAACCACAGCTACAATACGGAATTTTTCATCTATACCATCACGAATATATTGTAAAGAACTATTAGTTAATATACCATCTGGAATGACAATCGCTAGAAATCCCTTAGGCTTTAAGAAATTATAACATTGTTCTATAAATAAGACTTCTGTACTTTGAGAATCACGTGTTGTAATTGTATTCGTTTCTCTAGGGTCTAACCAATCTGGTGATTTCTTTGCAAAATCAAACATTCCTAAATACGATTTTTCTGTTTTTTTAACTGTACTACCAAAAGGTGGATTGGTTACAATACAATCGAATGAATTGTATTTGAATCCTTGATTTTTAGTTACATTTTCAATTGCTTTTTCATCTAATAAACCGTCAGATGTAATCACATTGGTATGTCCATCATCATGAATAATCATATTCATTTTAGCTGCACGAGAAATTTGCTCATTTATTTCGATTCCAAAAAGATTCTTTTCTGCGAAATCGTGCCAAAAACGGAAATGCTTGAGTTTATTTTTAGGATTAATTTTATGATCAGGATAAATTTCATTCGCTTGCTCACGTACTTTATTTAAAGCATACAACAAGAAACCTCCTGAACCACATGAGGTATCTAAAACTTTAGATTCATTTGTAATTGGCAGAACATCTGTTGCAAATTTTACGATAGGACGTGGTGTGAAATATTGCCCAAAATTCCCTCTAAAGAATGAGTCCATAAAAGTTTCAAAAGCACGACCTTTCGCATCCAAATCGGTTTCACTGAGATTGATATCTTGCAAATAACCAACTACAGTTCTTATTTTTTCAGATGTTAATCGAATGTTATCACGAAACACTTCTGGATCTTTTTTACGACCTTCTTCATAAAGCCCATTAATACGCTCAGCTAATTCTTTGTTTTCTGCTTGTCTTCTTTTGCTTCCATCAGGATATTCTTCTGCATCTTTGGTTATGATTTGAAAGTGATAAGGCATTCCCGAAGCTCTATCTTTCCGTTCATCCCAAATTTTACAGAAAATTAGTTTATCCAATTCATCAAATGCTTCAGAAGGATTAAGTTGTCCACCAGCCCACAAAGAATCATGCGCTTGTTTAAAGCGACGTGTTAATTCATTTTGCCCAATTACTTGAAGTTCGAAGAATTTTTGTTTTCCTTCACTAGTTTTTATAGAATCAGCATCATACACATACTTGTAATTTGCCATTTTATTCACTCCATATTGTGGAATGTCAGGTTGATTAATACGAGCATGCTTATGTTTATCTACTTCAAAATATTCATCCTTTATCCCTGAAGTAACCCAAACAAATTTCACATTATTAGGTAAAGCATAGGCATAGCTATAGGCTTGTTCAACAGCTTGAAGAAACTCTTGTTCACTTACCTCTTGTTGTTTACATTCTACCAAAATGTGCGGTATCAAATGTTCGTCATCATTGTAAACTATAATATCCGCTTCCTTTTTACCTGATCCCATAGTAACTGACACAAACATTTTCATTCTCTCAGGTTTGTAACCATAATCAAAAATTAATTTCAAGTATGTTTCAGCTTGTACCTTTTCTTCGGGGTTAGTATAATTTTTCGATTTATTAAGTTTAATATATTTTATTGTCTTTTCGTCTTCAGAAATACTGATAATACCTTTGTCGACTCCTTGTTGTAATAAGCTCATTTTATTTACTTGAGTTAATTAATTCTTTAATATCAATATCTAATTTATTTGCAATTTCCAAAAACATTTCCATCGAGGGTTGTATCTCGTTGGTACACCAGCGAGAAATTGTCACTTCACTTTTGCCCAATTGTTCTGCAAGCCATTTACTCGTTCTTCCTTTTTCAGCTAAGATTATTTTTAATCGATTGATTTTCATTATATGTTATTTTATTAACAGCAGGTGTTAAATTTAATGAAAAAACCATTAAGTGCTTAAAAAAATAATTTATATTCTTACTAACACTTTAAATCAACTAGGCATATTGCATTAACCACGATCAGTATGTTTAAGATAGTCCAGTTTATTGTTAAGTTAATAAACAGCATGGCCTTAATTGTATAGTCGAAGTTTTCAATTATTTGCTGTAGAAAAATAAATTTATTGTAAGAAAGCAATAGTTTTGGTATAAGTTCTTGTTAGATTATATACAGACTCTAACTCAATTGCAAGTATGCTGTAATCACAACGGAAAAATGTAGCAAAATTTAGCGGATAATTTCTGCCACAGCAGTCCGGTTCGAATGCCTCAAACTCCACTTATTGATCTGTAAAGATTTTTGTTTCCAGATGCTAGTTTGGCACCAAACATATTTCTTGGTATTCTTCAAATTTTTATTTTAGAAATTTCGTTAGAAGATATCACTTGTGTTAATATTCCTAGTTTATTATAAGTCTTTTCTGCTTTGTATCTACAACGTTCATCGTTTGTGATGAAATAGTCAAAATGAGCAGCGTAAAAAGTATGAAGAGAATCGTCAAACATATTATTGAAATTACTATCTGTTTTGTAACCTGCTAAATCAAATTTATAAAATGTTTCTAATATTTTTGAATACATTACATTATTACCTGTTTTTGTGTTAGGAGTAAAGACATCATAAATGTCTGTTAAATCCAAATGTTTAGGCAAGTCTTTAAATTGATTTCTTAATGCGGCGGTAAACCCTTGATTATTTTTTAATTTTTTCAAGCTTAAAGCAAGAAATTTTTTAATCGTTTTATATAAACTATAATCAGATTTAAATTTATTCTGGAAAGCATATAAATCAGCTTCTAAGGAATATTGGTTATCATATACTTTAGATAAAGGAAACATCAAAGCAAAAATTGGTTCAGAATATCCTTTTTTGAAATTTTCCGGTAATGGTATAAATTTTTTTAGTTCAGCCTGCATTCTCAGCAAAGGCTCATCTGAAATTAGCTCGTCATAAGTTTCTGTCTCAAATTCCCACTCTTTATTCTTTTCATTGAAAAATTCAAATATATTTCGTTTGTGAAAAACTACATTACTTTGATTCCAATATTGACAGACGCAATTATTATTCGTTAAGTATTCAATATTTTTTAAATGTCCCTCAACATAAGTTGGATTCTTTTGGTAGCCCCTAAACAGATCGTTAATATGTGCATTAGAATACGCAGTGAAGAGTTGTTTATTTTCAATTTTTTGTCTTAAGAAGAGATAATTTGCTTTAACTTCATTCTCTAATGTTTCAATTTTTTCGATCCGATCAAAAATATTTAAGTCAAGATAAGCAGATGGTATATTTCCCATATATTAGTAAATATTTATTATCTATAATTTCTTACATCATTTATCCAACGTTGATCTAAATTTACTATTTTAAATGAACTATATGTACTTTCTAAATCTTTATAGAATATGAACATTCTAACAAACCAGCGCTCTTTAATACCTACCGCTACGTCAGCGTCATATTCCTCATTACGCCAAATATTTACAATTCTCTGTGGTAAATAAAATCTTAAAACTTTTTCTCCATTGATTATTAGTTCCCAATTATCTAATTCATCCTGTGGGTAATAATAATATTGACCTTTCAATGAGCCTGTGTTACGTAAGAAAGATGTGATATTTTGATCTTGCGATAATAAAAAAATCATATCACCACTTTCTAACAAACCAATTAATACCCTTCGCTCAAAAAACTCAAAAGAGTTTATTATTGTCTGAATATGACTTTCTACATTAATTATTTCTTCTAGTCCTCCATTACCTTTTAGAAATGACAAAAGATTTCTCCGTTGTTGTTCATTATAAATATTGCTAAGATAATCATCAGTGATTTCATGAAATAAGTCACATGTTGCCGAATCTAGTAGCCATCTTAGAGATATTAAAGGAATCTTATTATTTGCGGCAAATTCAAAAGCATCCTTCGAAAAGTCTTCTACTGAAGCAACACCTACTTGATAATTATATCTTACTCTATTGGCTATCGCTAATTGCTGCCTTCTAAGATTATGTCTCAATTGCAGTTGTTCATCAGTTAATATTTCAAATTCATTAATATCATATCTCAATCCAAGCGCATTTCTAACAATACCTAAGCCTGTTTTTTTATTATAAGCTTTGCATTCAAAGTTTATTCTTGAAGGGTATGAAAAAGGCATTTGAATTGGAGGATCCATTAAAACATCAGCGTCATGAGCAGCTCCCTTACCATGAATAAAGTTAAGTCCTCTATCTTCAAATATGTATTTTCCGTCAGGAGATACTTTTTTAAACCCGCAATTTGTAAGCATTCTACGTACAAGATATTCCAGTAAGCTACCTTTTATTTTTGCAGCATTCATATTCTTTAATTTATTTTTCTTTCTTTACTTTACCAAAGGTCTCAAATTCTATATATTTCGATTTAAATAATTCTTTAGGAATTTTTTTCTGTAACAACAAATGAAAATTTTCTTCATGTGTAGAAACAATTAATTGCTTACCTAACGATAAAGTAATTCCTCTGAATAAATCAATAAATGACAATATGTTTATACTATCCATTGATTGTATTGGATCATCTATGAAGATACAGTCTACAGATTCTTTTGTGTCTGGATTTTTTGTTTTCAGAGCTCTTGCCAAAAAAATGCTTAGACTAAGAATGTTAATTTGGGCAGTACTGAAATAAAGTGCAGGAACAGATATTTCGTTCTCACCCTTAGTATTAACTTTTACAGTGTATATCTGCAATCTTGGTTTACTATCGGCAAATTCACACTTAAATTGTATGGATTGATAATCAGGATGAGGATCAATCTTATTATAAATTTTATTAATTAACTCTGTATAAAAATACTCATCTATTGTTTTAGTTAAATATTTAACAAGATTTCCTCTTTCAGCGCTCAAATGAGTTTCCGCATTATTTAACCTGCCTAAATCTTTTTTATAGTAGTCAATCTTTTCCTGAATTTTTTGAGAAACAGTAGCATTAAGACAATCATCTTTTAATATCTCAACAATTTTATAATTTCCAATTTTTTCCTCTACCAGTTTTTTATCTTGTTTCTTATGATCAATTAGATCTAAAAACTCATTCTCAATTTGAGATTTACTCTTGTCTTTCAAGTCTATATTAAACTCCGACTTTATAAAACCTTCATAATTATCATAAAACCTTAATATAAGAGATTTAGAATCAATTATTTGTTGAATCCTATTATTACATTCTTCTTTTGATAAATTTGTTAGTGACAAATCGATATTCAATTGTTCTAAAGAAATTTTTTGATCATCTCTTTCTTTATTCAGTTCTTGGATTAATTTTTCAATCAAAGATTTGGCTTCTAGCAAAATTGTCTTATCAACTTTGCTGTGATTTAATACAGTATTAAAATAATTTATAACAATAACATACTCATCTGAAACTTGCTGAGCTACAATATTCTCTTTTAATTTATCTATATTTTCAACATTACTATTAATGCTAGTGATAATATCTTTAATCTTTTCAGAATTTACATTTACAGTGTTAGTATTTTTATGAATATCAGTTTCTATCTCAGAAATTTTGTTTCTTAAGTCCTTTACTACTTCATCACTATTTTGCTTGTTTCCAAAAAACAGTAAAACTTCATTTATATTTTCAAGGATATTTTTAAGTTCTTCGTCTTTACTTAATTTTTCTAAATTTAATTTTTGAAGTTCTGTTGTTAAGTTTTTTTGCTCATTTAAAAAAGGTGATTTGACTAGAACAAAAGTTTTATTTATTTCTTCAATTCCAAAAAGTATTTGTTCTTTTAAGTCATTAATTTCGGTTTCAAGGGAAATTTTGATTTCCAAATTTTCTCTTAACTGATCATCAAAAAATTTATTACCAACTATATTATTTGATAATTCTTCAAACGAATTATAATGATGATTACAAAGGGGACAATCAGAAGTTTGAGTGCGAGTGATTATTTCTAACCCCAGGCTCACATACTCTTTTAATTCATTATTAAATCTATCTTGAGAACTAATTTTATTTTCTATTTCTTCTAAGTTTTTACTTTTTGTATCAAGGCTTTTTTTTAGATTTAATTGTTTTGTTATTAAATTTTGATAGCTAGTGAAGTATTTAAATTCTAACAAAATCCCTAAGTCAGAATTAATTATTGACTCATAATATCCAAATTGTTCAAGAATAATTTTTACCTCAGATAGTTTCAGTTCTTTGTCAGAAATAGTGCTGAAAAGATTATTAACAGACTTTCTAATAGCCTCACTAATTTCTAATAAATTCTCCAATCTAATTTTTTGATTGGGAATCTGTTCTAATTTAGCTCGCTCTTCATTTAAGAGTTTTTGTAATTGTTCTGTTTTATTTAAGAAAACAATATTTTCTTCTTCGATAAGAGATTTTTCACGTTCATTTATTATATTTTGATTTCCAAATTCTGTAACTCTTTTTTCTAATTTATCTATTTCTTTTTGAACTGTTAGAAATATTTCAATCTTCTTTTCAATGTTAAAGTTTGCATCTAAACGATCTCGTTGTTCTAAAAGATTTTTATCAATATTATCAATGCTTGACTCTATTTTTTCCTTTTTTATTATCAAAGAAATAATTCGTTGCAATTCTTTAATTTGATAATCAAATTTTTCTATTTTTTCCCGATTATCAATATATTTGAAGACTCCATTATTAATCCCCTCTGATAAGTTTCCTTCACCATCTCTTGCTAACCTGATATTATCTATTTGTAATCTTAGTTTAGTTAGATATTCTTCTAAAATTAATAATCTGACTTTAATATTTCTAGATAAATTATCATGAGTGGTTTCATCAAATGACTCTTTTGTGATATAATCTAAAGACTCATTATTTTTTTTAAGAGAGGCAATTATTTCATTAATTTCATCAAACTTTTTAAACTCCTGCTTGTAATCAATTTCCATTTGAAGCGATTTCTCTTCTTTCTCCACTTCTTTATTAATACGGGTTCTTTCCTGTTTTATGAAGTCCAAGACCCGTACTGCTTTTTTATAAATAGCATCGTATCGCTTCAGATCAGAGTCAATCTCCAAAAACCTTTCATATCTTTTGTCAGCTCTTTCCTCCTTTATGAAAGTATCTATCAAATCCTGACTTAATATTTGATTTCGGAAATACTCATTATCAGGCTTCCCTTTCGAGTTATATTTTTTTCTCTTATTAATTACATTTTCAAAATTACCATTGTTCGTCTCGACAATGACTTTACCGGAAGTAGATGAGTTATTTAATAATAGTGGAAGATTATTTTCTTTCCTCATTTTCTCAAAGTCATCCATTCTGTCAAATCTTTGAATCTGATGAGTGATACTCCATTCGACAGCATCGTAAAAGGAAGTTTTACCAAAGCCATTTGGTGCATAAATAGAGGCGAAATCCATTATTTCGCCATGAGCAGTAAAATCAAATGTTGAATTCTCTTCTTTTTCAAATGCTCTGAAACCAGTTATTTTAACACTTTTGATTTTCATTCTCTATTCAATTCTTTAATAATAAACTCTTGAGCTTCCTTATCACCAACAACTTTATCTTCTTGATCTAGTAGTTTCCATAAAGTAGTATTTAGTGGAATGTATTTTTGTATAATAATTTCTTGAGTTTTATCAACAATTTCTTTTAAATCGGAATTGGTGATATGTTTTATTATCAGTTCATTTTCTTCAGACTTACTAAGTTCTTTACTGAAATTTTCTTCAACGATTTTTCTACTAGAAAATTTGTCGTTTTCTATTTTATTTTTTAATTCTTTAGACGCTCTATCATCAGTAACGTAAATCACGTACAAATTCCATTTTTCGTAGACAGATTCTAATTTTGGCTGGAATTTTAAAGCTATTTCTTCAGAGATTTTTTGCCACAGGTTATCCTTTTCAATAATTGTAGATTTTGCTAAGACAAAAAAAACAGAAATATTTACACTTATTTCTACGTGTTTGAAACTAAACCTACAATCAGAGTATTTAGCTGATAATTCTTTCAAAGTATCCTGACTATATTCCGAATATTTTCCCATATTCTTCTTTGAGTTTTATTAATAATTCATTTTCGTTTAATCTATTAAACGCCTGATATTCTTCACTATTTTCAACAAGCATTATGTATTTAAGGTATTCAAAATGAACAAAATTATACTTATCAAAAATAAATTCTTTGGACTCTGATTCAGCATTAAATATATCCGAACCTTCTCCATTATATAAAGGAATACCTTTAATATATTTTTCTTTAATAACGCTAATGTTTGGTAGAATATCTCCTTTATATAATGAATAATCCTTTATTTTAATTGGATTATTTTTAGTTTTTATAAAAACAGTTCCATTATCAGATAGATTTTCATAGTTATATAATAAACACTCTTTTATAAAATTTTCCCCCATCCATTCGGTTTCTTTTATATTGAAAATTAGCCTCAAAATTGATTGAGCTTCAATTAATTCATCTTTTGCGCAAATTTTTGATTTTATAATATTAAAAAATGTCAAAAACTCCAACCATGTAACGTAGATAAGCTCATCTCTAAGAGTTGAGATATCACTTTTATTTAATAATAATTTATCTTTAAAATGATCTTTGATAAAGCTAGGAGTAATTTCACTACTAATCACTTCTAAAGTTTTACGTTTAAGTACAGATTTAACTATTGCAATATCTTGTTCTCCAGAACCTGCATTAAAGACAAAAACTTTATCTTTTAAAAAAGAAAAGTTTGATAAATATACAGGTGTCATTTCTGACAAGTTATTTTCTTCAACTATTTCTATAATCCTAATAATCGGAACAACATCTATCTGTCCAGTTGCGTAATCTGTTATC
The DNA here is from genome assembly GCF_057180465.1 of Chryseobacterium sp. HNCC26DJ238. NCBI lineage: Bacteria > Pseudomonadati > Bacteroidota > Flavobacteriia > Flavobacteriales > Weeksellaceae > Chryseobacterium > Chryseobacterium sp. HNCC26DJ238. The sequence goes on from NZ_JBXUGI010000014.1 coordinate 20,637, forward strand.
GCCGATGATTGAATACCAACAATATTTATCTTACCACTATATATTCTTAAAATTCCACCACCAGAAAAACCTACTATATCCTCATGATTTAAATTTCCAAAATTTGTTTGTAATCTTAAATACCCATTATTAGTGGTATCAATTTTGCGTGTAATTTCATAATTACTATATTTATCATTATTATTTTCTCCTATTTTACTAGGATATCCACATAGTAAGCATTCATTAAATACACTACAATTTTCATCAATAAAAATTTGATCAAATCCTGTAACTTTGTCTAAAACTAAAATAGCTGCATCAGCATTATTGTGTTCAAAATAATTTTTTCCTTTTTTTACTTCAACAGGTATTAGTTGATTTTGTTTATCCGAAAAAGAATAATTTATCGTAGACATTAATTCTTTTGTATCTACATCTCGATCGTTGGAATCTTGTTTATAAAATACATGTTTTGCCGATAGTATATACGTTATTGTTTCGTCTAAAGGCTGGAACAAAACACCACTACCTTCGCCCAAAATAACAGTATACCTTTTTAAGTCGCCTTCTTCCATTAAAATTCATTTTGCATTTTACATTTCAAATTGGGATAGTCTCTCCAGTCTTCTTTTGAAAAAATTTTATCTTTTAAATTATAGTTAAAGTAAATAACTGCATTAGAATTATTATTTATTATTCTAGCTATAGTTCTTTTATTGGGTAATCCGTGTTTAGAAGCATTTGAACTAATTAGATAATTGTCAGTTTTTACAATTTCCAAAAGTTCTTTTTTAGTATTATACATACTTCCATGATGCGACACTTTCATCAAATTAACATATAAAGGATTACCCTTGTTATAACCAAATCTGTCTAGTCCTTCAATTACGATAGATGGGTGACTATCTGCCAAGAAAAGAAAATTAATTTTATCGTATTCCATTATAAATGCTATAGAACTACCATTTGCAACGCTAGTATCTTCAATGAATTCAAAATCAGTTTGATTTTCTTCCTCAACAAAGGCCTTCAAAGAAGTTTGAAAATCATGCTCATCACCACTTGTAAAATAATCCTTTTGTTTTTTATACAGTTTTAAAAGTTTATTAAGCTTATCATTATTTGGTGACAAAATTTTAAAATTTAAGCCAAACAATCTATGCTCAGAAAATTGCTCAATAATCTCTCCTTTCCATAAATCATTATCTCTAAGGTATTTTTCAAATTTAATTCCCTGTTTAGAACTTGTGCTAAAATCATCTGCTCCGTAGACTATTTCTATATCCAAGTCTAAGTTTTCTTCTTTCTCAAATTTGTTTGCTATTTCTTTTCCTGAATTGAACCAAACCTTTTTAACAAGCTTATATGCGTCTTTATCTTTATTTAACCATCTTAAAATTCCTCCAATATGATCATCGTCAAAATGGGTCAAAATGAGAAGATCTATGAATTCTTCATCTTTCCGAATCTTTTCCATTACTCGATATAAATCACCTTTAATATTTGATCGACTTTTATAGGTATTACCAGTTCCCCCATCAATAAGAATGTTCCTTGGCATACCATCTTCAATCAATGAAATCAAAATTGAATCTCCGTTAAAAGCTCGTAAAAATTGTATTTTCATATTTTTAAAATTAACATAATAATACGAATCAACTTTACGGTAATCCGTGAAATCATTAGTTATATCTATGTAAAACTACAGAGGTCTGGAGTTTTAAAATTTATAATAAGATTATAGATTTTTGTATGAGAAGTGAGAAGTTGGATTTAATTTTCATTTAGCATTTCAAATATTAGTTTTTATAAAATTATAAAAAAAAACCAAATAAAATAAGAATATAGAAAATAATTATAATGAGTAGTTAAATTTCAAAATAGATAATTCATTTAGAATTATAAATATCGCATTTTATCTATCTTTATCTAACCCTGATTTAAGACAGGAATTGTAAACTTCTTTTTAATTGCTAGATTATTAAGGCGTTCATTTGCGAATATGGTAAAACCGTCAGGAATTCAACATTAACTCCTTCATTATCAGAAATTAATGAAAATCAACACAAACTCGATAATTAAATCTATGATTTTTCACTAAACTTATATTATCGAATAAAAAACAAAAAATTCTGTCTGGTTTTTATTCATTTAGTAGATCAAAAAATATAGCAAATTTTTCTATCTCTTAATCGTCAAAGTCAAAAAAGTCCTTCAGAGAAATTCCAACGTAATTAGAAAATTTTGCGATTGTATAAATAGTTAGCCCCCTCTTATTATTTTTACTTTCCCAACGATTTAATATTTGTCTATCGATTTCGAACTTTTTGGCAAATTCAGATTGCGACAAACCAGTACTGGCTCTAAGAAACTTAATCCTGTCAGCAATTTTATTTTTTAATATTATATCTTCCTCGGTGAGTGCGGCCATCCTGCAATTTTGCAAAAAACCATAACTTTATTGTAATCCACTTGGATTACAATAAAGATTTTTTTTATATTTGTAAATAATAAAATGCAATTTATTCAAATTAAAAATTGAAGCAATTGCTTAGAATCTCGCATTAGAAAATAAATGCTTGAAGATGATATGATTTTGTTGTAGAAACTCTTGTCCAGAATGTTTTTCTCAAACTATTGTTAAATCGTGATACCATTGAAACACCTAATCATATTACAGGATTTTTACGGTTTGTGATGAAAAGAGACTGCATATCGTATGTCACTGCGCCGAAGAATAAATTCAACCGTCTAGTTGCTTCTTTTGAAAGTTTTGAGAATTATCAAGATTATCCTGTGGGTTATGATTCCCTAAATGATAAAGAGTATTTAAATAGCCAGAAATCCGATCAAAGCAAATTTGATGAAGTTAAAATCAGAAAGTCAGGGATTACAAAAAAAAACAGGAATTCGTTCTTCACAACCAGAGTTATTATGACTTGCCGACCAAAATAAAAGACAAAGCAGAAAAAGCTAATATCTAATTGATCATTTGATAGTTTAAGAAAAATAACGATGGCAACTGTAAACTCGCAGGTTGAGGTTATGGACACTCACTAAATAAAAGAGTATAAACAGATTTGTAGGATTTTTTATTACCAATAATATGGAACAGAAAATACATCAGGGAAGAAATATAAAACGCTTCAGGGAAATGCTGGGAATCAAGCAGGAGGCTTTGGCTTGGGATCTTGGCGATGATTGGAGCCAGAAAAAAGTTTCGTTAATTGAACAAAGAGAAGTCATTGAGGATCGTATGCTGGAAAAGATTTCCGGAGTATTACAGGTTCCTGCGGAAGTTTTTCGAAATTTCGATGGGGAACAGGCTGTGAATATAATTTCCAGCACATTTATCAATAGGAATAATTTGATAGGTAGTTCTCCAGGGATTTTATCAGGAATGGTTAATAATTACAACCCTCTCGATAAACTGATCGAATTGCACGACCAAAAAATTTCACTCTACGAAAGAATGCTGAAAGAAAAGGAAGACATGATGGAAAGGATTGAAAAGCTGATCAATAAATAAAAATACAGGTTCTTTGGGATATAAAATATCGAACAAAATGACGAGATTTTTTCAAAACAGAATACTTACATTCTGCTTTTGCTAAAATTTAGTTGATCAAACGTCAGATATTTTCGTTGACTTTCAATTTGTTTAAAATAATTTTCATCATCAGCATTTTATGCTGCTTCAAACAAATTTCAGTCATGAAGCAGCACAAAAGATGTACAGATATAAAAATATACTCAAAAAAGAGAAATTAAAATTTATATAAAATACGGTAGAGCAATTAAACAAATAGGTTTATTTCCCAATACAAAACTTAGAAAAAATATTCCCCAGCACTTCATCATTCGTAACTTCACCGGAAATTTCTCCAAGGTGTTCCAGGGCATTTCTCAGTTCGTAAGCCAGTAATTCTGTGGAAATCTGAGTGGTAATCGCATCTTTTACTTTGTCAACGGCTTCCAGGGATTTCCCTAAGGCTTCGTAGTGGCGCTGATTTGTAATGACAACATTGCTTTCCTCTGATTTCAGCTGTTCTACGTACGAAGATAATTCATCCTTTAAATCCTGCATGTTCTGATTTTCGACAGCCGAAATGGTGATGAAATCAAATTCCTGGGAAATCTCATTCCTGAAAATGCTTTCAGCCCTCTCATATTGATGGGGGAGGACTTCATCAATTTTAGTGGCACAGATGATCAGCTTCAGATCGTCCCGCTGGAGGGATTTTATCATTTCAATATCTTCTGAAAAATTTTCGGTAGCGGCATCGGCTAAATACACAAGGATATTGGCATTTTCAACCTTTTCCTTCGCTTTCTGTACCCCGATGGCTTCAATTTCATCCGTTGTTTCACGAAGGCCTGCCGTGTCAATCAGCCGGAATGCGTGGCCTTTGATGTGAAGAATCTCTTCGATCGTATCTCTTGTTGTACCTGCAATATTGCTAACGATGGCTCTTTCCTCTTTCAGCAGGGCATTAAGCAAAGTAGATTTTCCGGCGTTGGGCTTTCCGATGATGGCAACGGCGGTTCCGTTTTTTATGGCGTTTCCGTACTGGAAACTTTCAATCAATGAATTCAGTTTGGTCTCAATTTTATCAAGCAGCTGATTCAATGCCGAACGGTCTGCAAATTCTACATCTTCTTCTGCAAAATCCAGTTCAAGCTCGATCAGCGAAACAAAATTCAAAAGGTCTGTTCTCAAAAATGAGATCTCATTGGTGATACCGCCTTTCAGCTGGCTCAGCGCAACTTTTCTTGAAGCTTCATTTTCAGAAGCGATCAGGTCAGCAATCGATTCCGCCTGGCTCAGATCGATTCTTCCGTTCATGAATGCACGCATGGTAAATTCTCCGGCTTTTGCCATTCTTGCGCCGTTCTTAATCAGGACTTCAAGAATTTTTTTGGCAATATGAGGCGAACCGTGAAACGAAATTTCCACAGAATCTTCTGCCGTAAAGGTTTTCGGGGCTTTGAATACCGAAACCATCACTTCATCGATCACTTCCTCACCCTCCTTGATAAACCCGTAATGAACGGTGTGTGAAGGAGCGTTTTCAAGGTTTTTCCCGTCAAAAATTTTAGCAGATATTGCGATGGCGTCGTCTCCCGAAATTCTGATGATTCCGATAGCGCCAATTCCGTTGGCCGTGGCAAGTGCGCAGATAGTGTCGTGATTCATGATGCAAAGATACGTTTTTGTCTGTTTTTTTTCATCAATTGCTGTTTTCACTTAAAACGGTCAGGATACCTTTTATTGAAATCAATACGGAAATGTTCACATACCGATCAGAAATAAAGGAAATCAGCAAGATGGACAACGGTGCAATAACAGGAATCAGATAATGAAAAAGCATTGACGTTTTACAAAAAAGCCCTGCCGTCTAATGAGGGCAGAGCTTATATTTATTGTAAAAAAATCGTTGATTAGAGTGGCTGAACCAGTTCCAGGAACCAGTCCTTCACTTCGCCCTCCAGGTGAGGACCGATTTTTTCTTCACAGGTTCTGTGGTAATCATTCAGCCATTGGATTTCTTCTGCCGATAAGATTTCTTTCACTACCGTATCTGTGAAGAAAGGGCAGTAGGTCAACGTTTCAAACTCATAAAAAGTCCCAAAATCCGTAACCTCTGATTCTTTCACTGCAATTAAGTTTTCATGACGGATTCCGTATTCGCCTTCAACATAAAATCCGGGTTCATTGGAGCAGACCATTCCCAAAAGCAATTCCTGGGGATTAAGATCCTTTCTGATGTTTTGCGGGCCTTCGTGTACATTCATAAAACTTCCGACCCCATGACCCGTTCCGTGGTTGAAGTCCTTGCCGTTCATCCACAGAGGAAGCCTGGCAATCGCATCCAGCTGTACCCCTCGCGTTCCTTTAGGGAATTTGACCATCGATAAACGGATCAGCCCCTGAAGCACTAAGGTAGAATTTGTTTTAAACTCCTCGGAAGGCGTTCCCAAAGCAAAGGTACGCGTGATATCAGTTGTTCCTTCCAGGTACTGACCCCCTGAATCTACAAGGATGGTAGACTCATTTGTCACTTCCTTACTGCCTTCTTTTTTGGCAGAATAGTGCATGATGGCACCATTGTCTTTGTATCCGACGATGCTTCCGAAGCTTTCCCCTACAAAATTTTCTCCTTCTGCACGGAAACCTTTTAATTTCTGTCCGATCGAATATTCGGTCATGCTCTCCTTTCCGGCAGTCTGCGTCAGCCAGTAAAGGAATTTCACCATCGCAACACCGTCCCTTACCATCACTTTTCTGAAACCTTCCAGTTCAGTTTCGTTTTTCTGCGCCTTCATCAGGTTTCCGGGTACCGGAGCTTTCACAAACTGGTTTCCGATTTTTAAGGCTTCGAAAATCGACTGATTGCTGTTTGGGGAAACCAGCACTTTTTCATTGCTGAAGTTCTTCAGAGAATTGAAAAATTCCTCGTAAGGCATCATTTTTACAAAAGAATCATCCATCTGCTTTCTTGCCTCAACCTCCATTTTTTCAAGATCAGTAAATAAGATCGCATCATTCTTCGTGATAATGATATATCCCAGAAATACAGGATTGCTTTCGACGTCGCTTCCTCTCAGATTCAGGGTCCATGCAACATCGTCAAGGCTTGAAATGATATGAACGGTCACTTCCATCGACTCCATCTTCTGACGGATGGCAGCGATTTTATCGATGACGGATTTTCCTGCTCTTTCCACAGGATGAGTGTAGATCGGGTTTTTGGAAGCTTCCCCTCTTTCTTTCCAGACGTATTTCAGTAAAGGAATATCAGATAAGGTTATATTTTTAGCATGTAATTTTTCACAGAGAAGTTCCCAGTTGGCATGCGAAGTGGCTAAAGCATTGACGGCAACGGTTCCGTTGTCAGGGATTTCAGAAATGATCCAGTCGATATAGTGCGGAGTGCCTTCCATACCGTCTTTGAACAGGTCAATTCCTGATCCTTCAAGTTCGATCGGAGCCTGGGTAAAATACCGTCCGTCCGTCCAGAGTCCGGCTTTATCCCGGGTAATGACCACAAATCCTGCAGATCCCAGAAAACCCGAAAGCCAGGCTCTTTCCTGCCATTCTTCAGGCAGGTATTCACTCATGTGAGGGTCAGCAGAATAGACGATAAATGCATCAACATTATTTTTTTGCATCTCCTCCCGAAGCGCAGCTACTTTTTCCTTTGAAGTCATTTTTTATAATTTTAAAACCGAAAGTTACAAAAAAAACAATTTCGCTGTCCCGGTTTGTACCAGCTTTTCATCAATAATTATTTATCCTTTACAATCTTTTCAGAAGAAGATACCGGTTTTTATCAGGAGCTGTTTCCGGCTATCCGCTCATACTCCTCGCGCCCATGCTTTTTCGCTGGCACGAAACCAGCCGCCCGCTGTGGGGTAACCGCTTCTATGGGCTAGGGCTGAAGTCCTTCAGTACAAAAGTATCTTTTACGGTAAAGCTTACCTTATTATAAAATTATTCAGGAATGGGACTGCTGTGTTTTATTTAGTAACGGTAAGGTTCTCCTTTTCCAGAGTTACATCCTGTTTTTATTTCTCATTCTTTCAGAAACTAAGCAAAGCATATCTTTCACATCCATATGTAGTTATTATTCCTGCAATCTGATAATTCATGATCATCAGAAATTTCAATATATTTTGGAAAGGTTCTTGCTATATTTTAAATATGAAAACTCAAAATTACCGGAATCACAGAAAATTTTATCCGCCTCATCATTTCGTTTTTATTCCGTTGCTGCTTAGTTTGGAAGTCTATGGAATCTACAAGATTTTTAATGATGCAGATCACCGGCTGATATGGATTTTATTTTCATTGGTCATATTTCTTGTTTTCTACCTTGGAATGATGGTAAGACAGCATTACGCAATCGGGCTTCAGAACAGAATGGTAAAGCTTGAGTTCAGACAGAGGTATTTTGAAATTTTTAATAAACGGTCAGACGAAGTCTGTGAAAAGCTAAGCTTCGCACAGATAGCAGCATTGAGATTTGCTTATGACGAAGAATTTAAAGAACTGCTGTACAAAGCACTCAACGAAAATATATCAGGAGATGCTATCAAAAAGTCAATCACGAGATGGCGTCCTGATCATGACAGAATATAATCAATTAATCATTTAAATAAACTATTATGAAAAAGTTATCATTATACAGCTTAAGTCTGTTAAGTTTCATGTTACTGACAAGCTGCGAAGCAGTGGAAACAATCTTCAAAGCAGGAATGTGGTGGGGAATCATTGTAGTTGTCGGTATTGTAGGATTTCTGATCTGGTTATTTACAAGAGGTAAAAATTCTTAATCACTATTTTTATGGATCAGTCAGACCTTGAGATTATTTCTCACCTGAAGCCGGCAAAGATTCTTAAAATTATGAAGGATCCGGTAGCTTCTGCCAAAGCAGTGAATCTTATTTACACTTCCGATGCAGAAACTGCCGGAATCATCCGTCGAAAGAGAGGCAAGAAATACATGTATTTCAGAGACGGTGAAAAAATTAAAGATAAGGAGGAGATCAAAAGGATCAACAGCCTGGTCATTCCTCCGGCATGGGAGAATGTGTGGATCTGTGCGATCGATAACGGACATCTTCAGGCCACCGGTCTTGACGCAAGAAAAAGAAAGCAGTACAGGTACCATTCACTCTGGAGTGCATTGCGGAATCATACCAAGTTTTACAGGATGCTGCAGTTTGGATATGCACTACCTGAAATCCGTCTCCAGCTGGAGAAAGATCTTGCATTACGCAATTTTGAAAAGAAAAAAATTCTGGCACTGATTGTCAGCCTGATGCAGCGTACCAACATCCGGATCGGAAACAGCATTTACGAAAAGCTTTACGGCTCATTCGGTCTGACGACCCTTAAAGGGAAACATGTAAAAGTGGAGGGGCAGAAAATCAATTTTGCATTCAAAGGCAAAAAAGGTGTTATGCATGATGTCAACCTGAAAAGTAAAAGACTGGCAAAACTTATTACGAAATGTAAGGAAATACCGGGAAAAGAACTTTTCCAGTATTACGACAGTGAAGGAAACAGGCATCATATCGACTCCGGGATGGTGAATGATTACATCAAAGAACTGAGCGGTGAAGATTTCACGGCAAAAGATTTCAGGACCTGGTCAGGAACCGTTAATGCCCTGATTGCATTTAAAGAAATCGGCTATGCAGAGAATAATGCACAGTATAAGAAAAAAGTGAAAGCCGCTTTGGAAATGGTTGCTGAACACCTTGGCAATACCAGTACTGTGTGCAGAAAATATTATGTACATCCGCTGGTCATCAATCTGTACGAAAACAATTCAATTAAAAAATATTTGGATGCTCTTGAGGTCATCGAAGAAAATGATGGAAAAGCGGGATTGACGCATGAAGAAAAACTCGTTTTGCAGATTTTGGAAAATGAAAAAATGTAAGATCGTTTTATCAATAATGATAAGGATGCTTCGCTGTGAGGTTTAGAACGATTTCAAAATTCACTGTACATAGGCGATGCAGATTTACGTTAAAGTTTTTAATCCCGTCTTAAATAACGGATCATTTGTCATGCAAAACTGATCATTGACATCAAATAAATGTTGTAAATTTGTATCATTAGCAAATTATATAAAATAATACAACGTAATATGTCAAAAGCAATTTCGCAAGTACCATTTGCAGTCAACGAACCGGTAAATTCTTACGAACCGGGTTCTCCGGAAGTAAAATCTCTCATCGCTCAGTACAAAAAAATGTGGGCACAGAAGATAGAGATCCCTATGGTGATCAATGGTAAAGAAGTAAAAACTGACGATAAAGTTCAGCTGCAGTCTCCTCAGGATCATGCTCATGATTTCGGTTTTTACCACAGAGGAACCATGCAGCATGTAGATGATGCCATCAACGCTGCCTTAGCTGCCAAAAAAAAATGGAACGAGCTTGGATGGGAGCACCGTGCAGCTATTTTCCTTAAAGCTGCCGATCTTTTAGCCGGACCTTACAGAGATGTCATCAATGCCGCTACAATGATCGGACAGTCTAAAAATGTTCACCAGGCAGAAATCGATGCTGCCTGTGAATTTATTGACTTCTTAAGATTCAATGTAGAATTCATGACCGAAATGTATTCTGAACAGCCGGTTTCTGACGCAGGAATCTGGAATAGGGTAGAGTACAGACCTTTAGAAGGATTTGTTTTCGCAGTTACTCCGTTCAACTTTACCGCAATTTCGGGTAACCTTCCGGCATGTATGGCCATGCTTGGTAACGTAGTCGTTTGGAAACCTTCCGATAAGCAGATCTATTCCGCAAAAGTAATTATGGATGTATTAACTGAAGCAGGTCTTCCTGCCGGAGTGATCAACATGATTTTTACGGACGGAAAAGAAACAGCAGAAAAAGTGCTTGCACACAGAGATTTTGCAGGACTTCACTTTACCGGTTCCACAAAAGTTTTCCAGGGAATGTGGAAAATGATCGGTGACAATATTCATAACTACAGAACATATCCGAGAATCGTCGGAGAAACAGGGGGAAAAGATTTCGTGATCGCTCACCCTTCTGCCAACGTAGAAGCGGTGGCAACCGGTCTCGTAAGAGGTTCTTTTGAATACCAGGGACAGAAATGTTCTGCTGCTTCCAGAGCTTACATTCCGAGATCGATCTGGGAAGACGTGAAGAAAGTGATGGAAACGCAGATCGGTTCTATTAAGATCGGTTCTCCTGAAGATCCTTCCAACTTTGTCAATGCGGTCATTGATAAAAATTCATTCGAAAAATGTAAAGGATATATTGACAGAGCTGAGGCATCAAGCAATGCAAAAGTGATTATCGGAGGAAAATGTGACGATTCCAAAGGTTGGTTTGTAAGCCCAACTGTTATAGAGACTACTGATCCTCAGTATGAAAGTATGGTCGAAGAAATCTTCGGACCTATTTTATCAGTGTACGTTTATGAAGATAAAGACTGGACAGAAACACTTGCGATCGTGGATTCTTCGTCTCCTTATTCTCTTACCGGGTCTGTATTTTCACAAGACCGTTATGCAACTGATGAGGCGTTTAAAGCACTGGAAAACGCATCAGGGAATTTCTATATCAATGATAAACCTACGGGTGCCGTTGTCGGACAGCAGCCATTCGGCGGAGGAAGAGCTTCCGGAACGAATGACAAGGCAGGTTCTAAGATGAACCTTCTGAGATGGACTTCCGTGAGAAGTATCAAAGAAACTTTTGTTTCTCCTAAAGATTACAAATATCCATATTTAGGATAAGACTAAATTTGAGTTAAGCAACAAATAATTTGCTCGACCAACCATAACAGGAGCTCCGGAATAAAATTCCGGAGCTTTTTTTGTCAATACTGATATCCTCAAAATATTTACTGGTTGCCATATAAAAGTGGTCTAATGGTGGCTTCGAGAGCCTCAGCCACCATCGAGAGCCTCAGCCACCATCCTTCGAGAGCCTCAGCCACCATCTAGAATACAAACTACCGTTATAAAGCCTCAGCCACCATTACAGAGTGTAAGCTATTATTATAAAGCCTCAGCCACCATCCAGAGCGTAAGCTACTATTATAAAGCCTCAGCCACCATCTAAAGCGTATAGATACTCAGCCCACCATCCAGAGTACAAACTATCATTAGAAAGCCTCAACCACTATTAGAGAGCGTAAGCTGCCATTTGAGAGCCTAGTTTACCTTTTATTTCTCAATCCTTTAACGCTCCAACTAATAATGGCTGAGCATCATGAACACTGGATAGCTCTCAATAATTGCTGAATCTCTCTAAATAGCTGAGTCTAACTAATTGGTAATTAATATTGTAAATGGCGGGAATGTTGGCTGAGGCTCCTAACGACGATGAATGCACTCAATGGTGGCTGTCTCTCGAATGGTGGCTGAGGCTCTCGAAGCCACCCATTCCCTCAGCTAATAATAGCTAAGCCTCATAACACTGGATAACTTTCAATGATAGCTAAATCTCTCAAATGGTGACTGAATCTATCCTGAATCTCTCAACATTTGTAAGGGCTCTCAATAGTAGCTAATCTCTCTAATGGTGACTAAATCTCTCAACATTTGTTAGGGCTCTCAATAGTAGCTAATCTCTCTAATGGTGACTAAATCTCTCAACATTTGTTAGGGTTCCCAACGATGGCTAGATCTCTCGAATGGTGGCTGAGGCCCTCGAATGGTGGCTGAGGCTCTCGAAGCCACTCATTCTCTCAAATCCCTGTACGCCTTAGCTAAAACAGGAAGAAGATCATACGTACCATTCATCAAAGCTTCCTTCTTTTTTCTGCTCCATCCCTGCACTTGTTTTTCTCTGTAAAATGCATCAGCGACATGGTCGTATTCTTCGTAATACAGCAATTTTACCGGCAGCCTTCTGGAGGTGTGGCGGGCACCTATGCCTTGTTGATGCTCTTGCAAACGTCTTTTCAAATCGACAGTACTTCCGGTATAATATGATCCGTCAGCACATAATAAAATGTACATATAACCTGATTTCATATTTGTGTTTTAAATTTTTAATGATAATAATAGCTGAGCTCTTAACGATTGCTGAATTTTCAATGGTAGTTAAATCTCTGAATGGTATCTGAGGTTCTCAATGATAACTGAATCTCTCAATATTTGCCAAGACTCTCGAATTGTATCCGAATCATTCGACGATGGCGAAAGCTCTCGATGACGGCTGAGGCTTTCTACAGGTGGCTGAGGCTCCTAACGATGACGAATGCTCTCAATGTTGGCTAAGGCTCTCGTCGTGGCTGAGGCTCTCGAATGGTGGCTGAGGCTCTCGAATTGTAGCTGGCTCTCGAATGGTGGCTGAGGCTCTCGAAGCCACTATTCTCTCAGCTAACAATACTGAGCCTCATAACAATAGAAAGCTCCTCAATAGCGTTCAGTTAAGGCTCTCGTCGGTGGCTGAGGCTCTCGTCGGTGGCTGAGGCTCTCGAAGCCACCTATTAACAAACATCGCAGCCACAACATCACCTACAGCGTTTAATACCGTTGCAAGGGGATCTACCAGCGTTCCGATGATAATAACTGCAGGTATCGCTTCCTGGGGAAGGCTGTACACAGAGATCATGAGCATTTCGCCGATATACCCGCCATTTGGAATTCCCCCGGCAACAATGCTGACAAAAACAGTTATTCCCAAAGCAAGCAAAAGGTTGGAGGGCTCAAAAAAATCTCTGCCGATGATTTGGAAAGCAACATAGATTTTAATAATCGATGAGATGGAAGAACCGTTCTTGTGAAGTGTGGTTCCGATAGGGATTACCAGATTGGAAATCGATGACGGGATGCCGATCTTTGAAGCCGCTAACAGATTCGTAGGCATGGTGGCAAAGCTGCTGCAGGTACTCAAGGCGGTAAGTGTGGGAAGGACAGCATTTTTCCAGAAACTTTTAATTCCTTTCAGTCCGTTGGCCATGAATGCGTAAAGTGAAAAGAATACAAAGAAGTAGATAATGCCGACGATATAATACAGGCCGAGGGGTTTGGCGTAAAAACCAAAAAGCTGAGGTCCCAGTGTAGCGACCTGGTAGGCAAAATAGGCTCCGAGGCCGATTGGCGCGATTTTCATGATCATCAGCAGAAGCTCTTTCATCACTTCATACCCCGATGCAATAAAGATTCTGAAAGGTTTTCCGCTGTCACCGGATTTCCTGGCAGCGAACCCGGTAAGAAAAGCGAAGATCAGCAAAGCGAGCATATTTTTACGGGAAAACAGCTCTGTAAATTCCCCTACGGTAAAAAAGCTTACGATCCGGTCACCCCAGTTTTCTTCTTTGGATGCTTCAGCAATAATTTCGGTGCTTCCTGAAATGGATGATACCGGAAAAAGATAGACCGCTGCAATGGTGAAAATGGCTGCAGTCAGAATAAAAAAGAGAAAAGTCAGTGACATGACTATGATAATCTTCCCAAACCGGGATTCCTGATCAAGGGAAGCAATAGAATTGGAAACAGCAAAAAATACCAGAGGAACCACACTGACAAAAAGCAGATTCAGGAAAATATCGCCAAGGGGTTTGATGTACTCAACAATCTGCGGAGCAACAATACCGATGATACTTCCCACGGTAATTCCTAAAAGCAGTAATAAAATCCCGGAGTAATTTTTCAGAACATTTTTCATAAGTGTGTATTTTTTTTTAAGCCGTATGATATAGCTTCTCTGGATCAGTGTAGGGTTTCCGAATCAGTAGAGGTGAATTTATACATTTATTGTATCAAAGATAGATTTATTTTTAACAATTTCTAAATGGAGGTCTGCCTTAATTTTTTTAAATTTGAGTAAACATTCGTTTCTATGGCTTATATCGATTATTATAAAATTTTAGGCGTAGACAAAAGCGCAACGCAGGACGATATCAAAAAAGCGTACCGCAGGCAGGCCAGAAAACTGCATCCCGACCTTAACCCTGATGATAAAGAAGCTGAAAGACAGTTCAAGGAACTGAATGAAGCCAATGAAGTACTCAGCAATCCGCAAAACCGGGCTAAGTACGATAAATACGGTGAAAACTGGAAGCACGGGGAGGAATATGAAAAAGCACAGCAACAGCAAAGACAGTATCAGAATCAGGGTGGAAATCGCAGTGGCGGATTTTCCGGGGGAGATTTTGGAGAAGGTGGTGATTTTTCAGATTTTTTCCAGAGTATGTTCGGAGGTGAAAGCGGTGGTTTCGGAAGAAGTTCACAGGGCAGTGCTTCAGGAAAATTCAAGGGACAGGATGTGGAAGCCGAGCTGACTCTGAGTTTAAAAGACGCTTCAAAAACGCAACAGCAGATTTTTGATATCAATGGAAAGAAAGTAAGGATTACCATTCCTTCGGGAGTATACGACGGTCAGCAGATCAGGCTCAAAGGTCACGGGAATCCCGGTTTTAACGGAGGTCCGAACGGGGATTTATACATCACATTTACCATCACTCCGGATCCGGATTTTGAGAGGGCAGGAGATGACCTCAAAACGAAAGTCAGTATCGATCTGTATACCGCAGTATTAGGCGGAGACGTTAAAATACAGACTCTTGAGGGGACTGTAAATCTGAAAGTGAAACCTGAAACCCAGAACGGAATGACCGTCAGGCTGAAAGGAAAAGGTTTTCCGGTCTATAAAAAAGATGGTGAGTCCGGCGATTTGTTTGTAACCTATGAAGTGAAATTACCGGCAAATCTTACGGATAAGCAAAAAGAACTTTTTGAACAACTTAAAAATTCTTAAATCATGGACGAAAGAATATCACGGGAAGAACTCGTAAAAATATACAATATTGAGATTACGTTTTTTGATGAACTGGTCAATTCAGGTTTACTGAATATTCAGACGGATAACGAAATCCGTTATCTGATGTATGAAGATCTCCAAATGTTTGAAAAACTGACCAACTGGCACTATGACCTTGAAATTAACCTTCCCGGTCTGGAGGTTATTCATCAGATGCTGCGTAAAATGGAGGGTCTGAAAAAGAAAAATCGCGAACTGATGAATAAACTTTCGGCAATTAGTGACCGATTTGAAGATATTTAATTTAGTTTTGTAAACTGTAACATTCATGATATGGCGAGAATAAACGACGATAAAATTATCAACTTACAGATCGATAAAAAAGATTTCGAAGAGATCTATCTCAACGGAAATCAGGGAAGTTTATTCTGGTCTCCTACTGTAAAAGGGAAACTGATCACTACCGTTGTCGTTGCTGCCATTTTGCTGGTATTATTTTGCTTCAAAGATGATCTGAGCAAAGAGAAATTCGGAATTATATATTTCGTCAGTTTTCTTTTTCTTCTCTGTTCGGTGTACTTATCCTTAGCGATCAATAAAGTTTCAAAATGGAGAAAAGAAGTGGTGCAGTATCTTAAAACTCTTGAGAATACTGAGGTATACCAGATCCGGTTTAATGCTAAAGTTTTCAAAGTAAATCTTAATGATAAGAAAGAAACCAGCCTCTGGACGGAGTTTACTGCTGCTGAGATCAGTGATCAGTTTATTGGTTTAGAAGGGAAATTCAATTACATGTTTCCAAAAAAATCAATGCAGGATACCGATTTTGAAATGCTGAAACAGGCAGTGGAAAAAAATATTCAGAAATAAAAAAATCAGAGCTGAGGCTCTGATTTTTGTTTTATCATTAAAATTTACCCCTGACATACAGAGCAAATTCACCGTTGACTGACTTTGTCGTTTAATCCAGCCAGCCCATCTCTTTCATCCACTCATCATTGTAGATTTTTCCTACGTATCTTGAGCCGTGATCATGAAGTAAAACAACAATGACATCATCTTTTGTAAACTGATCTTTCATCTGAACCAGAGCAGCCATTGCACTTCCTGCAGAATATCCACAGAAAATCCCTTCTTCTTTTGCCAGTTTTCTTGCATAGATGGCACCGTCCTTATCAGTGACTTTTTCAAAATGATCAATGACAGACATATCATAGTTTTCAGGAAGGATATCTTCACCAATACCTTCTGTTATATATGTGTATGCATTTCCTAAATTGATCTCTCCCGTTTCATGGATTTCTTTCAAAATTGAACCGTAAGTATCCACTCCAATAATCCTGATATCTGGATTTTTCTCTTTAAAAAACATTCCGCAGCCGGTAATGGTACCGCCTGTGCCTGCTCCTACTAAGAAATGGGTCAGTTCTCCGTCTGTCTGATCCCAGATTTCAGGAGCGGTAGATTCATAATGGGCTGCTCTGTTGGAAAGATTATCATATTGGTTGACATACCAGCCGTTTTCCGTTTCTTTTGCCAGCCTTTTGGAAACTGAATAATAAGAACGCGGATCCGTTGGTTTTACATCTGTAGGACATACGATCACTTCAGCACCAACTGCACGGAGAATATCACATTTTTCTTTAGACTGCTTGGAGTTGGTTACAAAAATACATTTGTAGCCTTTAATGATTGCGGCAAGAGCCAGTCCCATTCCTGTATTTCCTGAAGTTCCTTCAATAATGGTTCCTCCCGGTTTCAGTCTGCCGTCTTTTTCAGCATCTTCAATCATCTTCACCGCCATTCTGTCTTTTACCGAATTTCCGGGATTGAAAGTTTCAACCTTTGCCAGAACCAGGGCCGGAAAATCTTCTCCCAAAACTTTATTCAGCTTTACGAGAGGTGTATTACCAATGGTTTCGAGTATATTTTCTGCGTATTTCATACTTTTTCTTTTTCTGCGGGGCAAAGATACGGCTTTCCATTGAGTTCGGGGGCAGCGGTTATCTTAAATGAATCATAAGATTATTAGGGGATCTTTACTGCTGTAGGAATGTTGAATTCCAATACTTTCAAATAATTGACAGCGAATTGACCATGAACGCATCGTTATTCTCCTTCTAACTGTACTTGATTGCTTTTACCGGAGAAATTTTGCTGATTAGGTAGCTGGGGATGATCAGGGCTAATCCTGAAATCAGTAGAATTCCGGCAGAGATTGAAAGAATGATCAAAGGATTCAGATCTACAGGTACTGTGCTGACATAATAATTTTCAGGATTCAGTTTAATGATTCCGAAAAACTTCTGGATCAGTAGTAATCCGAGACCGATAGCATTGCCATAGAGCAGTCCGGGAACCATAATGATCAGGGTGTAGTTGATGAAAGTAGTCCGGATCTGGGAATTGGTGGCTCCCAGCGTTTTCAGTAACCCTATGGAATTGGTCCTTTCAATGATCAGAATCAGGAGAACCATGATAATATTGATGATCACCACAATCAGCATGATTGAAATGATCAGCGCAATGTTGACATCAAAGATACTGATCCAGTCATTGATCTGGGGGAATTTATCAGTGGCTTTCTCAGCATAATTTTTATAGCCGATTACTTTATCGATTTCAGCTGAATCTTTGTCGATATCATTGACATTTTTAAAGAATATATCAATTCCGCCGATATCCTCAGGCGTCATATCCTGAATTTTTCTTACCTGATTGACGTCTCCGATCACAAACTGGTCATCAATCATCTTGATGTCTGTCTTGTAGATTCCGACCACCCGGAATTTCCGGTAGATCTGTTTCTGATCTTCCTTGGCAAAAACAGTTACAATGCTGTCGTTAAGTTTCAGGTGAAGATCTTTGGCGATCTTATCAGAGATCGTAATGCCGTTATTATAGCCTTTTTCTGTGATCTGAGGAGTTCTGCCTGCAATCAGGAATTTTTTGAATCGTAAACTGTCAAAATCTTTTCCTACTCCTTTATAGATAATTCCTGCAAAACTGTGTTCATTACGCATGATTCCTGTTACCATGGCATATTTCTGCACACTCTCAACATCTTCAAGTTCCTTCAGTTTTTTAATGTTCAATCCCTCATTGTCGAGAATGGAAGTGTTGTAAGAAGAATTTGAACGTGTAGATTTTACGGTAATATGCCCACTGAAATCAGCCAGCCTTTCCTTAATTGCTTTTTTAGAACCGAAACCAGTGGAAACGGTGATCAAAGAGACGATAATTCCCAAGGCAACAGACAGTCTGCCAATGAAGATGATCACCCGTGAAAGGTTATTTTTGTTATCTTTGGAAAACGCTATTTTTCTGGAGAAATAGATAGGAAATTTCAAGCTTATGAATTTAGATTTCAAAATTAAAACTTTACTTCTTATTTGCCTAATTTTTTTAGGAGTATTCAGTCCCTATTATTCTCAGATGGCCGATCAGGGCGATTTCAAGACTGGTGCAGACCGGCCTGAGCTGTATCTGCCGCTGCTTAAAGGAAAAAACATCGGAATTGTGACCAACCAGACAGGTCTCATGAAAGATAAGACTCATGTGGTCGATTATCTCGTGAAAAACGGAATCAGGATTAAAACAATCTTTGCCCCTGAGCATGGTTTCAGAGGAGAGGCTGATGCAGGTGAAAAAGTAAAAAACGGAGTCGATGTGAAAACGGGGATTCCTATCATTTCCTTATACGGACCCAATAAGAAACCGAAACCGGAACAGTTAAAAGGGCTTGACATTGTTCTGTTTGATATTCAGGATGTCGGAGTGAGATTTTATACTTATATCTCCACCCTGACGTATCTGATGGAGGCCGGAGCA
The DNA here is from genome assembly GCF_057180465.1 of Chryseobacterium sp. HNCC26DJ238. Taxonomy (NCBI): domain Bacteria; kingdom Pseudomonadati; phylum Bacteroidota; class Flavobacteriia; order Flavobacteriales; family Weeksellaceae; genus Chryseobacterium; species Chryseobacterium sp. HNCC26DJ238. The sequence goes on from NZ_JBXUGI010000014.1 coordinate 39,717, forward strand.
GAAAATAAGGTTGAGATCCTGGTCCTGGACAGACCCAATCCGCACGATGGATATATCGACGGTCCGGTACTGAAGAAAAAATGGGAGAGTTTTGTGGGGATGCATGAAGTTCCGGTGGTCTATGGCCTGACAATCGGGGAATACGGAAAAATGGTGAATGGTGAAAAGTGGCTGAAAAATGGAATACAGGCAGATTATAAGGTGATTGAAATGCAGGGATACCATAAAAAACAGCGGTATACCATTTTAGATAAACCTTCTCCGAATCTGCCGAATGACCGTTCTATCAATCTTTATCCGAGTTTGTGTTTTTTTGAAGGGACACAGGTTTCTGTGGGAAGAGGTACTGATTTGCCTTTTCAGGTGTATGGCTCGCCATGGACGAAAGATCTTCCTTATCAGTTTACCCCTAAACCTAATTTTGGTGCAAAAGATCCTTTTCTGAACGGAAAATTATGTTACGGTGAAAATCTTTCAGCCTATACAGTGGATTTGAGGGAACTTCACTTGGAGTGGCTGATTAAAGCCTATAAAAATTACAGGAACCCTGAGCTGAATTTCTTTTTGAAGAATCTATTTTTTGATACATTAGCAGGCAGTGACGAACTGAGAAAACAGATTATTGCAGGGAAATCCGAAAAAGAAATCAGGTTATCATGGAAATCCGATCTTGAAAAATTCTCAAAAATAAGAAGCAGATATATGATTTACAGAGACTGAAATAGGTGAATTATCAATTGCTGATTGCTGTTTATACCCATTAAAGTTTAATGTAATTTACCAGGCAAAGCTGAATTGACTATTCATATTTTATCCTGCATTATCAGTCAAAATGCTGTGGCGGATTTTTGTCGTCTTTCCCTTTGTTCAGAATAAACAGTCCGATGGACAACCCGATTACTCCGGCAGCAGCTGTCATCAATGCACGCTCTAACTTATCAGCTTCCTGATTTCCCAGGTAATTCATAAGAAAAAGGATGGCAAAAGTAATAATGGAGATGATGATATGGTTTCTTCCCAGTAATTTCATATTATTTCAGTTTATAAGAGATCATGACACCGCCTCTGTACGGAAGAATTTCACCGCTCTTGTTGTAATCTTTCGCAAGATCATATCTTCTTCCGGTACCACGTTCATATCCTTTGTAAAAGTCCTGGGAGGTACCAACGGTAGCATACAGATCCATTGTCCATCGGTCAGCTAATCTGAATTGGTAACCGGCAGTGATTCCCACTAAAACAGAATGTCCTTTCTGGTATAAATTTGAATTTTCGAAAGTTTCGTTATTTTCATTGATATAGGTATATTGTTTCCAGTAATTCCATTTTTGGAGAACAAAAGATGATGCTGATATATTGGCACCCAAATACCAGCCGTTGAATGCTTTTTTGAAATAATACCTTCCTTCTAGTGAAGCTGAATAATATTGCAGTTCGTGACCGGCAAATGATTTCCAGGGTGAGATAAACACATCTCCCTGCAGCGTATATTTTGAGTTTAGCTGATATTCTATTCCTGCATTGACAATTCCTATCGGAATAAAGAGTGCATTTGCTTTCAGATGCAAAGCGTTTTCCTTCTCCGGAATCTGGTCCTGAGCGCTGATAAAATTGACTGAAAGTAAAGTAAGGGCTGTGATAAAAATTTTATTTTTCAAACCGTATCTTTATTTTATTTTTTTTAATAATTCATTGGCCAGACTGGCGTCTTTTCCGGCTTGTTCAGCTATGCTTTTTGATAATTCAGCGAAGTTTTGTGCTAAATCACGGTTGCCTAAATGGTAATAAATGGAAGCTAAGATATAAGTGTTTTCGGAAGTTTCCCCGCGCATCACAGATTTCTCCGCCCATTCAGCTGCTTTTTTTAAGGAAGAGGTAGTTTTTACATGATCTGAAAAGATCCATGCAGCTTTCAGAAGCTCATTAGGCTCGAAAGAATCTGCATTTTGATAATAGTTCAGAGCTGCTTTTTCATATTCCGGAAAATTGGAATTTTGTTCGTAATAGGCTAATTTGGTCTGATTTAACTTAAGCATAGCTGCTTCTTTACCAACCAAAGGTTCTGCCGTTTTTAGAAAATAGGCGTCATTGATCTTTTTAGCTTTTTCATCGATCGATTCCTGCACAACTTTGGCTAAAACAAGCTGGTTATTGAAATCGATGTAATTCTGTTCAGGAAGATATTTTATGATATCTGACTTTTGGGCGATAAAGATTTTATAATTCGGATCTTCCGTCGACTTTAAGAAGTAGAGTAAAAATCCAACATCTTCTTTGGTGAATTCATCTGTTTTTTTTCTGTTTTCGAAATATCGTTCTGATGCCTGTTTAGCAAATTCGTAATCTGCACTTGAGTTGAGTTTCATGATGTTGATAAGAAATTCACGGTCTTTCTCACCCTTTGCAAAGCGTTCTTTTAGGGAGCCTTTCTTATTTCCCGGCGCATTGATGTCCTGTGCCATGGTTAAAAACATACCCTCTTCCATATATCCGTAATTCTGTGATACCAATTCCCCGCCCCCGTTAAGGAAAAGATAGGTAGGGTAGGAACGTACACCGAATTTCCGGGCAATTTCCCTTCCTTCTCCTTTCTCCATATCGATTCTGGCATTGATGAAATTTTTGTTGAAGAAATCACCTACAGATTTTTTATTGAAGACGTTTTTTTCCATCATTTTACAGGGACCGCACCAGACTGCATAGGCATCAATAAACAGAATTTTGTTTTCTTTTTTCGCTTTTGCAATCAGATCTTTAAATGGAATCTCCTGAAATTGAATTTCGTCCTGTGCAAAACTGAGTATAGTGATAAAAATAAATAATCCGGAGATAATATTTTTCATTTTTAATTCAAAATTTTAATTAGCGAAGATACTGATTTTGATTGATCAGAATTGTTAAAAATATTTAAAGTAAACGGATACAGTGTTAAAATAAACAATGACATCTCGTAAAGGAGTAAGTGTTTTTGATCAGGGATACATCTCTTGTTGTAAAGCTTATAAATTGCTTACCTAAATTATTTTTCTCTTAAAAAATTTTGTTTGTGTATAATTTTATCAACAAAAAGTAAATAATTTAAATATTTTTTAAATAAAGATTTAAAATTGTGTATAAAAAAACAGCAGGTAATCTTTGATATCGCAAATTTTCGTTTTAAATTCGTTACAGAATTACACTAAAGTGATCAAAAAGAAATTTCTGACTTATGAGATTACCTGTTGAATTAGAAAATGAATATTTAAGAACAGTACTTGCCAATCTTTCTCTGGAAGATCTTCCCGGTGAAAAATGGGAAATGATCAAAGATTTTGAAAATTATACTATTTCTAATTTTGGGAGAGTAAAAAGTTTGGAACGCTGGGTTCCGAATTCGTTGGGAGGAGGTCAGAAAATATTTGAGAGAATTATGAAGCTTCAGGGCATTAAATATTTTAATAAACATTTAAACAGTCATTTTTACGTTGTGAATTGTCTTTTATCCAGTGAAGGAAAGTCTTATGGAAAATCAGTAGCGCGTTTGGTTTACTATCATTTTGTTGAGAAATTTGACTTAGACGATCATTCATTGCTTATCTCTAATATAGATGGAAATAAGTTTAATTTGCATTTTAGTAATCTTGAAAAGTTAACTGTCAATAAACTGCGCAGTAAGGTATTGAATATGGGCAGAGGCAAAAAGGGGAATTATCAGCAGGCAGTCAGCCAATACACAGTTGATGGTGACTTCGTTGCAGATTATGAAAATATTTATGAGGCCAGTAAAGCTTTAGAAATTTCTCCTGTTTATATTTTCAATGTGATCAATAAAAAAAGAATAACATCAGGCGAATTTCTATGGTTTGCAAAAGATTATCAGCCTACTCAGAAAGATTTTTTACCGGAATCTAAAAATAAAAAGGAAGAAGTACTCAATGTAACTCTTTGGGAAAGGCTCGGACAGCCTGCAATTGATCAAACCAATCCTCCGGCGTTGATGAATTTATCGTTAAAAGATCTTCCGGGTGAAATTTGGAAGCCAATTCCCGAAGTCGAAGGATATTTTACCATTTCCAATAAAGGAAGGATAAAGCGGCTCAATACCTGGACACGGAATTCAAGCATGATCTTTTTGAAGGAACGTATTATTTCGATCTTTGTACATGTCTCCGATTCCAATAAATATATTTTTTACACCAGATTAAACTGTAATGGAAAAAGATATAATATTATAATTAGCAGATATGTTTATTACTGCTTTGTTGAAAAGTTTGACCTTAATGACAAAATTTTGATAATTGTTAATGAAAGTCATCCACAATGGAAGATGGATGCTGCGAAACTCACGCTGAAATCTTCTTCTGAAATCCTGGCAGAAAGAAATAAAACCTATGTCCCTAAGGTGAGAACGGTTGTCAATTCAAAAAAACTGTTCAACGATACGCTTTGGCAAAAACTGGGCAAACCAGGAATCAGTAAAAAAAATCTACCTGCCGTTTTCGACCTTTCCCTGAAAGACCGACCCGATGAATACTGGAAATCATTACCCGGTTTTGAAGGTAAATACAGTATTTCAAATAAAGGAAGGGTAAAACGAATGAGCGGATGGACAGCAGGTATGCAGTTTTATGGAGAGGATCAGATGATCCCTATACAATTTAGAGATCATAGAATGACACATCTTTGTTTTAAGTTGCATCAGAAGGAAGATCGGAATGTAAAAATGCTTTTCCGCTTACTTTATTATTGTTTTGTTGAAGAGTTTAATCTTGATAACGATATGATGATTGTTATTAATAAAAATGAGCGGATCTGGGATATTGATATCTCGCATCTGCTATTGTGCACAAGAGCAGATGCGTATGATATAGAAAAAAGAAAAAAGAAAAAATTCTGAGTAGTTCAGGTCTTTTACAATCTGAGCGGGTTTTTGCCAATTGAAGATCTTGTTATCGTAATCATTAGAGTAAACCAAAGTGAAATTTTCCTTAAAAACAGTTCTCTGTTTTTAAATTTTGATAAGCATCGCTCATGATTAAACAAAAAAAACCGCCTTTCGAGGCGGTTTTGTGGTTTCTCCAGGAATCGAACCAGGGACACATGGATTTTCAATCCATTGCTCTACCAACTGAGCTAAGAAACCATTGATGTGTACTTCACTTGAAGTGATGCAAAAATAATAATAAATATTAAATTCTGCAAATTACTTTTAAACAGTCTGAATAAAAAACCGCCTTTTTCAAGGCGGTTTGTGGTTTCTCCAGGAATCGAACCAGGGACACATGGATTTTCAATCCATTGCTCTACCAACTGAGCTAAGAAACCATTTGTATGATTTACTTCGTTGTTTTAAAGTGATGCAAAAGTAGGAAGTTTTGGTATATGAAGCAAGTATTAATTGAACTTTTTTAACATTAAACTAAAACCTACTGATTCTCAGTCTGATTATTTTCCTGTTCTTTTCTGATCTGCTCACTCATTTCTTCCAAAACAGGTTTGATCGTGCTTTCAGGAAGGTCACTGATCCGGATATACATCAGTCCGTCAATCGCATCATTAAAGTTAGGATCCACATTGAATGCAATAACTTTAGCATTTTGCTTAATGTACTTTTTAATTAATACCGGCATTCTTAATTCAGGTTCAAGATCATCTATGATTTTGTCTAACTTATTTAAATCAGATTCCATTTCATCCAAAAAAAGATGCTTGTCCCGGTCTCTCAGTTTTACTTTAAAATCATTTCGTGGGGTAATATATTGAGCAACAGCAGAATCATAATAATTGGAACGCATAAACTCAATCATCAGCGATTTTGAAAATTCTGAAAATTTGTTGGAAATACTCACGCCGCCCATCAGGAATTTATGATCAGGGTTTCTCAGGCATACATGCACAATTCCACGCCACAGGAGGAAAAGAGGAAGAGGTTTCTGCTGATATTCTTCACAGATATAGGCACGCCCCATCTCGATCACTTTTTTGAAAAAAGGATGAATGTCCTGTTCAAACTCAAACAGGGAACTGGTGTAAAAGCCTTTGATCCCAAACTTTTTCATGACATCTTTACCGAGTGCCATCCTGTATGCTCCGGCTAGTTTTTCTGCCGCATTATCCCACAAAAACAGATGATGATAGTGTTTGTCATATTCGTCAAGATCAAAAGGAAGGTTGCTTCCTTCACCCACTGCACGGAAAGTAAGCTCCCGCTGTCTTCCAATCTCCCTCATTACAGAAGGAATCTCTTCGTAGGAGGTAAAGTATATCTCATAATTGCCGTTGCTGAAAAGCATTTTGTCAGTGCCGCGAAGTTTTGAAATATCTTTTAACAGATCCTCCTTCGGGGTTTCGTCAATAATATTCTGAACAATATTCTCCTCACGTAATAACTGGAATTTAAGTGACAGGTTTTTAAGATTGATCACCTGTGCAAGAGATTTTCTTTTTTCATAGTAAGACTTCATCATGTAAACCTTACGTTTCAGAAATTCTCCCAATTCCTCGATATTTTCCATCTCGTCCATCACTTTAACAGTGATTGGTTTTCCTATCCTGATACGGATGGGCTTTTCCCGGTCGTTCATCATTTCTGCGGGGAGCATAATTGTCTGCAGGTTAGGATGGATTTTGGCAACCTGATAAAACAGCGTACTGTTTTTAGCATGGAAATACATGGGCACTACCGGAACTTTTGCCATTTTAATAAGCTTTAAGGCCGGTTTTTCCCATTCTCTGTCGAGAATTTCTCCGTAGGGATTGTTTTTGTTTGAAACTTCTCCTGCCGGGAAGATTCCTACGCAGCCACCGCTTTCAAGGTGTTTTAAAGTTTCACGCATCCCCGTTGCGCTGTTTCTGGCTTCTTTTCTCCCTTCAAAAGGATTTACCGGAATTACAAAAGGTTCCATGGGTTTTATTTTTTCTAAAAGAAAATTTCCCATTACTTTAAAATCAGGACGGACTTCTGTCAGTATTTTGCACATTAAAATCCCGTCAATAGCACCAAGCGGATGGTTAGAAACCAAGATAAAAGGCCCTGTCTTGGGTATTTTTGCCAGGTCTTCCTCAAAAGCGACATAACTTAAGTTCCTTTCTCTTACGAAAGAATCGAAAAAATCTTTACCTTCCTTTTCTTTCAGCTTATCATAAAGTCTGTTTACTTCATTTATTTTCGCAATGCTCATAACAGCAGATGCCACAGGATTTTTTAGAAATCCTATTTTATGTAAGCCAGAAGCCTTGATTAAATCAGTTTTCGATATTAAACTCATCTGTGTTTAGTCGGAATTAGTTTTATAATGTTACCATTTGAAGAGTATTCTTTGAAATCTGTTCCAATAATACACTTTTTTCCTGGTAAAATTTGTCTATGTTCTCTATTTTTGCATTTCTCACAGTAAATAAAGATACATTTTTTATAATATCGGTTTTGAAACTTTTCTGAAGTTCATTATTCAGTTCCTCAATTTTAAGAAATTTATCTTCAAGACACAGTGCCAGTGAGATTGCAGAATTCTGCATCAGTGATACTTTGATCTTGTGCTTTGCTAAATTATTGAAAATTAAGCTCATGTGATCTTCTGCAATAAAAGAAAAATCCCTTGTGGAAATTTTAAGTAAAGTCTGGTCTCCTTTTAGTATATAAGATTCTTCGCTCTGATTTTTTTCAGAAATACCTACTTTAGTTCCCTCCTTTGTAGGATCAACAAAAGATTTCACGAAAAAAGGAATATTCTTCTGCTGAAGGGGCTGTAAAGTTTTCGGGTGAATGACACTTGCACCGAAGTAGGCCATCTCAATCGCTTCTTCATAAGATATATTGGATAAAAGGGTAACATCTTTAAAGATTCTCGGATCACCGGTCATCACTCCCGGGACATCTTTCCAGATCGTCATGGCGCTTGCATTAAGGCAGTACGCAAAAATTGCAGCAGAATAATCTGAGCCTTCTCTTCCAAGGGTGACTGTAAAATTATTGTCATCAGAACCGATAAACCCCTGGGTGACATAGCAGATATCAGGATTTAAAGTTGAGATAAACTCTTCAGTTTTTTCCCAGTTGACGTTACCGTCTCTATAGGAATCGTCGGTTTTTATGTAGTCTCTTGCATCCAGCCATTGATTGGTAAATTGGATGTCATTCAGATATTCACTTACGATTTTTGTGGAGATCATCTCTCCACAGCTCACTACCTGATCATACACGAAGTTATAATTCGGTGATTTATTTCTTCTTAAGAAAGCAACAATATCATCAAAAAACAGATTGATTTCTTCAAAGACCGCATGATCTTCCCGGAAAAGCCCCTTGGCTATTTCGATGTGCTTCTGTTTTATGAGTTCTATTTCAGTTTGATAATTATCTTTTTTGAAGTACATTTCTACCACTTTTTCCAGCTCATTGGTTGTTTTACCCATTGCTGAAATAACCAGTAGACATTTTTCAAAACCCTGGCTGCTGAGAACCATTGATACATTTTTTACACTTTCGGCATCTTTCACCGATGCGCCGCCAAACTTGAAAATTTTCATTAAATTGTTAAGAATAAAATTGTTAGATACTAAATCGTTCGATTTTTTTCGGAGGTCAAAATTATACATTTACAACGAGATATGAAATAGGGGAGCGGAAGGATTGGATTAAGATTTAATTAAAATTACGGTAAAATATAATAAATGTTGATTGTCTCAGCATGCAAACGGGAAACATTTTTAGGATAAGGAATCACGGTTTATTCGTTTTTTTGCTATGTATGTATTTGATTACTAAGGGGTAGCCTGTTTTATGAGAAAATATTTTTTAATGTGATAAATTTTACGAAATTTGACGGTAACGTAAAAATATTAAAATGTCAGATCAACCATTACAGACTTTAGGAGAATTTTTAATTGATAAACAGGAAGACTTCCAGTATTCTACCGGAGAATTTTCACGTCTTCTAAGTGCTATAAGATTGGCATCCAAAGTCGTAAACAGAGAAGTGAATAAAGCTGGGATCGTTGATATTACAGGTGCCGCAGGCAATCAGAATATTCAGGGAGAAGAACAGCAGAAACTTGATGTAATCGCAAACGATATTTTTATTACGGCTCTGTCACAGCGTGAAGTGGTTTGTGGGATTGCTTCTGAAGAGAATGATGATTTTATTGATATCAAATGTGGTGAAAACGGTCACCTTAGCAAATATGTAGTATTGATTGATCCTCTTGACGGCTCTTCCAATATTGATGTCAATGTATCGGTCGGGACTATTTTTTCCATCTACAGGAGGGTTACGGAGCCCGGAACCCCGGTTCAGCTTGAAGATTTTTTACAGAAAGGAATCAACCAGATTGCAGCAGGTTATGTAATTTACGGTTCATCTACCATGATTGTTTACACAACAGGAAACGGGGTGAACGGGTTTACTTTAGATCCTTCTCTGGGAACCTATTATCTGTCTCATCCTAATATGACATTTCCGAGAACAGGTAAGATCTATTCAATCAACGAAGGAAATTATATCAAATTTCCACAGGGCGTAAAAAATTACCTTAAATACTGTCAGATGGAAGAGGGAGACCGCCCTTATACCTCCAGATATATTGGTTCTCTAGTTGCTGATTTTCATAGAAACATGCTTAAAGGCGGGATTTATATTTATCCGTCCTACGGTCAGTCACCCAATGGTAAATTACGGTTGTTGTATGAATGCAATCCGATGGCATTTCTGGCTGAACAGGCCGGTGGAAAAGCCACTGATGGATTCAGAAGAATTATGGAGGTGGAGCCTACCGAACTTCATCAGAGAATACCGTTTTTCGCAGGAAGTGTTGATATGGTTGAAAAAGCAGAAGAATTTATGCGAATTGACAGCGTAAAGTAAATGAAAGCAGAATACACCAGATATTTATTAAAATTCAAGCGCCCGAGCGGAACGTCTCGTGGCGTTTTGTATGAAAAAGAAACCTATATTCTGGAAATTTCAGATAATGGAAAAAAAGGAGTAGGGGAATGTGCGATTTTTCGAGGTCTGAGTTTTGATGACCGTCCGGATTATGAAGACAAACTCAATTGGCTATGTCAGAATATTCATCAGGAATACGGATTTTTAAAAGATGAATTGAGGGAATTTCCCTCCATTTGGTTTGGATATGAGCAGGCTGTCCTGAACCTAAAACACGGAGGGAAATTATATTTCCCAAGTCACTTCACTGACAGGAAAAGCTCAATGATAATCAATGGCCTGATCTGGATGGGGAATGTTAATTTCATGGAAGAACAGATTCGTGAAAAATTAAATCAGGGATTCCACTGCATTAAATTAAAAATCGGGGTTGACTGGAAATCTGAACATGAGATTCTCCAGAAATTAAGAAAGAAATTTTCGAAGGAGAAATTGGAATTGCGTGTAGACGCTAACGGAGGTTTTTCAAAAGAAAATGCGGTAAAAGTTCTGCAACAGCTTTCAGATCTACAGATTCACTCTATTGAACAGCCTGTTAAAGCTGGTAATTGGGATGATATGGCTGACTTGTGTCTGAATACACCAACACCTATTGCGTTGGATGAAGAACTAATCGGCGTTATTGATTTTGAAAAAAAGAAAGCGCTTCTGGAAACGGTGCAGCCACAATACATTATACTTAAACCTGCTTTGATAGGAGGTTTTTCCGGATCAGATGAATGGATCTCTTTAGCAGAGCAGAACAAAATAGGCTGGTGGATTACCTCCGCTCTGGAAAGTAATTTAGGACTGAATGCCATTGCTCAGTATACTTATACAAAAAACAACAGAATGCCTCAGGGTCTGGGAACAGGAAGCCTGTTCACCAATAATTTTGAGAGTGATCTGGAACTGAAAGGTGATCGGGTGTTTTTTAAATAAAGTAGTTTTTGGTCGATAATTTTATCTTTACGAGTTAATGAAAATTTAAATCACATCTTTTTCGATGAACATGGTTTTCTTTATATATTCTAAGATATAAGAAAACTTTCTTTTTACTTTTTTCATAATAATATAGTTTAATGTTATCTGAACAAACTGAACTATGTCAAACGTCGTACCAAATTATAATAATTCACTTTAAAATTTATTTTTTTTGTGTAATGACTTTTCAGGTAATTGTAAAAGTATAGTCATTGTTTTTTATTCTGTTGGTAATCAGATTACTGTCAATTCCATTCAAGGTCTGCAAAATATCATTTTGTGCCTGTGAGCTGGATAGATATCCCCAGTGATTTCCAAATTCAAATTTGAAAGAATCTTTAAGGTCATTTTCTATATAAGTACAGTCTATAATGGAAACAACATCCTTGAAATGTTCAATATCGGACGGTCCGTTTTTTCCTAATCGGGGGGTAAGAATATTCTTTGTAAACTGGGAGATCCCTAATATGGAATCTTTTCTGTTCAGGTAAATTGAAACTCTGTTGGCGAGCAGAGGAAATTTATTGAAAGAATCTTCAGCCTCTTCAAAGACTTTATAGGAAACATCTGCATTCAACAGCAGTACCTGATCAATGATCCTGAGAATATTTTCCTTTTTCAGACTGTACAGCATGCTCTGCAGTACTCTGTTCCCCATTGAATGGGCCATGATATGAATATGTTGGTTGCATGGTGCCAGATCCCTGTGAGAGAAAATGTCTTTCAGAAACTGAGTGTAAAAATAAAACATCCTGACAAGAGAAGTTCCCGAATTAATACTTGCTGCTTTATCATCAAAATAAGTCATGGGAACCAGGCTGCGGGCTGCAGGCCAGCTTACAAAAAGGATGTGCGCGATCGGAGAATCCTGATTGTCTATAAACAGTTTTTTAAGATCAATAATGGCTTTTAATTCATCATCAAAAGTATATGCATAACCATGGATAAAGATCAATACATCACTTCTTACTTTTGTTGAGGACATGTTTTTATACAGTTCATAAAACATTCTCTGCGTCCCTCCAAGATGATCCGCAGTTAATGCAGAGTTTTTCAGATCTTTTTCGCTCATCAGAACTTCCAGAACTTCTTCGTAGCCCTGTTTTTCAGGCTCAGAAAACAATTGATAGTCAAGTATTTTTCTGTTGGAGTATTCTTTTTTATTTTTTACAGGTTCAGGGGTTTCAGTATAATTTTCAAAATTACATTTAGCAATCCTGAAGTTGGGGATTGAATACTGGTCATTAGAGAAAGAATCGGTCTTTTCGCCATTATGACGCACGATCTTGCGGTTGCTGAGGATATAAACAGCCATTATTAACAGTTTTGTGAGAATGATTTTTGGTTGAATAAAGTTCTGAAAAAAAAATCAATTTGATGTGAATTCAGGATTAAAAATATCGTTTTTTTTAACCCTTAAATTTTCTTAAATTTGCAAATTGCTGTGTAATCATGCAGCAGCGTAAGTTTATTGTAATGGAAGAAGAAAAAAAGTCACTCAATTTTATTGAGCAAATAATAGAAGATGATCTGGCAAACGGGATGAGAAATGATCAGATCCGTTTCCGGTTTCCGCCTGAACCCAATGGTTATCTACATGTAGGTCACACAAAAGCGATCTGCATCAACTTTGGTCTCGGTGAAAAATACAATGCTCCCGTAAACCTCCGTTTTGACGATACAAACCCTGAAAAAGAAGAGCAGGAATTTGTGGATTCTATCATGAAAGATGTAGAATGGCTGGGTTTCAAATGGGATAAGGTTTTGTATGCATCTGACTACTTCCAGCAGCTTTATGACTGGGCAGTGAAGCTTATTAAAGAAGAAAAAGCTTATGTAGACGAGCAGCCTTCGCAAATAATTACCGAACAGAGAAAGAACCCGGCAGAACCGGGAGTGGAATCACCTTTCAGAAACCGTCCTGTTCAGGAATCTTTAGATTTATTTGAAAAGATGAAAAACGGTGAGTTTGAAAGTGGTTCAATGTCACTGCGTGCAAAAATCGACATGCTTTCACCGAATATGAATATGCGGGATCCTGTGATGTACAGAATTTTAAATAAACCGCACCACAGAACAGGTACAGACTGGAAGATCTATCCGATGTATGACTGGGCTCATGGGGAGTCTGATTATTTAGAGCAGGTTTCTCATTCACTCTGTTCTTTAGAATTTGAAAACCACAGACCTCTTTATAACTGGTATCTTGAGCAGGTTTATGATGACTCGAAAGTAGCACCCAAGCAGAGAGAATTTGCGAGGATGAACGTTTCGTACATGATTACTTCCAAAAGAAAACTACAGAGGCTTGTTGCTGAAAAAGTGGTGAACGGGTGGGATGATCCGAGAATGCCTACCATCTCAGGAATGAGAAGGAAAGGGTTTACCCCGGCTTCGATCAGGAATTTTATTGATAAAGTAGGAGTTGCCAAAAGAGAAAATCTCATTTCTGTTCAGCTGTTGGATTTCTGTGTACGTGAGGATCTCAATAAAGTTGCAAAAAGGGTCATGGCAGTAGTGGATCCTGTAAAACTGATTATTGAAAACTATCCTGAAGGGCAGGAAGAATGGTTAGATACTGAAAATAATCCTGAGCAGGAAAATGCAGGGACAAGACAGGTTCCTTTCTCCAGGGAAATATATATTGAGCGTGAAGATTTCAAAGAGGAAGCTAATAATAAATTCTTCAGACTGAAGTTAGGCGGAGAAGTCCGCTTAAAATCTGCATACATCATCAAAGCTGAAAGGGTGGAGAAGGATGAAAATGGAGAGATCACAACAATCTATGCATCATATGACGATAAATCTAAGTCAGGAAGCGGAACTGAAGAGAGTTTAAGAAAAGTGAAAGGTACACTGCACTGGGTATCTGCACCGCATGCCATTCCTGTCGAAGTGAGAATCTATGATAATCTGTTTACTGTAGAGCAGCCTGATGCTGAGAAGGATGTTGATTTCCTGAATTTCATCAATCCTGATTCTGTATCGGTCATTCAGGGATTCGCTGAGCCGGGATTGAAGGATGTTGCAGTGGGTGAACCGCTTCAATTCCAGAGAATTGGGTATTTTACGAAAGATCAGGACTCAACGGATACAAATTATGTATTCAACAGAACCGTAACATTAAAAGACTCCTATAAGCCGGAGTAGTAATTTATTTATAATATTGTAAATGAAACAGGGCTTAATTTTTTAAGTCCTGTTTTTTGTTTTTATCTCATTGATGACCTTACTGTATTTTCAGGGATTTCACGAACCCAATTGGGTGATTTGTGAAACTGTGAGCGCTGTCTGTGTTTAAAATGATTCATCAAATAATAGAAATTGTGAAATTCATACATTTATATACAAGTTCTTTTAAAGGACTTTCAAAAGAAAGCTGGATGCTGGCACTCGTAATGCTTATTAACCGCTCCGGCTCTATGGTACTGCCTTTCTTGGGAGTATACATGACGGCATACCTCCATTTCAGTATCGAAAATACCGGTATTGTTCTTAGTTTTTTCGGAATAGGATCGGTGATCGGTTCTTGGCTGGGAGGTTACATTACCGATAAAGTCGGAGAATATAAAGTGCAGTACATCAGTTTACTGCTGAGTGTGCCTTTGTTCTGCCTTATTCCTGTTTTCAAAACAGAGGCCGGTGTTGCACTGATTATTTTACTGCAGAGTATTGTAAGTGATTCGTTCCGGCCTGCCAACTCGGTGGCCATCACAAAATATGCAAAACCTGAAAATATAACCAGAGCATTTTCACTCAACCGTATGGCGGTCAATCTCGGATTTTCCATCGGGCCTGCTTTAGGAGGTATTCTGTCTGCAATTTCTTATGAATTTCTTTTTTACAGCAATGCTCTGGGAGCTTTGCTTGCCGGTCTGATGTATATTCTGTTTTTTTATAAAAGAAATAAGCTGGCAAAAATAAAGGCTAAAAAAGTAAAGGAAGCTGTTGAAATTAAAAAAGAAAACTCGCCTTATCGGGATGGTAAATTTTTGATCTACTGTTTCTTCTGTATGCTTTTTTCAATTTGTTTTTTCCAGTTATTCAGCACGCTGACTATATTTTATAAAGATACTGCGCATCTGAGCCAGGAGAGTATAGGATATATTTTAGGGTACAGCGGTTTTTTAGTGGTATTGCTTGAAATGGGTCTGGTGCAGATTGCTGAAAAGTATTTCAGCTTAGCCCGTACGATGTTTTTAGGGACTTTTATCTGCGGACTTTCTTATGCATTGCTGGGTTTTGATTACAGTATTGTAACACTGGTGATCTCCATGAGTTTATTATCCGCAGGCGAAATCTGGGCGCTTCCTTTTATGTCAACAATTACCGCATTGCGATCAGGTAAAAATAATAAAGGTGCGTATATGGGGTTGAATGGAATTTCTTTTTCAATTGCTTTTATCATCACCCCTTATCTGGGAACACTGATTGCAGAAAAATTCGGCTTCAGTTTCCTGTGGATCGGAACCGGAATTTTAGCGACCCTTATTGCTGTAGGCTTTTATTTTGTGGTGCCCTGGATGTTGAAAGAAAAAGAAGCTTAGCAGCTTCAATTTCTTTAATATTCAATCTCAAAACTTCCAACATAAGTCAGGGAAAAATCATCAGATTCTACAGAAACCGGTTTTGGAATTTGTCCGTGGCTTACAAAAATTAAAGAATTTATTTCAAATTTCAATTCCAGTTGAATGATTTTATGAACCAACTCAGGGAGCCACTGGTCTGCAAATGAATACTCTGAAAAATTATCATAAATGTTCTGGCTGAGATTTTCAAAACCATATTCTGCAAGATCACCGTCAAACCATACGGTATCCTGAGATTCTGCAAATTTTGAGATGTAGCTGTCATCGTCTTCTTCGTTCAGGTAATAGTTTTCATCCTCTTCTACAAAATGCAAGAAATCTTCTTCCGAATTGAAATTCCCTACCCAAAAATCTAAAATCTGTGTATTCATGCCTAATTTTTTGAAGCGTCAAAGGTAAGATTAATAGTTTTTATATTAAAAGATTTCAGGGAATTTGCAATATAGAAAAATATTTAAAGTGGCGGATCTTTCGTGGAGTCTTATTAATTAGATATAGAATTCTGTCGTTCGTCACTTCGAGTAGGTTTACAAAACCGTATCGAGAAGTTTGTGATTCAGGGACTATTTGTATTTTACTGATTATCAATACGGATTATCACAGAATTTATCCGAACGGACTGATTCGTAAATATTGGATGAACTTTTAAATGGGTTGAGTTAAACCCTTAACAAGCCCCGAAAAGCTCTCGCTGCATAATATGAATTGGCACCATTATGATAGACAAAGACCTTATCGTATCTTCTGTCACAAAATAATGCACCACCGAGAGTTCTGATTTCTTTTGGCGTTTTGATCCAGCTTGATGTTTTCAGGTCAAATTCTCCTAAAGTCTGCAGGAAGCGGTATTGAGCCTCATCAAGAATTTCTATACCCATCTCCCCGGCAACATCGTCAACAGTATTCTGAGGTTTATTTTCTTTTCGCGAGTCCAAAGCTTCGCGGTCATAGCAGAAGCTCCTTCTCCCTTTGGGACTTTCTGCCGAGCAGTCGAAATAGAGGTACTGATCTGTTTTCTGATCATAATCTACAACATCAGGCTCACCACCCGAAATTTCCATTTCATGGAGTGACCGGAGTTTCTGAGGATTTTCTTTCAGTTTCTGTTCAATTTTCAGCCAGTCCATTTCAGGATGCCGATTCTTGTTTTTTTCAAAACGCTGATGTACAATCTCCAGAAGCGCTGCAGCTTCTTTTTCGGATAGGTGATTTTCTGACTGCATATGATCGGTTTTTTTAATGAAGAAATTTAAGGAAAATTGGACAGCCTGTCATTGGGTAAATCATATTCGAAGATTTTATCTGTTTCAGGATCAATATAAAGCCATTGAAATGGACTGATCTTATGTTCAGATTCGGTATAAATTCCCAAAACATAATATTCTTTATCATCTCTGGTTTTTTTCTCAATGGAATAGGCAAGATCTTCCCTGTTTTTGATGGATAATTTAATTAAATCTTTTTTTGAATTCGCAATATAATATTCTGCAAGTTTATAAAGGTGATCTAAATAAGAATCTGACAATTCATTTTCTTTCGAATAATAATATTTGAGAGGCTTTCCGTATTCATTCCTGAATTTTGAGACGTTTCCGTCTTTTATTTTTTTTGCAGAAACAAGCCATTGTGCATTTTGGGGAGTATCACCGTCACCGGCAATATAGACAGAATCATTTTTCCATTCGATGACAATAAGGTCACCGCGAAGAAGGCTGCGGTCGTTGTTATTGTCGTTGACAAAAGTGATCTCATCCTTCCCTTTTTTACCGTTGAGCTGCGAATAGTCATAGTCGTCATTGTAGGAAATAAATTCGACCGTATCCTGTTTTACCGAATCTTTTTTGGCGGCAGTCTGCCGGACTGTTTCTGTTTCAGCTTCATCTGCAGAATGATTTTTTGGTTCGGACAGAGTACACGAAAAACAAAATATCAGAATCAGAGCCGTAAAAAAATCTTTCATATCTGTTGGTTAAGAACTTAAAAGTAATAAAATCTGATGAATCAGAAAGAGATCCTTCCAAATACCTTTTTAAGGTTTAGCTGGAAAATTTAAGAAACTCTTCTTTCTCTTTCACTTTCGGAAATCGTTTTTTCCAATCTTGAAATCTGAGTTTTATACTGTTTAGCACTCATGATCCAGTGAATCATGACTTTCTGATAGGATGGAGCCTGTTTTTTAAAAAATTCCCATGCTTTTTCATCAGATTTAAATCTTTTTTCATATTCTGCTGAAAGTGAACTGTTTTCAGTTTCGTGGGAATAGATTCCTGATTTATTTTCTTTTCTGAGCTTAAATGCATCAATACCTGCGGGATGCATCAGACCTGATTTGGAAAGTTCCTCAATCTTTTTAATATTTACGGTACTCCAGATGCTCGTCGGTCTTCTTGGAGTAAATCGAATGCTGTAGCTTTCCTGATCAATTGATTTTCTTACTCCGTCAATCCAGCCAAAACACAGTGCCTGGTCTACAGATTCAGACCAGGTCATTGAAGGCTTTTTTGTTCCCACTTTATAAAATCCCACGACCAGCTCCGCTTCTATCCTGTGATTTTCTTCAAGCCATTTGCGGAAATCCTGCCGTGTTATGAAAAAAATTGCAGTTGTTTTCATTTTAAGTATTGATGATAAAATTAAAAATTTACTTTTAAATTTAAGGATAGATAACATTAAATAATTTGATATCCTGATAAACCTGATGTATTGTAATCTGATTTCTTACAGTTTATACAAATCATCATCATAGATTTATTATAAACATTTTGTAGAAAGTCTTATCTTTTGAATCCTTACATTTGTAAGGCATTCTGATTTAAAGAAAGAGTGAAAATGAATTTAATATGATTGACAGAAGATATAAGGAAACGATTCATACGGATAGTAATAATTACGAATACATCACTGTTACCAACGACGAAAATAAAGTCAGAATTTATACCCTGAAAAACGGATTGAAAGTTTTCCTGGCGCAGAATTTTGATGCACCGAGAATTCAGACATTTATTCCTGTAAGAACCGGCAGTAATAATGATCCTTCTGATAATACAGGTCTGGCCCATTATCTTGAGCACATGATGTTCAAAGGAACATCTAAGATCGGAACGCAGAACTGGGAGGAAGAAAAAGTTTTGCTGGATCAGATTTCAGATTTATACGAGCAGCATAAAGCGGAGCAGAATCCTGAAAGAAAAAAGGAGATCTATAAAAAAATTGATGAAATTTCTCAGGAAGCCAGCCAGTTTGCTATTGCCAACGAATATGATAAAATAATCTCATCACTCGGTGCCAGCGGAACCAACGCTCATACCTGGTTTGATGAAACAGTCTATAAAAATAATATTCCCGCTAACGAATTTGAAAAATGGCTGAAAGTGGAGAAAGAAAGGTTTTCAGAGATGGTTTTACGTCTTTTTCATACAGAACTGGAATCTGTTTATGAAGAATTCAACAGAGCGCAGGATAATGATTCCCGATTGGTTAATGATGAACTGATGGAAGCCCTTTTCCCCAATCATCCGAATGGGCAGCAGACTACTCTTGGTAAACCTGAACATTTGAAAAATCCCTCTATGAAGGCGATTCACAAATATTTTGATGAATATTATGTTCCCAATAATTATGCAATGGTGTTGGTGGGAGATCTCGATTTTGAAGAAACCGTAAAGTTGGTGGATCAATATTTCGGAACGATCCCGTATAAAGAATTACCTGTAAAAGAAGCCGTTACAGAAGAGCCCATGACTGAAATTACTGAAAGAACAGTATACAGCCCGACAACACCGAGGGTTCAGCTTGCATGGAGAACAGACAGCTACGGCTCAAAAGAAGCGATGTATGCCGATGTAGTTGCCAATATTTTAAGCAACAGGGGAGATGCAGGTCTGCTCGATCTGCATATCAATCAGACCCAAAAAATGCTTTGGGCACAAGCTTATTCTTTAGGATTAAAAAACTACGGATTCTTTTCCATTGTGGCTGTTCCTAAGGAGAATCAGACTTTAAACGAAGCCAGAGACATGGTTTTGGAGCAGATTGAACTGGTTAAAAAAGGAGAATTTCCGGATTGGATGTTTCCTGCTATTATCAATGATTTTAAGCTTCAGAGAATGAAGGCACTGGAAACTGCCGGAGGATTGGCTAATAATCTGTATGACACCTATATAAAAGGAAGAACCTGGGAACAGGAACTGAATGAAATGGATGAGTATGATGAAATTACCAGAGAAGAAGTCATAGAATTCGCCAATACTTTCTTTAAAGAAAATTATGTTGTCATCAACAAGGAAAAAGGGATCAATGATAAATTACTGAGGGTTGACAATCCCGGGATCACGGCTATTAAAATTAACCGCGATGCACAGTCTGATTTTCTGAAAGAAATTGTAGAGGAGAAGACTGAGGATATTCAACCTGAATTTATTGACTATCAGAAAGAGATAACCACGGATGTTATTAAAGATAAGAAAGTAAGTTTCGTTAAGAATAAGTACAATGAGATTGCCCAGGTGTATTTTATTTTTCCGTTTGGAAGCGACAACGACCGGCATCTGGGGATTTCTACACAGATCCTGCAGTATCTGGGAACTGAAAAGTTTTCACCCGAGGATCTGAAAAAAGAATTCTTTAAAATTGGAATAACGAACGATTTCAAAACCACTTCAGACCAACTGCATATTTCGTTGAGCGGACTTGAAGAAAACATGGAGAAAGGTATAGAGCTGCTTCAGCACTGGATGAAGAACGTAGAGCCCGATCAGGAAATTTACAATCAGTTTGTCACCACTGTTCTGGAAAACCGTGAAGCCGGAAAAAAAGATAAAAACCGGATCATGACGGCACTGACCAATTATACCAAGCTTGGGAAAGGTTCCAGATTTTTGGATTTCCTTACGAAGGAAGAATTAGAAAACACAACAGTGGAGGAGTTTACAGATCGTATAAGAAATCTGTTCAAATTCCAGTACCAGGTATTTTTCTATGGAAAAGATTTTGAAAAATTTAAAAAAGAAATAGAAAGCTTTACTGAAAACCAGAGTCGAAGTACTCCCGACCCTAAAAAATATCCTGACCCGGAAACAACCGGAAATGTATATTTTACCAATTACGATATGGTACAGATGGAAATGAGTAAAATAGGAAAGGGGCATCATGTAAATACAGAGAATTTTGGTAAGATCAATGTTTTCAATGAATATTTTGGAAGAGGTCTGTCATCTATTGTTTTTCAGGAAATCCGTGAAAGTAAAAGTTTAGCCTACTCAGCCTATGTTTCCTATTCGCCGAATACTGAGGCTGGTCGTCCTGACTACATTACAACTTACATAGGGACACAGCCTGATAAATTACAGATTGCAGTTGACACCATGACCGAACTGATGGATGAGCTGCCTGAAGTGGCCACCCAGTTTGAAAATGCGAAAAGTGCAGCATTAAAACAGATTGCTTCAACAAGAATTACCAGAACCAATATCTTTTTCAATACATTAAAATTACAGAAGCTGGGGATAACACACGATTTCAGAAAGGATATCTATAGCCAGATAAAAGACCTTAAATTTGATGAAATCAAACAATTTTATCAGACGGAGATAAAGCCGATCCAGTTTAATACTGCTATCATCGGGAAAAAAGAAAACCTGAATCTGGAGGCTGTTGAGCAGATGGGAACTTTTAAAGAGCTGGAATTAGAAGAGATTTTTGGGTACTAAAGTATAATTAATTTCCGTGAACGAATTATAAGTAAAAATATCTAAATGAAAGGCTGTCCCCATTTTCGGACAGCCTTTCATTTAATATATAGAAACAACCATTAACCTTTTTTTTGATCCTTACTACACACAAATTTCTATCTGGTTTCCTTCGGGATCAAGAATGACACTTTCATAATATCCGTCACCCGTTGTTCTTGGTTCACTTTCTATGGTATAATGACCGGTACGCAACCTTTCTGTTAAGTCATTTACCGCTTCTTTGCTGCCGACAGAAATGGCAAAATGAGCCATCCCTTCTGTAAATCCTCTTTTTTCAGGCTTATCATTTATATCCTGCCTGTTCATTAATTCAATACGTGTTTTATCATCCCCAAAGTTCAGGAAATAGGAAGTAAATCCTTTTGAAGGATTGCTGTATTTTTCATTGGAAACTGCATTGAAATAATTTACATAAAATTCCCGCATTCTTTCCAGGTCAGCAACCCATATTGCGATATGATCAATTCTCATTTTTTAGAATTTAATAGATTTGTATTTTTCGGAGAGAACAATAATTAAAATTCCGAAGGCCGATGCTGATAATAATGCGATTCTGAGGTCTGTAATTTCAGAAAGCAGACCAATTAAGGGTGGGCCAATCATAAAACCGAGAAAACTTATTGACGAGACTGCTGTGATGGCAATACTTGCGGACATCGTTTTTAATCTTCCTGCTGCACTGTAACAAATGGGTACAATGGAGGAAACGCCTAATCCTACAAGTAAAAAACCAAAAGTTGAGAGGATTAAACCAGGTCTGGCGGTAGCAAGTAATAAGCCCGCAGTAATTAATATCCCACAGTACTTCAGCACGGTTGAGGCCTGATAACGGTTGACAAATTTATCAGCGACAAAACGTCCTAATGTCATCGCTCCCATACTCGCTATATATCCCATACGTACAAAAGACTCGTCCGGTTTGATAATGGTAGAGAAATAAACGCTGCTCCAATCAAACATGGTTCCTTCACAAAACATACTTCCAAATCCTATCAGTCCCAAAATAATTACAGCAGCATCCAGTTTAAAAACTGTTTTTTCCGTTCTATCTCTATCAGCTTCCTTTATATCCTGATGAAGTAATCGCCGGCTGAAAAAAAAGATTCCTAAAATACCGAAGACCAGGATGATCATAAAATGGGTGAAAACTGACCATTCCGTCTGGGCGAATACAGTGCCTAAGATTCCACCTGTAAACCCTCCCAGACTCCATAATCCGTGGAAAGAAGACATGATGTTTCTTTTGTACAGCGCTTCTAAACTGACTGCCTGGGTATTCACGGCAATATTGGCCATGTTTGATGCAATCCCGAATAAAAATAATACGGAGAACAGGTATGCAAAGCTATCTGCGTTTGCAATGAATGTGAGCATGATTCCATACATGATCATTGCTGTGATCAAAACAGGCCGGCTTCCATATTTGTTCACCAGATAACCTGAGACCGCCATCATGGTTAACTGACCCAGAGGCATGGCAAAGAGTACCTGTCCCAGCTCGCCATCATTGAGCTGAAGCGCTTTTTTAATATCAGGGATCCTGCTTGCCCAGCTGGCGAATATCAATCCCATGATAAAATAGAAGTAAAAAATGCTGATACGCGTTGGAGATAATTTCTGCGTGGTCATAAGTGCTTTTAAAAATTAGAGTGCAAAACTAATAACAGATCAGGTGAATAAAAATGACGCACGTCATTTTCTTCATGTTTAATGAATAAATATTACTTTTGATAAAGTGATTATTTTAAAATAATGGATATTGTAAAAACAATTCTCGAAAAATATAAGGTGCGGTTTTCTCAGGAATCAATGTTGAGATTTCAATCGATACTGATACAGAAATCTTATCAGAAAGATGAAATGATTTTAGAAGAGGGAACCGTAAGCAGATACATTTATATTGTAGAAAGAGGCCTGATCCGACAGTTTTATTATAAAGAAGGGCGGGATATAACAGAACATTTTTCCTGTGAAGGTAATATTGCCACCTGCCTTGAAAGTTTATTTCTGCAGGAGCCGACGCGGTTATTGGTAGAAGCGCTGGAGCCGTCTGTCATCTGTCTTCTGGATTATAATAAATGGATAAAACTTTGTGATGAATTTCCGGATATTAATCAATTGTACAGGGCTGTTATGGAATATAAGCTCGTTGTTTCTCAGCACAAAGCAGATTCCTGGCGTTTTGAAAATTCAAGGGAACGCTATGACCGATTTTGTAAAGAACAGCCATCTATTTCCGGAAGGGCATCTGTAGCCCATATCGCTTCATATCTTCTGATGAGCCCTGAAACTTTGAGCCGTGTAAGGGCAGGAGTACTGTAGTTTTCTGATTAAAATTGCAGCAATTCATTTTTGTTTTATCACATCATTAACGATGTTGCAGCCTATTTCTATTCCTGTCAACAGACATCTGATATTGATTCATCCTAAAAAAATTCTGAGAAGAGAGAGAGTCACTTAAAAAAAGAACAACCCTGAAATCAAAAGTTTGCACACATAATTTCAAGGTTGTCCGATTAAATCAATTTTCTGAAGTTTTATTTTCACTTCCTGAAACAGGTAAAAGTTGATATTACTTCACTATTTTCATCTCGTTGATCAGCCATTTTGAATCGGCAAATTTATCAACGATAAAAAGAATGTATTTCGTATCAACCATGATATTTCTGCTGAACCGCGGATCGTAGTTAATGTCGCTCATGGTTCCTTCCCACTGTCTGTCAAAATTTAATCCGACCAGGTTTCCGTGTGCATCCAGAGCAGGGCTTCCGGAATTTCCTCCTGTGGTATGATTGGTTGCCGTAAATCCTACAGGAACATCTCCGGTCTTGTCTTTGTAATTTCCGAAGTCTTTCCTGTCATAAAGATCAATCAGTTTTTTAGGGACATCAAATTCGTAATCTCCGGGAACATATTTTTCCATAACACCTGCCAGGTGCGTCTGGTAATCATAGGTAACTGCATCTTTTGGAGTTGAGCCTTTTACTTTTCCGTAGGTTACACGAAGTGTAGAATTTGCGTCCGGAAAGAATTTTCTCTCTTTATCAGTTGACATCTGCTGAGCCATATACTTTTTCTGCAGACCGTCGATTTTTGCCTGCAGAGAAGTAAATTGTGGATCAGCAGTTTTCATATAAGTATCTTTTAGATTCATGAAAAGCTGATAAACAGGATCTTTTTTAACCGTTTTTATCAATTTGTCCTGATTGGAAAATGCTTTGTCGATATCTGCATTCAGAGCAGCTCCGTTTACAGAAGATCTTCCCGTGATAACAGAGTTTTTAGAGAGGTTTTCAAAGTCGGTTATGTTTTGAGCTTCATTTTTATATTTGTCAAAACCGGAAGGCAAAAATTGCGGAGCCGTTTTGTTGGCATACAGAGCCAGAAGTTTTGCCGTTACTTTAGCATCCAGTTCCGGACTGTAATCTTTGTAGAACGAGGTAAGTCTGCTTTTGAATGCAGCTGTTCCTTTCTCATCCATTCTGCCTGCTTCCACGGCGGTAATGTACGAAGAGAACAGATTGGCAAGCATCAATGTCTCAGCGTTCCTGATCACTTCAAAATAATAGGCATTATTTAAAGCATAAGGGGCCTGATCTTTATACAGTTTGTTCAGTTCGTCTATCGTGGTTTTTATCTGAGGATTTTTGGAAGCGAGCGAACTTTCATACGTTGCTTTTTTCTGCACGGCATTCGATTTTTTAAGACCTTCTACCTCGCCAATCCATTTTTTCCAGTAGTTGGCGACAGAAGCGAATTTTGAAGCGTATTTGATCCTTGTAGCGTCGTCAGCACGCATTTTTTCATCTAATGTCTTCAGGGCAACATCACGTACTGCGATTCTCGCAGGATCAATCTCTGTCATGATCTTTTCCACAGCAATGGCAGGAAGATATTCTGTCGTTCTGCCGGGAAATCCGAAAACGAAGGTGAAATCATTTTCAGCCTTATCCTTTATAGAGACCGGAAGGTAATGTTTCGGAACGTAGGGTACATTGTCTTTAGAATATTCAGCAGGTTTGTTGTTTTTATCTGCGTAAATTCTGAACATTGAGAAATCTCCCGTATGTCTTGGCCATACCCAGTTGTCTGTATCACTTCCGAATTTTCCGATACTTTGTGGCGGCGCTCCGACCAGACGAATGTCCTTATAGGTTTCAATCACATAGGCATAAAATTTATTTCCGTAATACATTGATTTTACAGAAATTGACTGATAAGGTTCTGTTTTTTGAGAATTTTTATAAATCTCAATATTACCGGCAATTTTTTTAGAAAGTTCAGGTTCCTGAAGATTTTCAGTGTTTTCTAAAATCTTATCTGTTACCTCCTTGATATCCACAATAAAGTCAACGGTTACACCCGGATTCGGAAGTTCAGTTCCCATATTCTTTGCCCAGAAACCATTGGACAGCAGATCATTGTCAACCGTTGAATGAGCCTGGATCTGACCGTATCCGCAGTGGTGGTTGGTTAAAAGCAATCCTTTAGGCGAAATAATTTCAGCTGTGCATCCTCCGTTGAATTGTACTACAGCATCTTTGATACTTGGTTTCTGCGTATTGAAGATATCTTTGGCAGAGATTTTCATTCCCAGATCCTTCATTTCCTTTTCATTCAACTCCGTGGGAATCCACATTCCGCCGTATTGCTGCGCCATTCCCCATGAAAAAGTAAAGAATGCCGAAGCAATTAAAATAGTACGTTTTATCATTGCAAAAAATTTTGACTAAAATACGGATTTAATTGTCTCTGAAAAAAGAAAACCCTTCAGAATTTTGTTCTGAGGGGTCTGGGATCTGATATCTTACAGATTGAAAATCTTGCTTAATTTTACAAATACTGTTTCATCATTTGCATCTTTTAAGCTGTTGCAAAAATACATCATTCATCAATACCGGAAAATGAATCCAGGTTAAGAAATGCGTTTTCTGATGCGGCTCAGGGCCTGTGGAGTAATTCCCAGATAAGAGGCAATATATTTCAATGGAATCTGGATCACATAGTCAGGATAGGTTTCTAATAAATTTAAATATCTTTCTTCAGCGGAATGCATCAAAAGTGACATCTCCCGCTGGGCTTTTCTCACATATAAACCTTCTGCGGAAATTCTGCCAATATAATTTCCTATCTCAGTACTTTTGTACAGATCCTGCAGATGAGTATGATGAATCCTGTAAACCACCGTATCTTTTAAAGTCTCAATGTTATAATGGCAGGGCCTTCTCGTAATAAAAGAATCGTAAGCACTGCAGAACATATTTTTTACCAAAAATGAAAACGTAATTTCTTTCGGTGGCTCTGTCGGATGAGGTTTGCAGACAAAAAAACGGACAATTCCTTCAGAAATAAAATATAAATAATCCTCGGTTTCTCCCTGATTTAAAATAACTGTCTTTTTAGGGATTTCTAACCGTTCAAATTTGACGGTGTGGAGTAGTGCCAGGTCTTTAGGAATTCCTAAAACCGAAACATAAAAATGTATTAAATCATCCATAAATTATGGGAAACAAAATTAAATAATTATACCTCACCTTAAACTGTTTTTTTTAATTAGACTTAAAAATAAAGGTGAGAAAAGGTTACTGATAAGATTAATGATTATTTGTTTTTCAAAATTCGTAAGATTTTACCTTTTTATCATTTCGGAGATGAAGGATAAACAGCTCATGATTGGTATTTTTTCCCGTTAGCATCCATGTCGTAGCAATACTTTCCGGAGTAAATTTTTGTCTGACAACATAAAACTTCAAATGATAATTTTTGAAATTGTTTTCAAAATAAACGACATCTTCAAAAGTGTCAGCAACAATTCTGTATTCCCGGATTTTGTGATTGTTGTCAATGAAATTCTGCAGATAGCTCAGTGAACTTAAGATCAAAAGAACCAGAACTGTTCCCGTCAAAGATAAATAAACATACCCTGCACCAACTGCCATTCCGATTGAAGCTGTAGCCCAAATAGTGGTGGCAGTGGTAATTCCATCAATTTTGCTGTCTCCTTTAAAAATAACACCGGCACCCAAAAAGCCTATTCCGGTAATAATGTTTGCTGCAAGACGGTCAGGATCATGGATACCTATTTTTATAGAAAGAATAGTAAAAAGGCAGGAACCGAAGCAAACAAGGATGAAAGTCCGTAAACCGGCAGATTTGTTCCGGTATTCTCTCTCAGCTCCGATAAAAAGCCCCAGAATCACAGAAATAATAATCAGTACGAGTTCATTGTGAATTGAATGATCTTTCAGAAAATCCATTGACTGTATATTTTTACTGATAATAAAATTACAATAATTTTCTTTTTAGCGATGCTCATATTTTAAAATTAGTTTTTAATAAACTTCTGTGTGACAGTTTTATCTTGTGTGAAAAATTTCACAATGTAATTACCTTCAGACAGATTCGAAACATCTGCAGAATTGTTTTTAAGTCCTGTCGAAAGTATGATCCTGCCAGTTGTATCATAAATTTCAGCTTTTGTAATGATAACTTTTGTTTTAACATATAGCACATCGTTTACGGGATTTGGATAAATATAAATATTGATTCTATCATTACTGAATTCTGTTGTTCCAAGAGTATTCTGTACCGTCGTTGTGTACGTGTTAGTAATTACAGGGGCATTATAATCAAAATAGATGTCTGCCGTATTACTGAAACTGTCTCCTGCATTCAGATTTGATTTAGTTTTAATTTTAAATGAAACATATCCGTCATTAACAGCATTATCAAAAGGCAGCTGTATATTCTCAAAGACGAATTCCACGATATTTGTTCCTGTTATTCTTGAAATAAAGTTATGACTTCCACTAATTGCCTGCAAAGTTGATATGTCAAATTTTGAAGTGTCAATGACATCCTTTACCACAACATGCTGAGCATTGGCTGTACCGGTATTCTCAAATCTTATAAGGTAATGTACATAATCACCTACTTTCGCCTGAGTAATTATGGTTCCTTCTAAACATGTTTTGTCATTCGGATCAATAGAGTTTACAACAGTTTGATTTAGGGTAAATATATTATCCGAAGGCGTTTCATCAGCTAATCCATTTATTTGAAAAGTGGAACTTAATATATGTCCCCCATTTAATGGTGGAGTTTGTAACGGAGTATTGAGTTTAAAGGTTAAGTTGATTTCTCTGGTTTCAAAAGGTAATAAATTGGTAAAATTCCAGCTCAGAATTCCCGTTGTTTGTGAAGTCAGACTGTAAGACGATGTTAAAAAATTCATTAAATTATCATCAAAATTATACAGTAGCGTTCCGGACTGCGCAGCTGTCCCTTTATTCTTGTAAATGATTTTATATTGAGCATCAAAACCAGGAATAGCTAAAGTAATCGGAAGAATTACTACTTCAAGATCATTATGGTTTCCATTGGCTGTTAAACAGAAATTTTGAGTAAAGGGGGTTGTCTGAGCAGGCAAATTAAGGTTAACCAATGAAGGTGTAATAGCAAAGTAAGAAGGATTTTCTAATACAGGTGAGAGCAAAATAGGGCCTGGCGTCAGTGCTAAAGAATAGGTTCCAGCTGAAGAAGATATTGCGGTTGACTGTCCCAGAATGTTAAATTTTTGAAATGGCTTAGTGGTATCATTATTATTGCATCCGTTTCCGTTCATGTCGTATCTGGTTGTACCCTGAAGGGTATAATATGCGCCTCCGGGAGTCATAGTACAATACGAATTGACTACTGTATTAGGCTGATTGTAAGTTGCCAATTGTGAAATTACAAAACTTGTCTCGTTGGGATCAGTACACACATACTGTAATTGTGGTGTATTTGAAAATCCAAGACCTAAATTATTATGTTTTCCGTTTTTAATGTTTAAAGTCTGTAAATTAGGATTGAAATCTAAATCTGCAACTTCGAGAAGTACATTCTTTGATAAATCAATATCAGTCAGATTATTATTCGTTATCTGAATGTTTTTTAGATTTTTCGCATGGTTGAAGGCTACATTGTTTAGCTGATTATTATTTGCATATAATAATTGCAGATTATTGTTATTAAAAAGGGTTAAAGTAGATAGTGAATTATTATAAACATAAATTTGACCAATCAGAGGGCTTGAGCTGAAATCCAGACCTGTAATCTGGTTTTCATGTCCGTAAAAGAATACTAATCCGGTATAAGGAGTAGCATCAAAAATCTGGAAGAGATTAAAACCTATGCTTATATAGTTGACCAGAGCAGGATTAGGTACTGTCAGACTGCTTAGTTGATTATGATGCAGTTCCAGTTTTTTTAAAGCAGTGTCTCCTGAAAAATTTATATTTGTTAAAAAGTTGTTTTCAGTTACACTAACCTCCTCCAGCAAGGGATGGTTACTTAAATTTAAGGACGAAAGTTCTGAGGAAAACAGAGAGAATTTTTTCAGGTTAGGGGTTGAAGAAAGATTTAAACCATTAATATTCTCAATTTTAATTTCCTGCGCAGTAGTATTCTGGATACTTATGATATTCCCTTTATCAAGACTGATTGAAAATAAAGCATTGCAATTTTCAATAGTAACATTATTCACTGTACCTCCAACGATTTTTAATTTTTGTAGTACAGGATAATTATTAAACGTAAGATTGTAGCTTGATAAATTAGGATTTGAAAATTCCAGTTCGGTCAAATTTGGAAAGCTGGTTAATCCTGTTAAACTGCTTACGGTGTCATTAAGATTGCTGATTGATATTTTGTACACCAAAGCTGCTTCTGAGACTTGAATTTCGCCATCCCCATTTGTGTCAACATTTATAAAAGTTCCGCCGGCATTTGAAGTAGCTCCGTAAGTCAGTAATTTTGCTTTAAGATAGGAATCGGGAATGTTGATAATTTGTGTTTTACATGCAGAAAAGATAAGGACAAAAATAATCAGATAGATTTTTTTCATGGATATAGCTTATATTTTTCAAATATAATGTAAATATTCATTTAAAAATACATGATCCAAAAATGGGATGAATGTTTTGTGAATTTATATCCATTTCAGTTTTGCCGCCATTGTGCAGGCTTCGGTTGTATTTCCTACACGGAGTTTTTCCAGGATATTCTGCCTGTGACGGTTCACGGTATTAATGCTGATAAACAGCAGTTCAGCAATTTCTTTGCTTCTTTTTCCGCTTTGGATCATTGTCAGAATTTCCTTTTCACGAATTGACAGGAATGCAGAATTCCCAGCTTCCGTCTGATGGATTATTGATCCGTCTGCTGTATTGATGATCATCCCCTGATGAAGGGAAGAATTAAGAAAATCAAAATGATATAGGCAAAGTGCCAGTTCTACATTTTTATCACTGGCATTTGTGAAGTAAAACATTTTATGTAGAAGGGCTTTCTGCCCCGGATCATCAGCAATTCGAAGTCTGCTGACAACACAATAATCTTTGTGGTTATCAAAAGTAATTGTTTTAATAAACTGAAAAAACTGGAGTTCAAGCAAATGTTTCTGTACGACATCTTCAGGATGCAGTTTCGAAAAAAGTTCCTCTTCCCAAATGCTTTCAATCAGCTGAAAATTATCATCCTGGAAAATATTAAGCTGATCAGCCAGTTTTCCGTTATAGATATAACTTTTATTATTCTGTAAATCACTTAAGACGGCAATGCCGTTTTCTAGTTCTATGAAGTTTTCAGCAATTTTCTGACATTTTTTTAGTGGTAACTGATCGCTGTCAGCCTTAGGAGAAAATTCCTGCTGTAACAGTTTATCGTTGAGGTCGGATTGGATGGTTTTCATTTACATTATTTATGAGAAATCAATCTGATGGGGTTGGAAGATTATTAAATTTTTATTTTCAAGAGTTTATGAAGATTAATATTTATCAAAGTATCATAGCTAATAAAATTGGTTATAAATCAGTATTGATCATAAAAAATGAAGATCATAAATTTGCTGATCATCAAAGTAAAAATACAATGAATAATCCGAACGAAAAAGAAAAAATGCTGAGCGGGAAAATATATAATGCCGCCGATGAATTTTTAGTACAGGAGAGAAATATCTGTAAAGATCTCTGTTTTGAATACAATCATCTCCCACCTTCTAAAACAGAAGAGAGAAAAGATATCATCAGAAAACTGTTTGGCCGGACAAAAGATAATTTTCACATCGAACAGCCTTTTTATTGTGATTACGGTTATAATATTGAGATTGGAGAAAATTTCTATACCAATGTCAATGTGGTGATTCTGGATTGCGCAAAAGTGACTTTTGGGGATAATGTCTTTATTGCTCCCAACTGTGGATTTTATACCGCCGGTCATCCTTTTGATGTAGAAGAAAGAAATAAAGCATTGGAATATGCTTACCCAATTATGATTGGAAATAATGTCTGGATCGGTGCCGGATGCAGCATTCTTCCAGGAGTTA
Organism: Chryseobacterium sp. HNCC26DJ238; assembly: GCF_057180465.1. NCBI lineage: Bacteria > Pseudomonadati > Bacteroidota > Flavobacteriia > Flavobacteriales > Weeksellaceae > Chryseobacterium > Chryseobacterium sp. HNCC26DJ238. Next base: position 71,308 of record NZ_JBXUGI010000014.1, read on the forward strand.
CGATTGGCGACAATACGGTGATCGGAGCGGGAAGTGTTGTGACCAAAGATATTCCGGCCAATGTGCTGGCGGTCGGTAATCCATGTAAAGTAATCCGTGAAATTTAAGGTTAAACAATAATTTTATCTTCCTGATGATCCGGATTAAAGAAATGAACCTCCGTCAGGACTGCATCATTGAGTACAGAAGAAAAATTTAGTAAGAATTAAAATGAAAAAAATAATAGGATCCACAATCATCGTTTTCAACTTATTTTCAGGACTAAAAGGACAGTCCCTGGAGAAGATGACATGGTTTAACGAACCTCAGCAATGGGAGATCAAAAATGGGAAATTAGTCATGAATGTAACGCCGCAAAGTGATTACTGGAGGATTTCACACTATGGTTTTACAGTCGATGATGCTCCATTTTACTATTCCACCTATGGGGGAGAATTTGAAACAAAGGTGAAAATTACCGGTGATTATAAAGCCCGTTTTGATCAGATGGGGCTGATGCTGAGAGTTGATGAACAGAATTACATCAAAGCCGGAGTGGAATTTGTCGACGGAAAATTTAATTTAAGTACTGTCGTTACCCATAAAACCAGTGACTGGAGTGTCATTGTTCTTGAAAAAACACCGCCGTTTGTCTGGATCAAGGCAGTCAGAAGGCTGGATGCAGTGGAGATTTTTTATTCCTTTGATGATAAGGAATATGTGATGATGCGCAATGCTTATCTGCAGGATAACACGCCTGTAAAAGTAGGATTTATGGCAGCGAGCCCTGATGGTAAAGGTTTTAAAGCGACTTTTGAAAATTTCTCTGTAAGACATCTCCCTGATCAGCGCCGCCTGGATTGGCTGAAGAAAAATCAGGATCAATAAAAATCTTGATTTTTCTGTAAAATAGATAAACCCCACAGGTTTTTAAAACCTGTGGGGTTTATCTTTCCGGTCAGAACCGGAATTCAGCTGCTTATATTTTTCTAGGTCTTTAGTTTGTTAACTTGAAATTAACAGCTTAGCCTATCAAATCCAGAAACTGCTGTTCATCCAGAATTTCGATGGTTCCGATATCATTCGCTTTCTTCAGTTTGCTTCCGGCTTTTTCTCCGACCACCAGATAATTGAGGTTTTTGGAAACTGCAGAAATGTTTTTTCCGCCGTGTTTTTCTACCATTTCTTCAGCAGATTCTCTGGTGAAAAGGGATAATTTTCCGGTAAACAGGAAGGTTTTCCCGTCTAAAGCGTTTGATAAAACTTCGTTGGTGTTTTCACCCTTTTCCAGCTGCACTCCATAAGATTTAAGACGTTCCAGCATCAGGATGTTTTCGGAATTGGCAAAGAACTCAACGATGCTCACGGCGATCTTCATTCCTATATCTTCCACCTGACAGAGTTCTTCTGCAGTTGCACTTTTTAAGTCGTCGATCGTGTTGAAGTTCTTGACCAGTTTTTTGGCAACGGTTTCACCTACATGCTTTATTCCGATACCGAATAAAACTTTTTCAAAAGGAATTTCTTTTGATTTTTCGATCCCGTCGATAATATTTTGTGCAGATTTTTCAGCCATTCTTTCCAAAGGAAGAATCTGATCCTTGGTGAGAGTATAAAAATCTGCCGGATTTTCGATCAGTCTTTCCCGGTAGAGCTGTTCGATCGTTTCACTTCCCAGATTATCAATATTCAATGCTTTTCTTGAAACATAATGAATCATTCTGCCAACAACCTGTGGCGGGCAATGCAGATCATTTGGACAGAAATGAATGGCCTGATCCTCTACCTTTACCAGCTCAGTGCCGCACTCAGGACAGTTCTTAATATATTCCACCGCTTTGCTTTCAGCCGTTCTTTTTTCGGTGTTGACACCTACAATTTTAGGAATGATTTCACCGCCTTTTTCTACATAAACATAATCGTGCTCATGCAACCCCAATTTCTTGATGATATCTTCATTGTGAAGAGAAGCACGTTTTACTGTTGTGCCTGCCAATAAAACAGGTTTTAAATTGGCAACCGGCGTTATGGCACCTGTTCTTCCCACCTGGTAAGAAACACTTTGCAGTTCGGTTTCCACCTTCTCGGCCTTGAATTTATAAGCCATTGCCCAGCGTGGAGACTTTGCAGTATAGCCCAGCTGTTGCTGTTGTTTCAAAGAATTTACTTTAAGTACGATCCCATCGATTTCGAATGGAAGCGTGTGTCTTTCCGTATCCCAGAAATTAATGAATTCTTTGATTTCATCCAGAGTTTTACAGAGTTTTGCCTGAGCAGAAGTAGTAAATCCCCAATCATGAGCTTTATGGATCAGTTCCCAATGGTTCTCTGCCGGCACATCAGGTGATACAAACTGATATAAAACCGAAGATAATCTCCGTTTTCTTACTTCACCGCTGTCCTGCATCTTCAGACTTCCGCTTGCGGTATTTCTTGGGTTCATAAAAGGATCCAGGCCCTCTTCTTCGCGCAGTTTATTGATCTTATCGAAATTTTTTCTCGTTAAATAAATTTCACCACGCATAAAAAAACGTTCAGGGAAATCTCCTTTTAGAGTAATCGGGATATCAGAAATAGTTCGCACATTTGAAGTGATCTCATCGCCCTGAAAGCCGTCACCACGGGTTACAGCCTGCGTCAGTTTCCCATTTTCGTACAGAATAGAAATGGATGCGCCATCATATTTTAATTCTGCCACAAATTCTACAGGTTCGTCAATTGTTTTGATGATGCGCTTTTCCCAATCTGCCAGATCATCAAAATCATAGGAATTATCCAGAGAATACATTCTGAACTGATGCCGGATTGTCGGAAAAATTTTGGTAACACCTCCTCCTACACGTACCGTTGGTGAATTATCATCATGAAATTCAGGGTGCCTGGCCTCAAGATCCTGAAGTTCTTTTAAAAGTAAATCAAATTCAAGATCTGTAATGCTGGGCTCATCCATCAGATAATAATTTTCATTATGCTGGTTGAGTTCTTTACGGAGCTGTTCTATCTTCTGCTGAATGGTTTCGGACATCTGAAATTTATTTGAAGCAAAAATAACCAAAGTAATTTCAATTTAAAAAAATATGATAATTAAATGATGTGGTATCATTAAAATACCTTAACATCTGATAACTGTCTGATATTTCACTCAATAAAATCACTGTTTACGATCTGTTAATCTAATGTTCCGATTTAATTAAAAAAAAGTTAAAAGTCCCGTAAACAGGAGGCTTACTCAGTCAGTTTACCTTTGCAATCAGTTAATTGAAATCATGAGAAAAGTAAAAATTGTAATAGGATTATTGTTTTTAGGTTGGGGAACACTGGCGTATGCCCAGACTACACAGGCATCTATTGTCGGTAAAATCACCAGTACAGGTACACAGGATAAAGTGAAAGTAATCATTATTAATGAATCCACAGGTTTCAGGACCGAAACAGAAACCAATTCAAAAGGAGAATATATCTTCAAAGAAATACCTTTGGGCGGGCCTTATACCGTCATAGTGAATGACAAAAAGAAAGAGGGATACAATGTTAACTTCGGTGATCAGGTGACCGTAAATATGAATCTGGAGAATACCGGTGAAAAGTCAATTGAAGAAGTTGTTATCACAGGAAACTTAAAAAATAAGATCGGTAACCTCGGAGCAGCCACAGCAATTACCACTAAAAATATAGGTATTTTACCCGTCAACGGAAGAAATTTCACCAATCTTACAGAATTGTCTCCTCTCAGTGGAAAAAACGGAAATCTCTCCGGTCAGTTAGGTTCGTCAACCAATTTTACCATTGACGGGATGACTGCCAAAAACCCTACTTCCGCTGGTTCTACTACGAGTAGAAGCGGTGCACCTTATTCTATTTCTATAGAAGCCGTTCGTGAATTTAAGATCACAACCAACCAGTACGATGTTACATTAGGAAGAAGTGGCGGCGGAACCATAAGTGCAGTTACAAAATCAGGAACGAATACATTTTCCGGAAGCGCCTGGGAATATTTAAGAACAAACTGGCTGTCCAGCCCCTATGATATCAGGGGAAATAAAAGAACAATCGATTTCTCAACTTCCCAGTTCGGATTTTCATTGGGAGGTCCGATTATCAAAAATAAATTACATTTTTTTGCAGCCTGGGATCATCAGCTGGATTCTAAACCGTTATTCATTGCAGATATACGCTCAAAAGAAGATGAACTGAGATTAAATACAACCAACCAGACGCTTAATCAGTTTCTGGATATTGCCAGAGCAAAATATGGAGTAGGAAACTCACCTCAGTTTGGAGCATTTGACAGAATAAGAAATTCTGATGCTGCATTTTTACGCTTAGACTGGCAGATTAATGATAAGAATTTACTGACGTTAAGAAATAATTTCACCTACGACTTAAATAAAAACGGACTTGCAGATAATACAGCCATCAGTTTCTATGAATCATACGCTAATGACAAAAACCTTGATAACAGTTTACTGGTAACGCTGAGATCAAATCTGAAGCCTAACCTGACCAATGAGCTGAAGGCACAGTATCTTTACACTTTTCAGGACAGTTATCAGAACGACGAATTAGGACATCCAGTTCCAAGAGCAATTGTTGAGAATATTGTATCAAATATAGACGGAAAGAATGCCGCAACAAATATTCAGATCGGAGGTCACCGTTTTGCACAGGAAGGTTTCAGAAATAATGTGTTTCAGATTGTAGATAATTTGTATTATAATACCGATAAAATAAAATATACTTTCGGAGCAGATCTGATGTACACAAGATCAAAATCTGTTTATGGCAGCGAAGTCAACGGGAGGTTCCATTTCAGAGAAGCTACTACTAACGCCAGTAATCTTTTTAATTTTGAAAACCTGATCCCCTATAGATTTTACAGAGAGGTACCTTTAGTTGCTGATCCATCAGTGAAATCAAGTATCTGGAATTTAGGTGTCTATGGTCAGATGCAGACAAGGATCGCAAGAGGCTTAGATTTAATGGCAGGTTTAAGGCTAGATTACGGTGGTTATCCGAAAGCTCAGTTTAATCAAAAATTATATGATCAGATGGGAATACGGACAGATAATCAGATTAAGTCGTTTATCATTCAGCCAAGATTTCAGTTTGAATGGAATATCAATGAAGAGAACAAAGATTTCTTAAAATTCGGAGCAGGAATTTTCTCTTCAGATATCAATAATTATATGGTCATCAATAACCTGGTTTTTGACGGAAATCATTTGGCAACCGTAGATGTCAATCCTTCCCAGATTGGGCTTGTACCAGATTTCAACGGTTACAGAAACGATTACGGTACTGTTCCCTCACTGACGCAGTACCAGTTGCCCACTATTAATTATACAGGGGAGGATGCAAAAATTCCTGTCGTTTACAAAGCCAATATCTCATATACTCACTTCTTTAACGAGAGATTCAGAGCAGGAGTGGCAGGGTATATGGCATTAGGGAGAAACAATTACTTCTATTATGATAGAAACATGGTGGCCAATCCTTATTTCACTCTTAACAATGAAGGAGGAAGAGGGGTTTATGTGCCGGCATCAGCAATTAATGCCAACGGAACTTTAGACTGGAAGGCCGGAAGAATCAATCAGAATTTCGGGAGAGTGCTGGAGCTTGTGAGTGACGGTAAAGTTAACCAGTTTTCATTTGTTGTAGATACAAGTTACCGCTACTGGAAAGACGGAGAAATCACGGCAAGTTATACCTGGTCTGATATCAGAGATAATACTTCTTATAATGGGAATGTTGCCAACTCTGCAACTTTATCTACTCTGGTTCAGGGAGATCCTAGAAATTTAAGAATGTCTTATTCTGACAATCAGTTTCGTAATAAAGTGGTACTGTATGGAAATTCACCTACCATTGCAGGCTTTACTGTAGGATTGAGATATTCCGGAATCGGCGGAACACGTTTCTCTGTGACAGCAGGTGGAAATATTAACGGAGACTTTGTAGATTCAAATGATCTGGCTTATATTTTCCCTAGTCTTACACAGACTCTGATTGACAATCCTGAAGTGGGAGATGCTTTGAAGAACTATATTACCGATTACAACAATAAGATCGCAGAACGTAATGGCGGAAAAAATGAATTCTTTGGAGTTTGGGATCTGCGTATTGCCAAGAAGCTGAAATTTGAGAAGATCGGAGGATTTGAGATTTCAGTTGATATTTTCAACGTTGCCAACCTTCTCAATAAAGAATGGGGCGTAAACAAATCTTACAACAATATGTCTCTGTACAGAATTACAGGATTTGATCAGGCAACCAAAGAATTTAAATACAGTCTGAACAACAGTGGTTTGGTGCCATTAACAGGAAATCCTTATCAGATTCAATTAGGCGCTAAATACACATTCTAAAAATTTAATATTATCTTTATGGAAATGCTTCCGCAGACATACACATTTAATTATCTGATTATATTATGAAAAATTTTATCTTAGGGTTAACAGTTTTAAGTACAGTAATGATGAGCGCACAAACCCGGATTATTGCACACAGAGGATATTGGCAGACCAATCCTCCCACAACGGAAAATTCATTGAAAGCATTGGAGAATGCTCGGGATTTAAAAATTTACGGAGCTGAATTTGACGTAAGGATGACCAAAGATGGCGTTCTCGTAGTCAATCACGATGAGCACCATGGTAAAATGGAAATTTCAGAAACCGATTTCAAAGAGCTTAAAAAAGTGAAGCTCTCTAACGGTGAAAATTTTCCCTTATTGAAAGATTATTTAAAAGCAGGGAAAAAAGATCAGTCTTTAAAACTGATTGTAGAAATCAAGCCGGATAAAACAAAAGAAAAAGAAGATGAGCTGACAGCAAAAACCATCAAGATGGTAAAGGAAATGAAACTTGAATCCCAGACTGAATTTATTTCTTTCAGTCTGAATATCTGCAAAGAAATCAAAAAATCAGAACCAAAATTCAAAGTTCAGTACCTGAAAGGAGAGCTTTCTCCACAACAGATCAGAGATGAAGGTATTGACGGTATTGATTATCACTACAGTATCTTCCAGAAAAACCCAACCTGGATCGCAGAAGGAAATGCATTGGGACTGATTACCAACGCCTGGACGGTAAATGATGTTGAGGTGTATCAGGAATTAAAGAAACAGGGAATAGGTTTCATTACAACCAACATCCCGGACGTTTTAAAAAATACCAAGTAACCTCCATTCTTTTTAAATGACAATGCCTTATGAATTTATAAGGCATTTTTTTATGGCTCTAAGGATAACTGAAAATGCTTACGAAGATACCGGATAAAATTAGTATGCATGGCATTAAAGTTTATTAATGTCTCTAACTGAGTGTTTAGTAATGTTTTAAAATTTTTGTTAAAGAATAGTTAATATGGCGTTATCTTTTTATTTAAAATATGTTAAAGCCTTGTTAAAAGCATCGTCATAATGTCGTTCTAATTTTGCGCAAACAAAAAGATATGCGTAAGGAAACTCAAAAATTATTTCTGTTATCCGCTTTAGGACTGGTCAGCATCAATATGTCAGCTCAGCAACAGGTTAAAAAAGATACCGTAAAAAATATCGAAGAAGTTGTAGTAACGGCTTTAGGCATCAAAAGACAGGATCGGTCTTTGGGATACGTTGCAGAAACCATTAAGTCTGAAGAAATTCTTAAAACGCAGAACAATAACTGGTCACAGGCATTGGAAGGTAAAGTAGCAGGGTTAAAGATACAGACCGCAGGTGCAGGACCTCTGGGAAGTTCACTCATTAAATTGCGGGGTGACATCTCAATGAATGCAGATCAGAACAATGCTCTTATTGTGGTGGACGGCGTACCGTTAAATAATAATACAACAGGAACAGGGTTTTCAGCGTATGGTGCAGGTTCCAAAGCAGACCTTCCTATTGATTACGGAAACGGGATTAATACAATCAATCCTGATGATATAGAGTCCATTACAATTTTGAAAGGTTCAACCGCATCCGCACTTTATGGTTCAAGAGGTGCAGGGGGAGCGGTGATGATTACGACGAAATCAGGAAAAAGCAAAAATGGAAAAGTACAGGTTTCTTTAAATTCATATTCAAGCTATGATACGGTGCTCAGATGGCCTGATTATCAATATGAATACGGTCAGGGAACCATGCAGAAAAATACGGCCGGAAATTATTATTACTCTTACCAGGCTTCTGAAGATGGCGTCAATACAGGATCTACGAGCAGTGCTTTCGGACCCAGGTTTAATGGACAGTATTATTTTCAATATGATCCGGCAACGGAAGGTCAGAGTGCAGTAAGACAGTTGTGGAGACCATACAAAGATAATATCAAAGGCTTTTGGCAGACAGGTACAACATTTTCAAATAATGTTTCTGTAGAAGCGTCTAACGAAAATACGTCTTTCAGATCTTCTTTAACCTATCTAAAGAACGAGTGGATGATGCCAAACACGGGTTTTGACAGGTTTAATGCAGCCTTCTCCGTGGATCATAAATTAAATGAAAAACTGAAAATAGGAATTAAGCTCAATTATAACAAAACAAAAAGTGACAATCTTCCGGCAACGGGCTACAGCAATCAGTCTATTTCCTACTTCATGATTTTCCAGAATCCGAATGTCGATTTATCCTGGTATGCACCGATCTGGAAATCAGGAAAAGAACAGGTGGATCAGGTCCATCCTTTTAGTTCTTTTATCGATAATCCTTACCTGATTGCTTACGAAATGCTGAATGGGGTGGATAAAAACTTTATTACGGGAAACGTTAATCTGAACTATAAGATTACCAAAAACTTTGATGTTATGGTGCGTTCAGGAATGGAATTAACCAATGAACTGCGAACCCAGAAAAGACCCTGGAGCTCTGCCAATTACCTGCAGGGAATGTACAGGGAACAGCATATCAGGCTGATGGATTTGAATAATGACGTTCTCTTTTCATATAGAAATAAATTCAACGATTTTGATTTCACAGCTTCAGTGGGAGGAAATATCCGTTACACAGAATACACCATGAATGATTATCTGGCAGAAGGGCTTCTGAAACCGGGACTTTACACAATGCCAAACGGTATATCAACAATTGTGAAGTTTGCAAAACCAAATGACAAGCAGGTTAACAGTACTTATGCGCTCGCCTCCTTAGGATATAAAAATGTAGCCTTCCTGGATGTTACCGCAAGAAATGACTGGAGCAGTACGCTTCCGCAGGAAAACCGTTCCTATTTCTATCCATCTGTGGGGTCGTCATTTATTATTTCCGATATCTTCGGCCTGACATCTGAAAAATTTAATTACTGGAAATTAAGAGCCTCATGGTCTAAAGTAGGTAATGATACAGATCCTTATATGTTAATCAAATATTACAACAACAGTGATTTCGCAGGATCCGTAGAATCACCTTCACTATACCCCAACCCCGGATTGAGACCCAATATGATTACCAATATCGAAGGAGGTATGGATTTCAGTATTCTTAAAAACAGGATCAGTTATACCATTACCGCATATCAGAATAATTCGAAAGACCAGATTGTAAGAATTCCTACGCTGTGGGAAACAGGCTACAGTAACAGGGTAATCAATGCAGGAGAAGTAAGGAACAGGGGGTTGGAAATGACTTTAAATACCTATCCGGTCAAAAATCAGAATTTTTCATGGAGCATTAATGCAAACTGGGCGATGAACAGGAATAAAATACTTTCACTTCCTCAAGAATTCAATGGCGAGCCTTATACAATGGCAAGTGTTGGCGGGGCTGTCTATTACAATGCATCTGTTGGCGGTTCTTTAGGAGATATGTACGGTTACGGGCTGATGTATTCTCCTGACGGAAAGGTAATTTTCGGAAGTGACGGCTTAACGGCAAAACCTACAAAAATGAAAAAAATAGGAAATGCCTATCCAAAATGGAGAGCAGGTCTTCAGAATGAATTCAGATATAAAAACCTGACCTTAAGCTTTTCATTTGATGGACAATACGGAGGGATGGCCTACTCTCAGTCTCATCACAAAATGACAGAACAGGGAAAACTTGGGCATACATTGGCTGGAAGAGATAATCCAGGAGGGTTAATCATCGGGCAGGGGGTCGTTCAGAATGCTGACGGTACATTCTCAGCAAATACAAAAGGGGTTTTGGCCTCAGCGTATTATGCTGATTATTACAGAAGAGCCAACGTAGAAACCAATACTTTTGACACTTCATTCATTAAATTAAGGGATGCCAGAATTGCATATTCATTTCCCAAAACAGTTACACAACAGCTTAAAATTACAGATCTCACATTGGCTTTATTCGGAAGAAACCTCTGGATGTGGACCAAGTTCCCGCTTTTCGATCCTGAGGCAGCAACCTTAAATGACAACCAGATTACTCCAGGGGTTGAGATGGGACAATTACCGACCGCCAGGACAGTGGGTATTCAGCTAAACGTTAAATTTTAAAATTTGAAATCATGAAGAAAATATTTTTAAATACATTATTGATTGCAGGAATAAGCCTGGTTTCGGTTTCCTGTGACAGAAATTTGGATGAGGTGAATGTCGACGAGAGCAGGATCAGCGAACCTGTAGCTTCAAAACTGCTGGTACCGATTCAGTATAATATGTCAGCGGTAAATTATATGAGGGCTAATGATTTCACTTTTGATATCATGCAGGTTTCTCTTGATTTTCCGAATGAAGGAAACTCATTAAGCCGCTATTACCTTACAGAAAATACAGGAGCCGGTTTCTGGAATAATAGTTACAAATGGCTGATGCAGATTCAGGATATGAAAAAAGCAGCAATAAGGGATAATGATGTAAATTATCAGGCAATTGCAATGGTACTGAATGCCTGGGTTTATTCAAACCTGACCGATACCTACGGTGATGTTCCGTTTTCAGAAGCTTCAAATCTGGATGGTGGAGTTACGCAGCCGAAATTTGACCGGCAGAAAGATATCTATATTAAGTTACTGGACGATTTAAAAACAGCTAATTCGCTTTTTGTAACTACGAAATTACTGACAGGATCTGATATCTTCTATAAAGCAGAAAGTGATGTCAATGGGATTGTCAATTGGAAAAAATTCTGTAATTCATTATCACTACGGTTGTTGACAAGGATTTTAAAAAGAAACGGAGAGGTCAATGTCAACGAAAGAATTCTGGAGATTATCAATGACCCTGCAAAATATCCTGTCATTCAAAGCAATGCAGAAACAGCAAAGGTAAATATTACGGGCGTTGCACCACTTCTTACTCCTATTGCAAGGCCGCAGGATTTTACCACCGGAAGAGCTGCTTCAGCATTCTTTATAGAAACCTTAAAGGCAAATAATGATCCGAGGATGGCATTGTTTTTCGGACAGGCTAAAAATCTGGCCTCTCCGCAGGCAAATATCGGTTACAAAGGTGTTCCTTCCGGTTATGCAACAGGAACAACATTCGATTATCAACCTTCCAATATGAACCAGAACCTGTCTAAGGCACCTCTTAACATTCTGGTTTTCCCTTATGCGGAAATACAGTTTATTCTTTCAGAACTGGCATGGAGAGGAATTATTACCGGAAATGCACAGGCTTTTTATGAAAGCGGAGTAAAAGCGGCAATCGAGCAATGGGGTTCCACAGTAACGTCATCTTATTTTACCAATCAGAATGTAGCTTATAATGGATCCCTGGAGAGAATTATGCTACAGAAATACGTAGCCCTGTTCTTTGTGGATCAGCAGCAATGGTTTGAAAAGAGAAGAACAGGATTTCCTGTACTGCCCAATAACGGAGGTCTTTTAAACAACGGGAATCTGCCTTCAAGGTTAATGTATCCACCTAATCCAAGAGTTCTTAATACAACAAATTATCAGGCAGCCGTACAGCAGATGGGTGGCGATGACGTGAATGTAAAAGTTTGGTGGAACAAGCCATAACAGAATAAAATTACTAAACAATAAAAAAAATATAATGAATTTAAAATATATAATTCCGTCATTATTGATTTCCTCAATGGCAGTTTCACAAACTTCAGTGTCAGGATACGTCTTTGAAGACCTGAACAAAAACCAGAAAAAGGAAAATCGCGAAAAAGGAATAGAAAATGTAGCTGTCTCTAATGGGAATCTGGTAGTTTTAACTGATAAAAACGGTAAATACAGCCTTCCGATTGCAGAAGGCCAGACCGTTTTCGTTATTAAGCCATCAGGATATATGATGGGTTTAAATCAAAATAATCTTCCGCAGTATTATTACCAATACAAACCCAAAGGCTCACCTTCTGATTTTAAATACAAAGGAACTGCACCTACAGGAGTGCTCCCGAAAGAATTAAATTTTGCTCTGCATCAGCAGAATGAAAGTAAAAACTTTGATATTTTGGTCTTCGGTGATCCTCAGCCTTATACAGAAAAGCAGCTGGATTATTTCAAAAGAGCAATCGTCGACGAAGTAAGGTCAAATAAGAAAAATGCGGTTTTCGGAATCAGTCTGGGAGACCTGGTTGGAGATGATCTGAGCCTTCAGAAACCGTATGCCGATATTATGAAGGAAATAGGCCTTCCCTGGTACAACGTTATGGGAAATCATGATATGAATTATGATGCTCAGGAAGATCAGCTCTCAGATGAAACTTTTGAAGCTAATTTTGGACCGGCAAACTATTCTTTCAACTATGGGAATGTACATTTTTTAGTATTGGATGATATTCTTTATCCGGATCCCAGAGACGGAAAAGGATATTGGGGCGGTTTCAGGGAAGATCAGCTTCAGTTTATCCAAAACGATCTGAAGCTGGTAGATAAAAACAAATTAATCGTTGTCTCGTTCCACATTCCTCTGGAACATAGCAATGAAGATAATTTCAGAAATGCTGACCGTCAGAAATTGTTTGATGCCCTTGCACCTTTTAAGAATGCTTTACTTCTATCTGCCCATACCCACATTCAACAGCAGATTTTCTACGGAAAAGCACAGGGCTGGAACGGTGCAGGAGATTTGCATGAATACAATGTAGGAACGACCTGTGGAGATTGGTGGTCAGGTACTTCAGATGAAATAGGCCTACCTACTTCTACCATGAGAGACGGTACAGCAAAAGGATATTCATTTATAAGCTTTAAAGATAATGAATACAGCGTAAGGTATAAAACAGCAGGCAAACCTGAAGATTATCAGATACAGCTGTATGTACCGAAAGTAATTCCTTATCCGTCAAAAACTTCAGCTAAAGTTCTGGCAAATGTCTTTATGGGAAGCAAAAAAGATAAGGTACAGTACAGAATTGACGGCGGAAAATGGGATGAAATGGAATACAGCGAAACCATCGATCCGAACTTTGCGCAGGCTGTCTTCAAATGGGACTCTACGGAAACACTGTTCCCGGGAAGAAGACCCTCAAATCCGGAACAGTCAAAACATATCTGGACCGGAGGATTCGGAAATAAATTAACACTCGGTAAGCATAGAATAGAAGTGAAGGCAAACGATATGTACGGAAATGAATTTTCAGCATCGGAAGAATTTGAAGTACAAAACCCGGTACTCATTCCTTAGGGTTATTTTTTTACTTTTATATATTACTTTCAGAAACCAACTTATTACTGAGTTGGTTTCATCTATATATAGAATTTCCTGATCATACATTTCCAATAAATCAAAATAATAAACGTTTGTTTAAAAAAATGCTTTCGTAAATTTGTAGCATAAAAATTTAAATAATGAACTTACACGGAAAAAATGCCATTGTTACCGGAGGCGGCAGAGGTCTGGGAAAGGCCGTTGCTTTACTTCTCGCAAAGGAAGGAGTGAATGTCGGAATTACAGGGAGAAATGAAGAAAATCTTAAAATGACTGTTGATGAAATTCAGAAATCGGGTGTCAGGGCAGCCTATGCCGTTTTCAGCATTGATAATGAAATCCACGTAAAAGCAGGAATAGAATCGATTGCCGAACAGCTTGGAGGGATTGATATTCTCATCAATAATGCAGGAATCGGTGATTTCGGAACGATTGAAAATATGCCATCTGAGACCTGGGAGCAGGTAATCAGAACCAATCTTTTCGGGGTTTATTATGCTGCGAAGGCAGTTTATCCGTTTTTAAAAGAGAAAGGAGAAGGAGATATTGTAAATGTAGCTTCTACAGCCGGACTGAAAGGTGGTCCCAATATGTCAGCCTATGCAGCTTCAAAAGCCGCAGTAGTCTCACTGTCACAATCAATGATGGCAGAATGGAGAAAACAGAATATCAGGGTTATTACTTTAACTCCAAGTACCATTGCCTCAGATATGTCCATAGAAGGGGGGCTTACAGACGGAAATCCGGAAAAGGTACTGCAGCCGGATGATTTTGCTGAATGGGTAAGGGATATTCTGAAAATGAACAGACGAGCTCTGATAGCAAACGGATCCATCTTCTCTACAAACCCGTAATATTCTTTTTTCAAGGGGATACATGAAGAACATGACTGTGATAAAGTAATTGCATACTTGTATCAGGGTATAATACTAAAGGTAAAGAAAGCGGGCTTAAGCCCGCTTTTTCCATGAATCATTAAAACAGTCTCTAGCCAGACTGAAAAATATTATCTTATATTTATTCCGGATGAATCTGAACTGTTTTGTATTGTCTGATCCTCTGTGAGGATTTTAATGGATCATCAACTTAATCGTAATTGCTGAAATTTTTCAATTTTTAAATCTTTCATTTTTTAATTCTCTATTTTTGCAACAAATTATTGACATGCAAAATTATTTGGAATTCGATTTTAAGATACAGCCTCTCCAGCCTTGGAATGAAATATTAATGGCCGAACTTATAGAAATAGGTTTTGACAGTTTTACAGAGGAGCATGAAGGAATATTGGGATATATTCAGAAAGATCTTTTTATAGAAGATGATCTGAAAACATTGCCGCTGTTTCAGAATCCTGAAGTAAAAATAGAATATACTTTTACCGAAATGCCCAATATAAATTGGAATGAAGAATGGGAAAAGAATTTTGAACCGATCAATATCGAAGATAAAGTTTTGATCAGGGCTGAATTTCATGAATCTGTAGAAGGAATGCACGAAATTATCATACAGCCGAAAATGTCTTTCGGAACTGGTCATCATCCTACTACCCATTTGATGATTCAGCAGATGATGGATATTGATTTCAAGGATAAAAAAGTTCTGGATATGGGCTGCGGAACATCAGTCCTGGCAATTTATGCAAAACAGAAAGGGGCAGGGGAAACCAAAGCGATTGATATCGATGAGTGGTCCGTTGAGAATTCAAAAGAAAATGCAGTAAGAAACGGGGTGGAGTTAGACATTGAACTGGGAACCGCAGAAAATTTGGGTAAAGAAAATTATGATGTCATTTTAGCCAATATCAATAGAAATATTCTGATTTCCGATATTCCCACATATGTATCAGTGATGAATTCCGGAGGTCAGCTGCTGCTTTCAGGATTGTGTTTTTTTGATGTAGATGATATTATCGAAGTCTGTAAAGAAAATAATCTGGAGTTAAAAAAGAAGTTGCAGCGTGAAGAATGGGTAAGTTTGCTTTTAGAAAAAAAATAAATGTAACCGCGGTATGAAAAATCTATTTGTGCTTTTTTCGGTAATAATCATGCAGATTTTTTCTGCTCAGGAAGAAATCTATGCTCATGGTGTATTCAGTTTTGAAGAAAATAAGACACAGAAAATATTTACCGATTGGGCTAGAATAAGACAGGAACCCAATGTAAATTCCCCGATCCTGGATTCTTTACAGACCAATCAGCAAATTGTAATCATCAGAAAAGATGATCAGGTTTTACAGTTGGGAGAAAGATCTTCAAACTGGTATAAAATATCTTATCAAAAAGAAAACAGGCAGGCGGAAGGATATATCTGGGGAGCTAATCTCTGTATCGGTTTCAGGAGCAGAGACGGCTTTGACTTTCTTTTTGGGATTTCAAAAACAATTGACAGAGAGGATAAAGAGTTTAATCAGAAGTACAGACAGAATATTGCCGCCGTTAAGGTAATGAGCGGCAATGTTCTGATCGATGAGGTTTTCTTTGATACCGGTTCAGGGGAGAGTCTTAGCTACGGTACATTTATTATTGAGAGTAATCACAGACTTAAGAATGTTGATTGTACTTTAAAAGCTGTGGTTTCCGGTGAAGCCTGCGGAATTCCCGGTTATGACCAGTATATCCTGTTCGGAAATAAAAAACTGACCGTACTGCCTCAGCTGATGAATGTTGGAGATGCAGATGTTTATCACCATGGTGAGCAGTTGATCTTCCCGAACGACAAAGGCGGACTTCCTGATGCTTTCATTTTTAAGATGGAAGAAATGGAGAAAGATGAAAATGATAAAGAAAAAACAAAGCAGCTTTCTAAAACCTACCTTTGGAACGGAAAGGCTTATAAACTGAAGTAATTTTATTGAAAAGTAAACTGTAGGAAAGAGTCATTCTAAAATCTACTGCTTATCATTATTTACATCAGGCTTTTGCCTGGGGGAGATAAATTTATGATTGTTAATCTTTCTGTGTTATTTTTTTTCTTATTCTGCTTACAAACTCATGGGTAATACCTAAGTAGGCAGCAACCTGTACATTGGTGAGGCGTTGTGCGATCTCACTATATTCCTCTATAAAATTCAGGTATCTTTCATCAGCAGTTACACTGAGGTTTTCAACCATCCTTCTCTGTAATGATACATACGCATTCTGAGTCATTATTCTGAAAAGTTTTTCTACAAACGGAATGTTCTGAAGTGCGAATAATTTATCTTTTTTTGAAATAACCAGAATTTCGCTGTCTTCAATGGCCTGTATGTACAATTCAGACGGGCTGTTATTATTAAAGCTGTCAATATTGGCAAGCCACCAGTCCTCTACAGCAAAATAAAGTACCTGTTCCATGCCACTGTAGTCAATATGATAAACTTTAAACAGGCCTTTGATAACATAAGCCTCAAAATTACAGACCTCTCCGCGCTCAAGAACCCATTGTTTTTTAGCGACTTTTTTATATTCAAAAAGATTACAGAATTTTTCGGCTTCCTCTTCTGATACTTCCGCAAGCTTGATAATTTGCTGTTTTAAAGAATCTTTATGCATGATGACTTTTATAGATTTAAAGATAATATATTTTCGTTAAATCTTGATTTTAATTGTTCAGACGAATGATGAAAATTCTTTTTTCATGAAATTTATAAATTTCAGAAATTTAAATAATGCACATTCCTTAATTTTAGTAGTTTATTGATGTAGTTCAATGTTTTTAGATGATCGCCTCTTTATTTTTGTAAAGATTTATTAATAAAAATAATTTAACACAAAAAAATGATTAAAAAAATTCAGAGACTGCTTACGTTGTTTGTCTCTTCAGTTGTAATGTTATCTTGCTCAGATAATAATTTTACAAATATTTCCGACTCTGCAACCTCTTCAGGACTCGCCCGCGGCTTCTATCAGGAGGTAATCGTAAATAAAGATATGAGTCAGTTTAATAAGTATATTGGTTCGACTTATATACAGCATGCTACTGGGTACGCAGATGGAGTAGAGCCTTTAAGAGAAGAATTGACCGCTAATGCTTCAAGCAGCAATCAGGTGCAGATTTTAAGGGTTGTCGGTGATAAAAACTATGCAGCACTGCATTCATTGTGGACGGTCGGATCACAGCAGATTCTGTATGTTGATATCTGGAGAATAGAAAATGGGAAGCTGGTAGAGCATTGGGACCAGTTTCAAAATGTTTCTGAAAATCCAGCCAATAGCAATACGATGTATGCAGGCCCTGATACCAATGTAAATGCCAACCAGAATATTGAGCAGAACAGAGCACGTGCAATCGCTGTCTTAAATGTATTTGACAACCTGAATGATCTCAGCCCTGTTGAGAACTTTGTTTCTTCAGAATATATCCAGCATAACCCGACCGTTGCAGACGGTAAACAGGCATTCATCGATATGCTGAACGGATTGAATCAGATCAGTTATAAGTCCAGCACTAAAATAGCCAAAACACTTGCTTTTGGAGATATGGTCATTGTTCATTCTCATGTTACAGATCCTACCGTATCAAATGATAACGGTACAGGAGGAATGGATATTTTCAGATTTGACAGCAACGGACAAATTGTCGAGCACTGGGATGTTCTGGAAACGATGACTGGTAGCTCATTAAATAACAATGATCCTTTTTACTATCCTAATTAACTAACCGTAACTGATATTTTATTGGTTCAGCATCGATCTAAATGACCGGTGCTTTTTTTATAAACGATTTTTAAATTATTTCAATAAATATAAAGAGAGATTTTGATTGGGTGATGTTACGGTTTTAAAATTTCATCGGCTAAGACGATCAACTCATTCTGAGTACCCTGATCCGCCTCATTAGACAGTAAAACAATTCCTGAATTCAGATCAGGATAAAATATCATATAACTGCTGAAACCGCCCGCTGCGCAAAGTCTCCTGACTTTGAGCAACAACTAATTTGAAAAAAATACAAACAAGAATATTTTAGTAGCCATAAACAGAACCAGAAAGCAGAAGAGAGTGGATACTGTATTTACTTAATAAAGTTGTAAAAAGCAATACCAGAAATAAGAATTATCAGTTTTGACAATACGGAAATTATGCAGAAGAAATATAAACTTTACATTTTATATGGGATAAGTTAAAGTACATCCATCTAAATCCAATTAGAGCAGGCATTGTAGAAAAAGTACAACATTATATATACTCTTCGGCGAGCAATTATTTTACAGGCAAAGGATTATTAGAAGTTGAATTCGCTGAAAATCCTATAATCGCTGTAACATCAAAGAATGAATTTTGGAAATATAACAATGATGATGAATGGATAATTTGCTCAAAGTCGGGAGACTTTGCGCAGCGGGAGAAAAGAATTATAAAAGCAACAAATACCGCATCGAATTCGTTTAAAATTAAGATGTAGATTCCCTGAGTATCAAAAGAAGATTTTGAAGCATATTTTTAGGATAATTCCTTTTAACCAGAGCTACCGTTAAATTATAATGTATTTCGCAACATCATTACTTGGAAATTTAACATCATCCTGAAATTTTTAAGAATAAAAAAAGGATACGTAGTTACGTGGAAAAGTTTTAAAGATTAGCGGAGCAGAGACCAGATTAATACACCGATTCCGGCATAAGCAGTAACCGTAATAATATCTGCTATCGGCTGTGAAAAGCGTTTTTCAGCAATTCTGTCACCATTGATCTGGTTCTTATGGAATTTCAGAATTCTTTTAGGACTACTAATTGGGTGGGCAACCAGGCTGTCGCCTTCCCATCTGTTAACGATTATTTTATAGCTTTTACCATCTACATCGATTTTAAATTTTTTATTAGGGGCAAGCTTCTCCTGAACATTAACCGGAACAGGTATTGGTTGTGAGTTCAGGCTTATAGATTGAGCCTGTGTATTTTTAATCTGTCCGGAATTGTTATTCTCAGGAGTTGCATTCTTTTTAGATTCCTGCTTATTGTCGGTTGCCGGATCCACCTTTTTTTTCACTTGGTAGGTGTAGCAACTGTTGAGGGAAAATAATATAATGATGAGATAAAGATTCTTTAGCATGAGCCAAATTTAAGAATTAAACGGAATATTTGGTATTTTCTTTTGAAAGATCATATTAAAAAATATTTTTATCTGAGAAAATTACTGAAACTCTGTAAATAAAAACTAAAATCCTCGCCATGGCAAGGATTTTAGTTTGCTCAATTCATTGAAATAAAATTTTATTATGCATTCATATCCGTAATATTAGTATAATACAGTTTTACGTCTTTAAGCTCTATCAGCGGCAGCTTGCTTTCGCTGAGTGATGAGAAAACGGCTATATCGATCTGCAACCAGGCACCGTCAGTTAATGGCTGGTGCTGTTTATACCATAATTTAAGGGTATTGGCCAAACGGCAGACAAATGGATCTGAATCACTGAAGGACGGCTGACACCCTCCGGCAGGAATTTCATAATCTGTTGGGATCTCGAAAGTGAACGGTGCTGCCAGCAACACAGGCAGTTGTATGGCAGGGAGCAAGTCACCTGATGTGGTCAGCAGAGGATAGTTCCATGATACGCTGAGCTTTACCAATTGCTCTGTCAGTTCATCATATGTAAAGAAAGTACTGAAGAAGTTGGCCAATTGCTGAGCAAGCGGTAGATTCAGTCCCGTATCATTATTAATCCTTGCAATATCAAACGTATCGTCGCTGCTGAGCAGTGGGATCAGCTTATTGGAGAACCTTACCAGTGGTGTCCGGTAAATAAAGTCATTCACTGTCGGATTGTAAGGCACGAGATCTTCGTTACGGATAATAGACAGGCCTGCCCATGCATACTGGAACTGTAAGATATTCAGTGCATCTACATTAACGTTGCGTGATGGGATATTGAAAGATTCTTCCCATGTCAGATAGGTTTTATCTACTGCCTGATACCAATACGCATTAGGAATAGTCACCCCTTTCTTATCCGTAGCATTAACTTTTGTATAATTATCAATCGTTACATAAGGGGTTAGTGGCAGCTCTGCTTCCAGCACAGCTTTAGTGCCCCGGTACAGAGACAGATCATCAGACGATAGATCTCCGGAAGGTACAATAGTGACCAGCAGGCGGTTGTCGAAATCATTGTCATCTGTCTGACGGATAATGAAATCGTAGGCTCGGGCCGTACCATTGCTGTTAGGGTTGCCGAGAAGCAGACTGTTAAATTCGCTCCAGGCAACAGCAAGGTTACTGGACAGGGTGACCATGGTTTGTAATGCATAATAAGCATTGGCCAGATTCGTATCACTGCTGTCTGATTGAGCATTAATCAGTTTCAGATAACGGTTGAAATCATCCAGCACCTGTGGCCATACGGTGACGAACTGTGCCAGGTCACTGAAGAGGTCACGGGATGGTGCTCTGAACATTTTTGCAGAAGGATTCGGAATCATATTGAACTCAATATCAGAGAATATCTTGTCCTGCGCAGCCTGATCTTCGGTATAGGAATAAGTGAAATCCCATTCGGATGCTTTGGCCAGACGCGTTTTGGTCGTATCGCCTTCTACAGATACGCCTTTGCCTGTTTGTGTGGTCAATGTAGGAGGTGTAGGGTAGTTTCGTAGTACTACAGGAATATCAACGTTACCTAAGCTTTGCTGCAGAGATGAAGCAACAGACGCTGCTTTAAGCGTGCTGCTGTTACTGCTTACATCAGCAGGAATAATAAAGGTAAGCCAATTCGATCCCTGATAGCCGTTGATGCCTGCCACATCACTGATGTCGCATTCCACATGGGTTACTACATACGTCATATCCAGATCTACGCTGGTAAATTCCTTCGCATTTTTAGTCATAAAGCTGAAGGTGAGGAAAGAATCCGTATCGATGGCATCCTTTTCATTCAGCTGTATCTTAGAGGTGGAGATGCTGTATTCTTTTGCTTCACCATCTGTTTTATTACCAATTACCGGGGTACCATACAGGCGTGGTGGTGTTTGATAACTGCCGGATGCCACAAAGTCTGATTCAGCTGTTACTTCAAATTGGACCAAAGCATTGACGGTGTAGGCATTACCCAGTTGGTTAAGCAGTTGCTGTTCGAATTTATCTTTTGCATTGCCGAGACTGGTATGATCACCCGATGCAGTTGAAACATAAGGTGCTGTAAGTACAGGCTCTACTTCCGAAGCAATGGTTCCGGCCAACTTGGTTTTAGCATTGGTGATGGCTTGAAGGTACGTTGTAGCATCAATGCCCTGTGTTTCCAGCCATGTTTTTTCCTCATCCGATTTCAACTGATCTACAAGGAAAGCCGGTATAGCGTAATCTGCACTCAGGAACACATCAATGGCATTGAGGGATTGTGAGCCCCAATTATCCATATCTATGCCTGTAAACGTTTGTATTTCACCTTTGCTGCAATCCAGACCCTGACCCGTCAGATAATCACATATAGGAACACCGGCTTTGGAAACAAGACTTGTGGCCAATGGCTTAGGCGCATAGAATACGGCATTCAGCAAGCTGTACGTATAAATATTGATTCTGTACTGATTAAACTGTTCGGCTGTCAATTGTTGCTGCAAAGCAGTGTCAAACAGATCTCTGCTGTCATACAGAGTATCAACTAATTTATTGATCGCAGTGGTCACATCACCCGGTACGTCGTCTGCTGTCAGCTGGGCAATAGAGTCAGCCGTCAGTTGATAAGTACCCGCCTGATTGACCTGCCAGTAAATACCCTGGCCGGACCTTAAGCCCATGCGGACTACAAATACAGCCTGGTTATTGGCACCACCTGCAGTTGCAGCATTTGTACCGATGGCGATCTTCAGTTCATAATTACCAACACTTAAGAAGGCGGCTTCAAACAGGGCAGCAAACTCATTCAGACTGTACTGCGGATCAGTGCCGTCCTGTGCTGTTTTAGACATCGTTTTCGGCTTCACCTGCGTAAGAGCCTGAGTGACCAAAGTACTGTCTTTAAAGTCTGTATTCACATAATTCAGGTCCCGGTAAAAATCAAGATTCACAGTGAGCTGTAAGATGGAATGGGTGTCGATATCTGCTGTATTAACCGGGCTGGTGAGCGGGTTCATAACCGGAGCTGTACCCTGATTTCCCTGGCTGCGTGCAGATAAATACGTATAAATATCTTTTACAAACTGCAGCAACTGTTTGAACTGGTCTCCGGACAGATTGGTTGCTTTAACAGGAGTAAGCGATGTACTGAGGGTCGCAGTCAAAGTATTTTTACCATCTATCGGATTTAACTGGGTCAGTTGATAATATACATTCGTGTACGTCAGTAAATCATTGGCGGCATTCTGTTTCCAGTCTTGCTGCTGGTCTGCCGGTACATCCGGAAGCTCGTTATAGCGTTGTGTATTGAAGTTGAATTCCAGCTTCAGTTCCGGTTCATTATCAGTACCGAGGTCAAATAAATAGCTCAGTTCCACACTTGGCCATTTATTCAGTCCTTTCAGCTCATCCACATACCCTGTCTGGATAGGAGGGTTATTGATTGGGGTGGCAGGATCAAGCTGCGGATCACTGAATGGAGTAACCGTTACGTTGCCGTAATAATCCACCCAATCAAAATGCACCTGCACCGGATGACCGATACCACGGTAAGGGTTATCATCTTCCTGCGGATAGCCGGCAGGATAGGTCATAAAAGCATTAGATTTAGCAAACTTGGCAATAGGCACCACCTGGTTGTAATACCATATCAGATCGCCGTCGCTGTCGTCTGTTTTACCCAGTACATCGTCCTGTGTCTGTGGCTTGGCAGGTCCTGCAGGTAAGCCTACAATACTTTCTGTGAACCAACTGTTCTCTACCACCTGATAACTCAGAAGGTTGTACATATTGTTGAGGTACACTTCGGCATAATCAGGATCCGTTACTTTAGGTTGTTTATCAGGATCAGGATCGGGATTAGGATTCGTGCGGTTCAGATCGAAGCCGGCAGTACCTTGCTGTACAGCAGTTACCTTATGAAGGATCTGATCGTTGAAGCTAAGCGTGGTAGGATTCACAAAGATGTTCACTACATCCCTTGCAGCCCAGGCCATAGCAGCCATGTCTGTAAAGTAATAGGCAGCAATGGTTTCGAAGGTAACCCCTGCTTTACCCCCAATGGTATATTGTACCTGAGGTAACAGTATGAGTTGCCAAAGCGGAAGGTTATTCCAGTCGATGATACCCGGATTTAGCTGTTGAATAGCCGCTGCATCCACTTCATAATACGCTGCGATGGAGCTTAATGAATTACCGGGACCGTTAGTTCCTATTTCGGCTACCAATCCGTTAAAAGAGATAACAGGTACAGGATATTGTGCAGGGTTTGTTACATCTGCTTTAGTGTTGAGGACTACTTTTTTATTCAGCTCTACAAGTTCGGCAGGCAGTATATTGAAGCGGGCTGTAATGCTATCGATCGTATCATCAGGAGTGTTAACATAGTACGATAATCCTTTCTGCATTTCACTTTGTGCGTAGACCACGCAGGAGTTGGCATCGATCTTATCGCCTGTTACGGCGCAGGTCATATAATCAGTTGGTTTGTTGTTGTACTGACTGCTGTAAGTGATCAGCAGGCGCACATTTGCAGTATCCCCTTTACCGAATACACTGGAAGGGAAACCTGTATTACCTTCAGTTTCGTTGTACATCAGGTAATAGCCTCCTGAACGGGTAATGCTGCACTCCCAAAGCAGGCGGATGAAATCGTAGATACTGTTCAGTACACCTGTATTTGGCGCGGCTTCCACTTCCTCTCTTGCTGCCATTTTCAGGGCAGAGGTATCCGGATTGGTTTCGGTTGAGAGATTGGCCTGTACAATAAATGTTTTCATATGCTCCATGCCGACAGATAATAATCCGTCTGAACCTTCATACAGCCATTGTATATCAACGATCTTATCCGTGTTATTGTTGGCTGATTTTGGATCTAAAGCCAGCAACAGTCTTTGCAGAATAGTTGCATCAGCCTCGCTTGCCCCCAGAAGTTCATAGCTGTAAGCATTGACAGAAGCTGTCGAATCAGTATCCAGAAGTTTAAGCTCTATATCAACCATCGTACTCCATCCATAGTAAGAAGATGGCCAATAATCCATCACCCCTTTGGCGGCATCGTACTGTCCTATCTGAACGCTGAACGCTGAGCCTTGTTCTTTAGGCAGTGCCAGCTGGTTGAGCAGACCGGAAGGGAACTGCCAGATCAGCGGTGATACAATGCTTTGGTCTCCCGGAGATCCGTAAGGTAAATTCAGTGCTCCTGATGTCTGCCATTTCGTCGTAGTCTGGAAGGTGTATTGTACCGCCTGCAGATTGAAAGGCTGCATAGGGGTAAGTTCAAGTACATCCGGTTGAATACCCGTTTCCTGTGCATAGGTAAGCAGGGTGCTGATCTGGTTAAGATCTTCAGATGTTAAGGTGATATCGAGGGTATTGCCACCTTCTTCCTTCATTGTTTTTCCGTTGAACTGCAGCCAGCTTAATGAATTGTTGATCAGCTGTATTGAGAAGTCGTCAGGTATCGTAGCAGGCAGGGCAAATTCCTGGCCAGTCAAAGAATACAGGGCACAGTTGGAGCCTATACAAGGTGAACCGTCCGAAAGGGTAAGTCCCGGAAGAGTGGTAGGCAGACGCATACCGTGTAATTGGTAACGGGATACCATACCAGACAGCTGTCCGTAAGAATTATTATCGGTAAAGTATTCCAGGATACTGCCTACGGTAAGGTATTGCAGACCCGGAATATTGGCATTGGTATATCCTTCGCCGTCGTAGAAAAATTTGTCCTGCTGCTGGTTGGCATAATTGGTGGCCAGCAGGGCTGCCGTAGTAGTATATTGTTGCGCCAGAGTATCCAGCGTGTCAGCCTCAGCTGCATTGCCGAAGGTAATAGTAGTATGGATAAACGGCTGAACCAATACCTGCCCCAGCGGCTGGATTTGCAGGGCCTGTACCTGTAGATTACCCGCAAGATCCTGAGGGGTAACCGTAGCATTTGCTAATATGGAAATAGCGGCTGCCATGCTGGTAAGCGTATCACCCGGTACAATGGTATATTGGGTAGTGTTGTATTCAAAGCTGTTACCTGCAATGAATAATCCTGGCGTTATCTGGTTTTGCATTAACAGGGCACTTACGTCGAGTTTTTTGTAGACGTCGGTGCAGATGCCATTAAAGGTGTCTTCGTTCTTAGCAATATAAATTGCAGCACCAATGATCAGCCAGCTGCCTGTCATAAGGACTGCCGTATTCTGGAAGCTGGTATCAGCGGCAAGATCACTTACCGTTGTTTTTAATCCGGTCGCTACTGCATTGATCGTATCAGTAGCCTGTACAGTATAAGAATTTCCTTTATAAGTAAGCATTTGAGGTGCCAATAATCCCGGCACAGCTGCATTCTCTGTGATTAGCATGGTTGCTGTAATGGCATAAATGGCAGCCACAGAAGTGAAGGTGTCACCATCTGCAATATCATACATAATCCCTGTTATGACTACCGGATTATTGCCGGTGAGCGGATGGGTCTGATTAGCGGTAGCGATGTCCTGTACATTGACCTTATTGCTTGTTCCGTCTACACTGATACCATTAGCCCAATTGACCATAGCGGATAAGCTGTTGCCATTGCTGAGGCGATAGGTGAAATTATCCATCGCATCTGACGCATATCCAGCCAATTGCTTGCCTAACAACACGAAATAATCTTCAAAAACAAAAGTAGACATACTCCATTGCTGCGGATCGGATACTGCAAATCGGGAAGCAGTTGCTGATTCCTCCTGTACTTTTACAGCCAGCTCATTGAACCATTTTTTCACTGCAGACAGGTAATCCTGTGTAGCCATATTATAATTATTAAACTGGATGTCCAAAGAAATATCGGGCACCTTCAGTTCAAGATCAAAGAACATAGGGAAGATGGCTGCTGCGGTCAGATTAGTTTCCAGAAGCTGGACGTTAACAGCCTGGAAGCTATTTTGAAGGAAAGTGAGCAGATCATTGGTTGGTATAGGGAAAGGATTGTTTTCGCTGGAAAGGAATGCGATCAAAGCATCCAGATCCGCTTTTGAAATACCTTCGGTATCTATTTCTGCACGGGCAGATTGTGATGGGGTCTGGTCAATATAGTTCAGTACAAGCCAACGGAAGAAGTCAGCACATAGATATTCAAAGGAAGTCGTAGCTCCACTGCCTTCACCCGATGGATCAGGTGCGTCGGTGAACAGGGTCGCTACATATTGTGCGGTCTGGTCTTTCAGGTTTCCGTTTTCAGGTCCTGCCACGGTTAAGTGAGGAACAAAATACAGATTCAGTGTAGGCACACTGTCCGCAGAAGTTGCAGCTAATACAGAGCTGTAGTTGACAGGCATATGCGGAGAACGGCGTATCACCATTTGATCAGGCCAGATTTCTCGTGTCACTTCGAATGTATCAATGGTTGCGAATTCAACAGGCAAAGCATCATCAAGTGGTGTTGCCCTGCGGGCAGGTGCAATACGTACGGTAGCCGGAGGTACAGATAAACGGGCAGCAGCATGTGGCGCTCCAAGATTGTTGTTCCACGGTGCTTTGGCGGTCTGGTCTGTCCCAATGGTAAGGTCAAAGCGGATTTTAGCAGTAAACGTAAAGTGAATGGTGATGGAAAAGATCCCCAGATTCAGTTTAGCCGAAACCCTGACATCCACTGAAGCAACGATAGCCAGAGGGATTTTGTTATAAGCTTCAAAAATAGCCTGTGCATATACCATGACAGTAATATTAACACTCGCCGATATGATCCCGAAGTCAATAGAACCGTATAATTTACCGATGATACCTATGGTGCCCTGCAGGTAATAATAATAAGACGTTTCTACCTGTTCCTTGTTGCTTTCCTGTAATAGACCACTGTAAGGGTGATAAGAAGCTATAACACCTTCGATGATACCGAACATTGTAATGCTGAAACCGGCATTGAGCACTCCATAGTTTACACTATATCCTACTCCTACCTGCAAGCCGATACCAAATACGATTACCGGATTAAAGTTTCCGTAATTGGTTTTAGGTACTTTATTGGTCGTGGCGCTGCTCAGCTTGCCGAAATAGAAACCTCCTGAACCCATTGCAGGGATACCCGGCGGCACAATGGCCTGCAGGGTAAAAGAACGGGAAAAGTCCATATTGTAAGGGAATCCTATGTCCACCATGAAATCACCGTTGGTATAAATTTCAATGCCAAGGGAAGGCAGCGTAATATTGACTGCTCCGAACTGAAGATAGCGCAGGGCATTAGGCAGCGTCAGATCTATTTGATAAACCCCGATGGAGTCAGAGATCTTTTTATACATGATCTCGAAATCGAGCCCGTCGAATATCTTGGCTTTTCCTCCAGCCATGGCGATGCGCAGACCGTACAGATTAGGATCATTAAATACGACCTGCATATCCAGAGTCCATACCGGTTTATCCTTGGTGCCTGCATTTAGTATCCCAAAATTAGTCGCGATCAGCCAGTTGCTGTCCTCATTGAACTGCAACAGGGTATTGCCTGAACCCGGTCCTATAGGCACAGTGCCCGGTTTAGGTTCGGTAAAGGCTTCCTGCATGGCCTTGGTTACATCTTTGATAGAATTGTATTGGGCTGGATTCACCAACTCTACGTGCTGACCCATGGCCAGCAGACGAAGATCAAAATACTGGTTGCCCTGTCCCGGTACCTCCGGCATTTTCTGAATGTCCTGTCCGCCGGTAGACGGTTTGAACAGGTTACTGTCGTTGATAGAAGGCACTACGGAATTACCATCAAAGGTCATGAATACACCCTTTTCAGTCTTGGTAAGGTTGATGCCATTGATATTGATGAATATCAGATTAAGCGTTTTAGGCAGTTTATAGGTAACCTTGATGTCTTTGGTATCCAGGTTGTAAGTAACCGAGAATCCGTCCAGACTTATTTTGTTCAGTATGTCCCATGGAGCATCGAGCTCAAAGGTTGGGTTGAACAGCATCTTCATGAAAGAAGTGATCAATCCGCCTAAAGTCCAGTTTTTAATCGAGAAAACAATGGTACGGCTTTGTCCGCTTATATCATACATTGCGGTAAAACCTTCCCAGGTAATTGCCAGCTGCTGATTGTTTTCGGAGAAATTATAGCTGATGCCGACAGTGGCATTGAAGTAATCCAGAGTAACACTGCCCAATACGCAGCCGGAGTATTTGCCGGTGGCAGAATCATTGCTTGCGGCTTCATATTTCAGCCAGAGATTGGCGATAATATTAATTTTCTGATCGATAACCGGGAAATTAAATATCCATTGAAGGCCTCCTTTCACTTCATAGCTGCTTTTTCCTGTTCCACCTGGAATCGTGGCACTCAGGGAGAACTGTGTAATATTTAATCTGTCGGGAAGGAAGCTGGAAGGCAGACTGATGGTCTGGAATAACTGCTTAATGAGTTCACCCAGATTTAAATTACTGCCTTCAGGCATAGCCAGACTTAGGTCCCATCCGTCAGATGAATTGTAATTCACATCTGTATTGAGCTGAAGGCTGCCAATGGCAAATAATCCCGATACCTGGGCTGTAAATATACTTGGACCGGAACCGCTTGCAGGTGAAGAAGATGTCAGTCTTAGGGTGCCGTCAGTTACCGAAACATTAGTGATGAAATTAATGTCAATATTGGCATTAGCATAAAATTCATAATACTTACTGTTGATATCCATATTGATACCAAATGAGGTAAACTCAACCAGCAATAAATTTTCAGGGATGTTAACAGCTCCTCCCGTAATGGCTGATAATAAATTGTTAAACGTAACTGAACCGGTAAAGGCAGCTGAAAGCGTCAGATCTGAAGTGATCTCCACATCAAAACCTCCTACAAATAGAGTAGGGAAGAAGTTGACTCTTGCACTGAAATATAAACTTTGTGCATTCGTGGTCCCCGGACCAATGATGACCCAGTTCACATCGAATTGCTCAATA
This sequence comes from Chryseobacterium sp. HNCC26DJ238, assembly GCF_057180465.1. NCBI lineage: Bacteria > Pseudomonadati > Bacteroidota > Flavobacteriia > Flavobacteriales > Weeksellaceae > Chryseobacterium > Chryseobacterium sp. HNCC26DJ238. Next base: position 100,764 of record NZ_JBXUGI010000014.1, read on the forward strand.
ACAAAATTATCGAAAAGCGTCCATGCGCCGTTCGATCCTATATATGCTGATACGCTGGTTATGCTCAGCCCTTTGCTGAAATCCAGAGAGGTATTAAATCCTTTGAATGCAATACTGTTGAGGTATTGCTGTAAAGTGGGCGGGATAGTCTGAAACCAGTTCTGTCCGGCCATTAGCCCAAATAAACTGAGCGGAGTAAGTGGTTTGTCCGGTTCGGAAGCTACATTCAGCAGGAAAGAAGAAGATCCGGATTCAACGGCTGCGCTAAAATTCAGTACAATAGCATCGCCGGCTGCCAGTAAAAGGCGGAAGTAGAGTATGGGCGTCTGTACTTTTTCCGTTTCACCTGCTGTTGGCATCAACCCATCATCCGTTTCGTACTCAAGGCGCAATGCATCTCCTTCATCTTCCGGTTCGGTGGGGATGGTCTCTTCTTCGGTTTTGATCTGAAACCCTATACCGGGGTTGCTTACTTTCAGAAATCCCAAAGATACCAAAGTGGCATCAACATTGACAAAAAGATCCAGATCAGGGTAAACAATATCTTCATTATTGACCTGCGAAGGATCTACACTTCCCACCAGAGCCAGCTGTATAGATGAGTTCCATGAAGTAAAGAAATTCACAACAGGCTGCAGCCATTTGGTCAGTGTAATAAGCGCTGCAAAGTTCTGGCCTTCCGCTAATGAAATATTTTTCTGTTGCCATTGGAAAGCAGTTACTTCGTCCGTACTGAAAATAAAGGAAGGTAAGGTATAAGGAAGATTGTCAAATACTCCGCCGGTCATATACTTCCAGCTTGTGGAAAATGTCCAGTTGGAGAGATTGATCTGTATGGTAAACTGTACTTCATTCGCATCATTCGCTGTAACGGTTAGGGTGACGAAAGTATTAGTCTTTTCTACATTGAGTATGGCGGCCGTTGCGTTGGTAATCGTTAATGTGTTTCCTACAGGCTCAGGTATAGAAGTACCGGAAGTGTCGATCAACAGAAACGAATCAGCAGTCAGCTTGTAGCTTTTGGACAAAAGGTCGTCCAGCCCGGCCTGTGAGATCAGATCCGAATCTGTAAAAGATGCTGCATTGACTGTAATGTTGTTATTATTGGAAGCGGCCTGGCTCCTGAAAGTAGCAGCTAATTTGGATAAGCTCATAATAAAATAATATTCAGTTAAACGTCTACAATTAATCCCATATGGTCACTTGTACTTCTGACCCTGCGGTAATTGTTCCAGCCAACAAAGGTGGTCATAGCCCCTATATTGCCTTTAATGTAACCTCCATGTCCCGTAGGGCCTGCAGTTGGAATTGCTAAAGCGGAAGGTAAGCCTGCCGCAGGCATTGCTGCATTTAAAGCCATAGCAGAGTTATATACAAGACTGCCTTGTGGCACACCGATGACCGGCGGTGCATCCCGGTTATATGTCGTGCCGGTTATCCTGTTCACAATGGTGATATTAGCCGGGGGACCAAGCGCTGTTCCGCCGCCATAGCGTGTCAGTATATTATCCACACTCGAAAAAGTATCCTGGATCACATACTCATAACCCGGATATCCATTGGTCTGCCATGGTCTTGCACTGTTGTGTGATCTGATCATGGTACAGACATAACCTTTGTCAGGCCATACATTGGGTGTGGGGTTAATCTGACGTGAGTAGCCGACACCGGCAGGAAAATTACCCAGCAACCGGTCATAAGCAATGGGCTCAAAATGTGTGTTAAAGATGTCAACGTTAAAATCCCCGACGATCACGCCCACTTCATTGACTGCAAGGTTTGTCGTCATTTCCTGGATATAGGAAAGTTGGTTGGTACCATCTGCCGACTGTTGTTTTTTGGGAGAAGCATGAAACGACAGTAATTTGATCGTCCTTCCTCCACCTGCCGGATCCCAGAATGTAGTTAAAAAAGGGGTTCTGTTCATCGCATTCGGAAAACTTAACACAGGGGCTACACCTCCGACAGCAGGTCCGCTGAACTGCCATTGACCCGCAAGGTGACGGTAGGGTATTCCCGGATTGATCAGGTTAGCTCCACCGGGTGCATTACCCATAGGGAGAGCACCTGTCCAGTTGATTCCGTAATTGACAAGATTTCCCGCTCCTATATTAGCCACTGAATCAGAGGGGTTAGCTCCGCCCTGCCAGCCCCAGGGACCTGTGAACTGTACATGGGCATGGTTATAAAAAACGGAAATACCTTCCTGTACATTACCTTGGCCCAGTCTGAGGGGAGGAACAAGACGCCAGTCATTGGGAGCAGGAAACCAGGCTCTTAACTGTTGTAGCAAAAATAGGCTGCCAGTCTCCCCACCTGCTGTGATCAGCGTGCCGGGAGCGCCTGTGCCCGTAGATGTTTCTACCACCACAAAAATATCGGGGGTATTCTGGATAAGGGTTGTACGGATCACTTCTCTTCTGTAACCGGCCTGAGGCGGAGGGATCGTAAGCGTTCCATCCCGTTTCCGCTTGGCTCTGGGTTCATTTATTTTGTTGATTCCGAACTTTTCAATGTTCCAATATAAGATACGGGCCATAAGACATCGATTTAAGGTTTATAGCAACAGGTTTATACATTTTTGTTATAGGCAGCATACCAGCCCAGACTTTTGGCTGTAGCTCCGGGATTGGGATTACCGAACAAAAGGAAGTCGGTATTACCTCCCGGTGGCAGTTTCAGGATACCCAGCAGTTTCAAAGCGATATTGGACAGGGTGAGCAGATACGACTGCTGGTCCACTACATATTGCAGGCTCAGTTTATCAATAGCGAGCTTCAATACGCCCTGGATACTCAGCAGTTTTGCATTGCTGGCAGTACCGGGCAGCTTGATTCCCACAAAAGCATTATAGCCGGGAGCTGCAATTTTAGAGCCCGGACTCCATGCGATAAGCAGGCTGGCATTGAAACCGATGCTGCTGGCTAGTTCGCCGGGTGACCCCATATTAAGGGTCATCTGAAGGCCATACCAATCCCCTGTAATTCCTGTGGCATTAATGCCGGGTAAGGATAGTTTTAAATAGCCCTGACCTGAAGGTGCCGAATCGTCATTGCCGCTCAACAGCTTATTGATCTGTAAAGCAAAATTGGGGTAGAGACTATTGGCTCTGGCGTTGCTTTGCGATGAGTTAAATGCAATTTGCGAGGCATCAAAACTATAAGTGGTCACCGTTGGCGTATTGAGATTAAAGGCCATGTTTACATACAGATTACTGTAATTGAGTCCTCGTTGCAGGGTGCCATCATTCGATGCGATACCAAAGGAAAAAGCATCCAGTGGATAGTCTGAACCATCTTTGGTGGTTGCCTGAGCGATCATCGTATCAAAGTTGAGGTAGCCCCACATTGTAAATCTTGATTGTATGTCCAGAACCGCAGGATCTGTCGTGAGGGTGTTGAATTGTATTTTGGTGATCTCTACATTGGTCAGCAGGTTACTGTCAAAGTAGAATAAATTATCGTCTTTGTTATCGAAAACATAGACCGGGGTGCCGTTATGATCCTGATAAGTACCGTTCAGCACTACTGTATTTAAGCTATTTGAGCCATACGGATTGTTGGTGCCGGTCACTTTATCGGAGAACAAATTGTTCATGGTCAGTTGCAGTTTACTGGTAAAGTCTTTGATGGCGGTATTTTCAAACAATATCTGGAGGAACAGTACTTTAAAATCGTAATTAACTCCTGTAGCAGGCTGCACAGGTTTATTGGGGTTCAGTCCCTGTGATATCTGCTGGGCATAAGCAGGGTCAACATAATTGATGAGTCCAAACAGCGAACTGACAGGATCCATGGTGATTACGCCGCTGGCATCTACCCGGTTCACTTCAATGCCGAAATGATGTGCGTAGAAGTTTTTAAGGTTGATACCGCTGATCAATCCTTTTAATTGCTGCGGGAATTCCTGTAAATCAATCGTTGCTTTCAAAGCCAGAACACCATTCCAATTGGGATCATTAATGATGGTGTGAAATTTCTGATAATATTCCAGCTGTCCGGAAGCAGGATCGGCTAATGCTGCCTTGTAGGCATCTTCAGCTGTTTCCAGGTAGGTCTGCAGCCAGGATGACAACGCAACCAGCTGATTATAGGCAGCGGCGGAGTCGGTGTTGCTTTTATCGATGTTGAACGCATTGGCCTGGGTCCATTCTTTGGGATTTTTTACCCGGTCGATGATGGAGCCTTTACAGAATTTAAAGATCAATACATTATTGTAATCGGCGTAGGTATTGCCGGTGCCTACGTTCAGATCAAACGGCCAGTCTTCGATGGACATTTTATTGTTGAAGACAGGCTGACTGCTTGTGCCACCGCCTGGTGTATTCATGGTTGAAAACAAATCACCCAGATACTGGTTGTTGGTTATCACCAGAAACTGCTGATTGGTAAGGAAGGCACTTTGCATTTGAGGCATCAGATTTATAAAGCTGAGCTGGTATTGCGAAGGTGTTGCAGGAGTTTCTCCTTCCGGGTTAAGGTATTCAGGCGAACCGTTGTTGACCGTATTCTGTGCCAGGTTCAATAAGCTCCAGTTACCATTGTTGCTCACATTGGCCACCAAACCTTGTGGAGTGGCTGAGGCCGTATAGTCTGTAGCTGCAGTTTTTGCCATGGCTCTTTTGGCCTTGCTTTTACTGCTGTGTGGCGTACTGAAAGCAGCAGATATCAATGTTTTTCTTTCGGTGCTGAGTACCTTGGATTCAAAAGCATCAATACCTTCTGCACTGGGTGGCGGAACCGGATTTACGCCAAGATATGGCGCTATAGGCACTGCAAAACCACTGTTTTGAGGCATGTCTACAGAGGGCTCATAAAAGCCCAGAAACCCTGTGATATTATTATCCGGAGATGCTACCCCATGATCTTTAGCGTATAAAGAAGCACCCTGAGGCTGTGAGGCATATTGCACATTGCCGGGTGTAGCGGCTACGATATTCGCCCATGCTGTCAGATAAGTGCTGTCGAGTATAGGTTTATCGGTGCCAGGGTTAGCCAGGGATACTTCCTGACCGGGAAAATTGGCAGCAAAGGCCGACTGTTTTGAGGTAAAACGTATGGTGTCACCGGTTATAGTGCCGGCGTTGTTCTTATAGGGAGTAAATGAAACTACTTCTGTACCGGAAAGGCCGGGCAGTAAGCTGTACTGTCCGTTTTCATCAGCAAAAGCAGCCTGTGATGCGCCTGGGTCGAGGTAGAAATCTCCCTCCGGCGACAGATAAAATGATTTGATCCCTGCAGCATCCTGCGGGGAGATGACAAAGCGTGCGCTACTGTCTGTCGGAAAAAGATTATTGACCGGTGCTCCTGAATCCACCATGTTCACTGCAGGCCATAAGGTAAGAGGGTAGCCGGTATTGATGGCATAATAACTGGGCAGACTGGCTGCTCTTGTCATTCCGGTATTGGCATTGTAGATCTGACCTGTGATGGCAAAATAGGTATTCAGTCCTCCATTATTAGCTACATCAAGGAGATCTATTTCAGTCTGAGTAAGGAGAAAATCATTGGTATTGCCAGTTTGCAGAATGGGATAGGCAAAGTAGGAAGGTGCTGTGCTGTCACCATAATAATAGTTGTTTTGCAGACCATATCCCTTAAAGTCTAGATTCATATTCAGACCCAGCAAAAAACGGAAGGAGCCCGTACCCGGGCCGCTGAAAGGAATCGTAATGTCGCCATTGAATAAAGAGCTGGTACCTAATGTCTTATTGGCAAAAGTCATATTGGGATTGCCAGGCGTCCATGTGAGGCGTAGCGCATTAGGGTTTTCATCCGGCTGCAGCTGCATCACGGTATTATTCTGGATGGAGAGTGTACCGAAGCCGCTGCCGATAGTTACAGTAAATGGCTGGCCTACTACAAAAGGGGCGCTGGGACCAAATTGCGCAAAGTTGAGGACCGTTGTATTCTGAGTGGAGGGTTTTTGGTCCGGATTGCTGAGCCATGCGGTCGTGAGGTTGGCTGTCACATTTTGCCGGAAGGTCAACAGGTAAGGACGGTAGCTATCGATAAAGCTTTTTGCATCTGAGGGAGCTATCCGGGCAAACAGGAAGTAGACCTGTTGCTGAACTGCTACCTGGAAGCTGATGGTAGGGTCGTTATAAGAAGATCCTTCAGGAAGCAATAAAGCGGTCCAGTGCTGTCCTGCCTGATTAAACAGATAGAGTGCAGGATTTCCTGAATTTTCATTGCTGAATATGATGTCTGTTTCGGATGGTGCCATAAGAATAATTATAGGTAGTGAATACTTTAACCAGGGCAGAAGAGCATAACAAGAATCATAACATTCATCAGAGACAGATTTAATACCGTGATTTGCCTGCCTGCAAAGTTGCCTACAGCAATTACCTGCTGGCCGGGCTTTAAAGAATGTATACCATTGAAGATTTCCGTGCTGTCCAGCTGAATAGCATCAGGGGCACCGGTCAGAACGGTCATAGCTATATTAACCTGACTGGTATTGGTGATCGAACAGATACAATCGCTTCCGTTATTGGTTAGTTTTTGTGTAAATTCAAAACGGGAAAGCGATACGGTATCAGCTTTAGACCTGATCAAACCCTGACCCATTGCCAGGGTATGACCAAGAATAATTAATAAAAGGATCTGAAAGTGAAGTTTATAGCTGCACTTAGCTTGTTTGGCACTGAATAGTTGCCTCAGCATCATTTTGAGCATTAGTGATGTTTGTGATAGTGACTGTAGAGCCTCCAAAATCACCAAATGCTGTCACTACAATGTTGGGAGAATTAGGTTTTAAAGAATAAACTCCGTCGAACGCTGATCTTGAATTCCCTGCGTCGTCTACAATAATACCGCTTCCTGGTGCTCCTGAAATAGCGAATTTCAGTACGTTGCTTCTGCTGGAGTTAGCAATAGTAATAGTCGAATTTGTACCGTTTGTTGTGTTCCAGGTGCAATATTGACCTGATTTAATGCTGGCACTTCCATTTTGATTGATTACTGGATTTTGAGATGGCATAAATATTTGTTTTAAGGTTAAAAAATTATTTTAAAGAGGTAATGTTATAATCGGGCAGGATTCTTTATTTATGTATATCGAATACCCATTGATTCTTCTTAATTTCTCAATCCGATTCTTTTTTGTAAATGACCGATAGATAAATATTGGTTTGGACCTGTTACAATTCATTTTTTCTCTTTTTCTACTCGGACTTTCGATCGTTTGCCTTTGTTTACAGTCTTTATGAGTTTCATTGGAGAACAAGTCAAAGTAAAGACAATAAAATAATATGATGTTGAGTGAAAATACTGAAATTATGAATTGAGTATAAATACGTAATTGATAATCAGGTTGATAAGAATGAAATTGAACCTGAATTTTTTAATTTTGAGACAATATTAATACATAATGAAAATGCAGTTTTACGGATATTGTCAAGAATAAAGATCATCGGTCATCAGCATTAATATTCTGATATTGACAACAGGATGATCTGTGTAAAAATTGAAGTTTTGTAATTCTAAATAAAATTGAATGATTTAAGTTGATCCTAAAGGATCCCTGCCAGGATAAGAGTACTTAAGAAATAAAAAAACCGACATCAAATTGTTTACAATTCTGATGTCGGTCTTGTGAGCGCGAAAGGATTCGAACCTTTGACCGTCTGCTTAGAAGGCAGATGCTCTATCCAGCTGAGCTACGCACCCATTGGTAATTTTGAGAAAATTACTAAAACAGTCGGGGCGGCAGGATTCGAACCTGCGACCTCCTGGTCCCAAACCAGGCGCGATGACCGGACTACGCTACGCCCCGAATTTATCTTTGCTGCGGAGAGTAAGGGATTCGAACCCTTGGTACCGTTTCCAGTACGCATGTTTAGCAAACATGTCCTTTCGGCCTCTCAGGCAACTCTCCTGTTATAACGTTTTTTGAATGATCGCTGTTCCGTTATTGCGAGTGCAAATATAGAATAGATTTCTTTATTTACCAAATAATTTTCAGAAAAAAATTGTGTATTTTTGAGCTGATAAATGATTAAAAATTTAAACTAATGCGTAAAACATTATATATCATCGGCTTAAGTGTTTTCGTTTTTTCGTGCAGTTCACAAAAAAATGTAAAGAAAACAACCTATAAACCGAGAACAACAGCAGTGCAGCCTAAAACTGCTGCTAACTCTCAAAATTCAGTGAAAAATAAACCTGAAGTAACTACCGAACATGGAGTGGAATTTTTCAGAACCAATATTGCAGATATCACCAAAAATGACAATACTGTAAGTTATGGATCTATTGTCTCTGCAAAACCTGCAGGGTATAAAGTTGTCAAAACTTACTTTCCTTCCATGGGACAGAATTTCAGACAGAAATACCTGATCCTTCATTACACTGTTTTACCGGATGATAAATCGATCACCGTTCTTACCCAACAGTCCGTGAGTGCACATTATCTTGTTAATAATCTGGGAGATAATGAGATCTATCAGCTTGTGGACGAAAATAAACGTTCTTATCATGCCGGTGTAAGTGCGTGGCGTACGGATAAAAACCTTAATGACACTTCCATAGGCATTGAGATCGTCAATATGGGATATAAAGCTGATGCATCAGGAGTGAAAATATTTGAACCGTTCAGTGATGAGCAGATCAGAAAAGTCGCTGCGCTGGCAAAAGATATTGTTGTAAGATATCAGATTCCTCCCACCAATGTTTTGGCACATTCGGATATTGCCCCTACGAGAAAGCAGGATCCGGGTCCGCTTTTTCCATGGAAAAAATTATATGATGAATATCAGATCGGGATGTGGTATGACGAAATGGCAAAGCAGAATCTCATGATGCTGGCCCAGACAGATATTGAAACAAGATACAGTGAGCCTGCATTTATTTTTATTGTGCAGACCGCATTGCAGAAATTCGGATATGATCTTCTGCCTAACGGTGTATGGGATGACGCAACCAAAAAGACAATTGAAGCTTTGCAGTATCATTTCAGACCTCAGAATTACAGCGGTATTTTAGATGCCGAAACATGGGCAGTTCTTCAGGCACTGAATCAAAAATATCCGGCGAAATAAGACAGAGTATACATCTTTAAGGGTGCGTTTTATATCATTTCAAAAATTTCAATGCTTAAATAAAGATTTTTATGGAAAATTTCAGACAGGAAACTGATTTATTGGGTGCACTGAATGTTCCGGTCAATGCCTATTACGGAGTTCAGACCCAAAGAGCAATTGATAATTTCAAGATTTCAGGTCAGCTTCTTTCATCCTATCATGAATTTATTAAAGGTCTGGCTTTCGTAAAGAAAGCGGCAGCGAAGACCAATTATGAATTAGGTCTGTTAGATCAGGATTTATATTTTAAAATTTCGGAGGTATGTGATGAACTGATCGGTGGATTATTTCACAGTGAGTTTCCTGTTGATATGATCCAGGGCGGGGCAGGAACCTCGATCAACATGAATGCCAATGAAGTCATTGCCAACAGGGTTTTGGAAAAATTAGGAAAGAATAAAGGGCAGTATGAATTCTGTTCTCCCAATGACCATATCAATCTGTCACAGTCCACTAACGATGCCTATCCTACCGCAATTAAAATGGGATTGCTGCAGATGAATGAAACGTTAGTTGAAAAACTGAAAAAAATTGTTGAAGCTTTCCGTGCAAAAGGGCAGGAATTTCAGGATGTTATCAAAATGGGGCGTACGCAGCTGCAGGACGCTGTCCCGATGACAATGGGACAGGAGTTTGAAGCATTTGCTGCCACTCTTGAAGAAGATATTTCAAAGCTGAACAGCAACGCTGATCTGTTTGTTGAAGTAAATATGGGAGCAACTGCTATCGGAACAGGAATTAATGCACCGGTAGGATATGCAGTACTCTGCGCGAAAAATTTAGCAGAAATTACAGGATATCCTGTAATTTCTGCCCCTGATTTAGTTGAGGCTACTCCGGATACAGGTTCTTACGTAATCTACTCTTCAGCAATGAAACGTCTTGCATTAAAACTCTCAAAAATCTGTAATGACCTCAGGTTGCTGTCTTCAGGACCAAGAGCAGGTTTGTCTGAAATAAATTTACCTCCTATGCAGCCGGGATCATCTATTATGCCCGGGAAAGTAAATCCTGTAATTCCTGAAGTGGTCAATCAGGTATGCTTTAAAGTAATAGGGAATGATCTGACCGTAACCTTTGCTGCCGAAGCCGGACAGTTACAGTTAAATGTAATGGAACCCGTTCTGTCTCATGCTATCATGGAAAATATTCATTTTCTGTGCAATGCGCTGGATACTCTTCGGGAAAAATGTATTGTGGGAATTACCGCTAACAGAGAAGTCTGTCTCAACATGGTAAAACACAGCATCGGTATAGTTACTGCATTAAATCCTTATATCGGGTATAAGCAGTCTACACAGATTGCCAAAGAAGCGCTGGCTACAGGAAAGAGTGTTTATAATCTGGTGTTGGAAAAAAATCTTCTTTCTCAGGAACAGTTGGATGAAATTCTGGATCCCAGAAATATGCTGAAACCGCACAATAAATAATGGGTAATATGTAATTGGTTATGAGTAATTTCCATTAATCAATATTTTCATAACAGGATAATTCAATATTAGATTTGAAATTTTTAATCATCATCCCCGCGCACAACGAACAGGATAATCTTCCGCTCACCTTAGATTCTTTACAAAAACAGAGTTTTAAAGATTTTAAAGTGGTCATTGTGAACGATGGTTCTACCGATAGAACATTTGAAGTTATTAAAGAATATACAGATGCAGATTCTCGTTTTGAAACAGTTGATTTGGAGAAGTCTGCTCATCAGCCGGGTTCAAAGGTGGTAAATGCTTTTAAAAAAGGTTTGAAAACTCAAAACATCAATAATTACGATATCATCTGTAAGTTTGATGCCGATATTATTTTAAATGAAAATTATTTGTCCGAAATAGAAAAAGCCTTTGCTGATCATCCAAAATACGGCTTGGTTGGCGGTTTATTATATGTTGAAAAAAATGGAGATTGGGTGTATGAAGGCAACTCTAACAAACACCATGTTCGCGGTCCTATGAAAGCTTACCGAAAAGAATGTTTTGAAGCTATAGGTGGTTTAAGGGAAACTTTAGGCTGGGATAACATTGATTCAATTTTGCTTAAACATCTTGGCTGGGAAGAAGTGGTTTTGCAGGAATTACAGGTCAAATTAGTCAAGGTAAAAGGAGCTGACTATACGATAAAACCTGCAGATTATTATGGCAGATATTTTTATTTTTTAGGATTAAACCGATTTCTGACCTATGTTGCGGCCGCTAAAGAAGCCATGAAAATAAAATCCCCTCCATTTCTGTTTCAGATTGTCAAAGCTTACGAAAAATGCAAATCTCAAAATCTGGAGCTGAAGATTTCGAAAGATGAACAAAAAATAATCAAAAATCAGCGTTGGAAAGAATTGAAAAAGAAATGGCTGAAAATTTAAAAAATAATCTATTAAACCTCAGAGGTTTTAAAACTTTATAAAATTCAGATATTGAAAGAGCGGGCTTTTGGCTGGTTATACAAAAATAATCATTCAATCGGCTTTAGCCAAAAATAGAAAATAATTTGTTGAGAAAAATAGCCTACATAGAAATAGACACCCACGCAGAAATTGCGCAGGATTTTATTGATTTAATGGATGATTCCAAAGAGTTTTCTGTAGATTATTATTTTTCCGAAAAAATTAAAAACCAGATACAGCTAAATAATGAATCTGTTTATCTTTCAGATTCTTCCATGATTTTAGATCAGTTGTCGGCTAAAAAATATGATCTGGTGATCATCGGAACAGTGCACCGGTATTTTAATACTTTCCTGACAGTCACCCGAAAGTACAAAACTGCGGTAATTATCCATAACCTGAATTTTTCAAAAATTTCAAAGCTTAGTTTAATTAAAAATGTATTTAGGGATGACTTGATTTACAGGCTTAAACTGTTGTGGAAAGAAGGACTGTCAGATGTGAAAAAGACTTATTCAACATCAAAATACCACCTTGTTCTTGATAAAGAATTATCAACAGGAAAAAATCGTTTTTTACCGCTTTTTTATACAAAATCACTGTCGAAAACCGAAAACAAACATTTAACAGTAGTAATTCCGGGCGGAGTATCCCAAAAAAGGAGAGATTATCAGCATGTTTTCAAAACCATTCGAAACATGCATACATCACACGAACTCACTTTTGTTTTATTAGGCAAAATTAAAGGACAGGAGCTGACACATGCGGAACACCTGCTGAAAGTACTTCCTGAAAACATCAGCATAAAATATTTTAAGGAAAGAGTATCTCCAGAAATTTTCAACGACTGGATGAAAAAAGCAGACGTATTATGGTGTCCTATTCAACAGGAAACAGAATTTTTCAGTAATAAAGAAATTTACGGAAAAACGAAAATGACCGGAAATTTAGGGGATGCCGTCAAATTTGGAAAGCCGGCCGTTTTTCCTCCAGATTATTCATCTGATCTCGACTTCATCATTCCGGAAGAAGATAATGTGATTGGTCAGTTTCTGAGACTTAAAAATTTTCAATACGATTTTCAGAACGATTTCAATCGGGAGAAAATTCAGAAAGATGCAGAAATGCTTTTAAATCAGTTGATTTCTATTTAAATTTCAGAACACTTTTAATGAATTTCATATTCAGATAGTCCTCAACAGGGAAGATTCTGGTAAAATGATTTCCAATAAAGATCAATACCAAAACTACAGCAGGTTTGTAAATAAGGTTGATAAACTGGTTGTTGAAATTCGGTAATACAATGGCTACTGTAATGGCTAAAGTACAGATTATAGATACAAAAATCATCTCAATACTTAAAGGGGATACTTTAAACATTATATAATTAAAAATGATTTTAATAACATTGTAGGCAGTCAGTGAAATTGCTGTTGATAAAGCAATTCCAATCAGTTTCAGTTCCGTATGGTTAATGAAATACAGATTTAAACTTATGGTCAGTCCTGCCAGTAAAAGCATGACGATGATATTGAAACGGTAATACTTTGAGAGAGAAATAATATTTCCGTTAAAACCTGTAGCCAGATCCAGCAGTACTGCAGAGCCCCATATCCAGATGACCGGAGTATATTCCTGAAGCTGAAGTCCGTTTTTAGGCATAAAATGCGTTAAGAATGGAAAGCCGACCATAATACAGGAAAAAAGCACTGCTCCGAGGAAATATAATGTTAACGAAGTTTTTTTATGAAATCTGTCGAGCTCTTCCATATCTCCTTCTGCAAGATTTTTGCTGATGATGGGTGCTGAAATATTGAATAAGCCAAGCTGTGGAATCGAAATCAAAGAGATCAGGGCATACAAAACAGAATAAATTCCGTTTTCCTCCATTCCGAGAAATTCTCCGATCATGAAACTGTTGATGGCTAAATAGTTTCCGAATGTTCCTAAGAATCCAAAAAAACTGTAGGAAGAGAACTCTTTCCAGAAACTGTCTTTTTTAAAATAGTCTGTACTTATGTCAAACCTGATTTTTTCTAACCTGTTGGTGTAATAAATATAACCCGTGAGCATGAGGGCAAACATTCCAAAGAAAAAGGCAAATGCAGTCTGTTGTGATAAAGCAAAATAAAAGACAAGTGAGAAAGCTCCAAGATTTGCTATTTTCGGAAATAAATTGTCAAAAATATTGGATACGACAATTCTTTTGTAGTTGGAGGTGTATTTGTTAAAGACTGCACAGAACGAAAGCAGCAGGATCATCGGAAGAATGACCTCTTTTATTTTCCAGGCTTCAGTATTTTTAAAAGCAGGAAAAACAGATGGAATGATAAAAAAAACAAGGGAGAATATGCAGAAATTTACAAAAATAGCAAGAAGGGAAAGTGAAAGCATATTCTGTTTTTTACCGTCTTTTTCCACTTTGTGAAAAAATTTGACATTGGAATAAGAAATTCCCAGTACGACAAAAGGAACCAGCATTTCGGCAGTGGGTAAAATATATCTCAGTTTCCCATAAAATTCAAAATCATTCGGAAAGATAAATATGGCGGAAATGGTTCCGATTAAAAAACCAAAATATCCAATGATGGAATATTTAAATCCCTGTCTTGCAACTACACTCATACAACGTTTTTAGTGATTTTTAGGGAGAAAGATAATATTGTTGATGTAGTCGGTTTTATTTTTTTCGTCAGCCGTATTTTTAGTAAGGATCTCTTCGGTCAGTTTTTCGGTTGTAAAACTTATCCTGTTAAGATAGTGGGCCTGAAAGCCCCAGCTTTCCACTTCTGAAATCTCATCCCAGATAGGCTGTTGATGATGTCTCTGTTCCATCTCAACCATTAAGGTCGGTTTAAATTGCCGGATCGTATTTTTTCCGCCAAAAAGTGTTTTTATTTCATTTCCTTCAACATCGATTTTGATAAAATCAATTTTTTTGATATTTTTAGATTGTATCCAATCATCCAGTTTTACCACTTCTACGGTTTCTGTGTAGGAATTTTCTTCGTCTTTTTCTTTGTAAGAAGTGTTCAGTGTACCTCTTGAAGCCACCATTTTTCCTTTGATAACCGGAACCTTAAATTGAGCGGTTGTATTTTCGTCAGAAAGTGCAGCGGAAGAAATATTCATGGAAGGAAAAAGCCTTTTCAGTCTGGTATTAAGTTTCTTGTTAGGCTCGAAAGCATAAATATTCTGATGGCTGAGCTTGTTCTCAAACTGGTAAAGAAAAGTCCCGACGTTGGCTCCAATATCTAAAATTACAGCGTCATTTTGTAAATACTCTTTGATCCAGACCAGCTCTGGTTCTACATTACGCGCTGAAAAATTTGATTTTGTGAGATTTTTTAAATTTTTAAAATACCTCTGTTTATAAAAACCAGGACTGATGTACTGTAGTTTTTCTGCGAGCTGTTGGTATAAAGACATTGCTTTCTTTTTTATGACGACCGACAAAGGTAATAAAAAATGTTAAAATGATGTTAAATTAATGAAATTGTAACCTGTTGACCTTAAGAGTATTCAATGAGGTTAAATTTGCCTTTTACTCAGAAGTATTTGAAAATGGTGCATTTAAAAAATCATTCAGAGGTTTTGCAGATTTCATTATGGCGGTCAGATTTCCAATGGTATTTTTATCCGTAAGGTCTTTGTTGGTAAGATGATGCACTCCTACAAAACTTTTAAGTCTGAGATATTCAGCCATTGGATCTTCTTTTTCAAAACCTTGCGGGATTTTTTTGAGGGAATGTTCACGGTCTAATTCTCCGTAGTATTTTTTGAAATCTTTATGCTCAACTGCTTTCAGGAATTCATCTTTAAAAACTGAAATTTCTTTTCTGATTTCTTTTAAAACAGGAGCTTCCGGAAGGTAAATACCACTTGCGATAAATGATTTTCCAGGCTCGATATGAAGGTAGTGACCTGATTTTTCGTTGCTCTTTCCCATCCCGAGAGATGCGCCAAAGTAGGTTTTATAAGGTGTTTTATCTTTTGAAAATCTTATATCACGGTAAATCCTGAGCAGAGATTTCTTCGCATTAAGTTTTGCTGCTTTGTCATCAGATTTTCCAAGCTCCAGAATAAGATCTTCAACGAATGTTTCGAACTCCTGTTGTACTTCAATAAAAAGATTTTTTTGATCATTAAACCATTCACGGTTGTTGTTTTCTTTCAGCTTTTTGAGGTATCCGAATATTCTTTGGGAGAGTATAACAGCCATAATCATTATTTTAGTCAAATTTAGCTAAAACCAGGGGTTACCCAAAATTTATACGGGGTTTTAAAGATTCATAAATAATAATGAAAAATTCAAATAAATCGATAAAACAAAATGGACTTGAGAGTTTCTTAAATTTAAAATAAAATTTTTGCCCATTTTTTGCATAAATTTAAAAATACTTGGGGTTTTCCAAATCAAAATTATCAATTCGTTAATATTATATAAAGAGTTATCCAATAATTAGTTGTATCTTTGCAAAAATTTTATATTAATTAATGAATTTATTTACGGAGACCAATTTAAGTCCTGATATCCTTAAGGCCATTGGCGAACTGGGTTACGAAAGCCCGACAGAAATCCAAAAACAGACTATCCCTTTTATTCAATCAGATATTCGCGATCTAATCGCACTTGCGCAGACAGGGACAGGCAAAACAGCAGCGTTTTCGCTTCCGATTTTGGACATGATTGACGATACGAGTCGCAAAATCCAATTTTTGGTGCTTTGCCCGACACGAGAACTATGTCTACAGATTTCAAAAGACATTAACAACTATTCGAAGTACATGAAAAACATCAAAACTACAGCAGTTTATGGTGGAAGCAGTATTACGGATCAAATGCGTTCTTTGAGAGACAAGCCACAGGTAATTGTGGGTACTCCGGGAAGGGTGATCGATTTGATCAACAGAAAAGCTCTTGACTTCTCTGAAATCCACTGGTTGGTTTTAGATGAAGCAGATGAGATGCTGTCGATGGGTTTCAAAGACGAATTGGAAACAATTTTGAGAGAAACACCTGAAACAAAACAGACTTTCCTGTTCTCGGCAACGATGAGCAAAGAAGTTGAAAGAATCTCTAAAAGTTACCTTACAACTCCACACCGTATTTCTGTGGGTTCTATTAACGAAGTTAAAAAGAACATCAAACATGAATTTTATGTGGTAGGATACCGTAACAAAAAAGAGGCTCTGAAAAGATTAATTGATGCAAACCCGAATCAGTATTCTATTATTTTCTGTAGAACAAGAATGGAAACTCAGGAGGTAGCAGACTTTTTAATGCAGAACGGTTATGGTGCTGATGCTCTTCATGGTGATCTTTCTCAGGCGCAGAGAGATACGGTAATGAAGAAATTCAGATTGAAAAATATCGATATCCTTGTAGCGACAGATGTTGCAGCAAGAGGTTTGGATGTGGATTCATTGACGCACGTAATCCATTTCTCTTTACCTGATGATCCTGAAGTTTTTGTACACAGAAGCGGAAGAACAGGTAGAGCAGGTAAAGACGGGATCTCTATGTCTCTTATCAAACCTGAAGAAAGCAGAAAGCTGAAGCAGATTAAATCGACAACAAAAATCGATATCGTTGAGAAAAAAATTCCTACAGGAGACGAAGTGATTTCTGCTCAGGTAAAAGGAGTTTTTGAAAAATTAATGACTGAACACGAAAATATCTTTGAATTTGATCAGAGTCTTGTTCCGGATTTAAGTAATTTCACTAAAGAAGAATTGGTTATCCAGTTGCTGCAGTTCCAGTTGAAAGATTTTGCTTTGTATTACAAAGATAAGCAGGATCTTGTTGATCAGAAGTTCAACAACAGGGATGATGACAGAGGTGGAAGAGACAGAGACAGCAGAGGCGGAAGAGATCGTGACAGAGGAAGAGACCGTGACAGGGGAGAACGTAGCGACAGAGGTGAAAGAAGAGGAGATCGTGGCGGTAAGCCAAGACAGAGAGATGAAAATATGACCCGGTTTTTCTTCAACCTTGGTAAGAAAGACCAGTTAAAAAAACTGGATGTATTGGAAATCATCAACAAAGCTACCTCAAGCAAAGGAAGCAAGAGAGCAGAAATCGGAAACATTGAGATTCTGGAGAAATTCTCTTTCTTTGAAGTGGAAAAGTCTTACAGCAACGAGCTTTTAGGAAATATCCAGTCAATGAAATTTAAAGGTAAAGATATGAGAGCTGAAGAGGCTAACTGATCTGAACTCTAAAATATAGGATAAGCCGGCATTTTTTGCCGGCTTTTTTTATGGATTATTTAGAATACTTCTTATAACCGATTCTAAATAAGTTGTTGATTTTTAACCGAATGTAAAGTGGCTGCGATTGCCGGTTTTTAATAAGAATAAATATTACGGTAATGTTAACAAAAATTAATGCCGGATGCTTTTTGTTAAGGTCCTTTTTTAGGAAATTTGCACACGAATAAATTAAATACAATTTACAAATGGCAATTGGTAATATTTTCCACGCATTTCAGCCAAAAGATAAAATTTTCTTTGTGCTTTTCGAAAAGGTAACAGAGAATTTAGTTGCAATGTCTAATGATTTTAACAACGGAGTGAAAGATTTTGATCTGAACGATGACGCAATGTTAAAACTGATGAGCGACTATGAGCATAAAAATGACGAGCTTACTCATGAGATCTTTATTGAATTGGGAAAAAACTTCATCACACCGTTCGACCGTGAAGATATTCATACACTCGCAACAGGTTTAGATGATATTGCAGACTATATTTACGCTTCTACAAAATATATTTTCTTATACAAATCTCCGATGATGAAGGCTTATGCAGACTTCTCATTACTCATTCACAAAGCTTGTCTTGAAATTCAGAATGCCATGAAGAACCTGAAAGGTTTTAAAAACATGGAACAGGTAAAAGAAGCTTGTATCAAAGTAAATTCTATCGAAAATATTGCTGATGATCTTCTTTCGAACTCAATGGTTGAGCTTTTTGAAACAAATGATGCCATCAATATCATCAAAATATCATCAGTTCTTAATTATCTTGAGATCGTAACCGACAAAGCAGAAGATGTTGCCAATACGATTGAGAATATCATGATTAAATACGCTTAAAAAACAATACATAACAAAAAATGGAATTTCCTATTTTACTTACGGTTATTATTGCTTTGGCTTTAATCTTCGATTATATTAATGGTTTTCATGATGCTGCCAATTCTATTGCGACGATTGTTTCTACAAAAGTTCTGACTCCGTTTCAGGCCGTGCTTTGGGCAGCGCTCTGGAATTTTGCAGCTTTCTTTATTGCAGCATACATCATCGGTGAGTTCAAAATCGGTAATACGATTGCGAAGACCGTTAACGAAAATTTTATTACTCTTGAAGTTATTTTTTCCGGACTGATCGCTGCGATCGCCTGGAACCTTCTCACATGGTGGTTTGGGATCCCATCCTCATCATCTCACACGCTGATCGGCGGTTTCCTGGGAGCAGCCCTGATGCATGCTTTTTTGATGGATTACCGGGAGGTCGTTGCTGCAACTCCTGATCTCGGAATATGGGATACCTTAAAACAGACCGTTATAAAAGTTGCTAGTCAGGATGTGGTGAAATTCAGTAAAGTAATTCCAATCTTCCTGTTTATATTCCTTGCACCGATTATCGGAATGGTGATATCCATCATCATTACCCTGATCATCGTTCATCTTTATAAAAAGTCAAATCCGCATAAGGCTGATAAATCTTTCAAAAGATTGCAGCTGGTGTCTTCAGCCCTGTTCAGTTTAGGGCACGGTTTGAATGATGCGCAGAAAGTAATGGGGATCATCGGAGCGGCAATTATCTACTACCATGTCAATATGCTTCAGGATCCTGTTTATGTAAACATCGAATCTGCTGAGCGTTTTAATTATTTTGCACAGCATTATATGTGGGTGCCATTGGTTTCATTCGTTGCAATTGCTTTAGGAACGATGAGTGGTGGTTGGAAGATCATTAAAACAATGGGAACTAAGATAACGAAAGTAACTCCACTGGAAGGAGTTAGTGCTGAAACTGCCGGTGCAATCACCCTATTCATTACCGATCACTTTGGTATTCCGGTTTCTACAACCCATACGATTACCGGTTCAATCATCGGCGTAGGTCTTACCAAAAGAGTATCAGCTGTACGTTGGGGAATCACTGTAAGTCTTCTTTGGGCTTGGGTTTTAACCATTCCAATTTCAGCAATTGTTGCAGCACTGACTTATCTTGCTGTAACCTACCTTACTTAATAAAAAGAAATAGATTATATCACTAAACTTTGTCTCAACAGGCAAAGTTTTTTTTATGGTACATTCTCGTCAGATATCAGTTTAGAAATTAACTGATTTTGTTTCTGCATCAGTTGATTGATCTGTGCCTGGTTCTGAAGAATAATTTCCAGAAGACAGTCTGAAATAGTATGGATCCCTATCTCTTCCTTACTTTTGTGATCTAAGAGATGCTTTAGATCTATTTTGAAAACTGTTGAAATTTTTTGTAAAAGATTAAAATCTATTTTTTCCACCAATCCATTTTCTATTTTGCTGAGATAGCTCTGCGAAATTTCTAAACTGAAAGCCAAACTCTCCTGTGAGATGCCTTTTAATTCTCTCAGTTTTTTAATTTTGAAACTGAAATTTTCATTCATGATTTTGTGTTTACTGTCACAAATATAATTTTTTTTTCATGAAATTTTATTCCATATAAAATGATGTTCTATTCCTTTTGGAATTGTATGTTCAATAATAAATTTTCATTTTTGGTAAGAGTTTTTGCAGGATACTGTAAATGAATGCGGATATTTTTAATTTCAAATTTTACAAAAGATGAAAAAATCACTTCAATTATCATTACTTTCTTTTCTGTTGGTACTTACCTTTATTTTTACATTAGTTCCATCAAAAATTGAAGCAAAAGGTTTCGGCCTTGGCGAAGGTTTTGGTCCTTGTCTGGAGACTTCTCACGGACATTATGAAAGACCTGTTTATGAAGATGTTTACATCTTTTGGATCAGAGTACAACATGAGGCAACCGGGGAATGGATTTCCTGTTAAGAGTTCTTGTTCCAAATTCTTAGATTTTAAGATTTCTGTTATAGATCCGAAAGTCCTTTTTTAATATTCCCACATGAGACAAATAATCATATTTCTTTCCCTGCTATTTTTATCATTCGGTTATGGACAGGAAATAATAATTGTTGACAGCATTGATAATAAACCAGTTGCGCACGCAAAAATCTATTTAAAAAATAAGTTATTGATTACTGATTCTTTGGGAAAATACTTTTTCGATGAAAAACCTGATGAGTTTATGATCAGGGCAAATGGTTATCAAGACAGAAATGTTTCATTGATAGATGATATAATAAAATTAAAACCGGATTTTAAAGATATCAATGAAATAGAAGTTAGCAGAGATAATTTTAGTGTTGATACTTCAATTGGGTTTCAAAAAAGCAAAAAGACTATTGTTATAGACAGTAACAAAGAGTTTGCAATCAGGATTATACATCCTTTTGATCTGTGTAAACTGGAAGATATTAAGATTCAATTTAAAAAGTCTCTACATGATAAGGGATATCTAATTTTAGATATCTATGAAGAAAATCGCAGCGGAGTGGGAGCAAGACTGAATTCGAATAGTTATGTAGTTCCTGTGAACAGTTTAAAAAAGACCAATTCCGTTAAAATCAATGAGAAAATCATCATTGAAAGTGCTTTTTATGTGTCTGTTATCTGGGTTGAGAATTTATATACTAAAAGTAACCAATTTACAAATAAAATCTATTTGAATGTAAAGGATGACAGTATTCAAGGTAAAATGTTTGTTAGAAAATCGACATATAATTTATGGGATTTAAAACCATTTGAAGAAAATGCTTTATCCGAAAATTCAATTATTCCGGCATTTTCAGCTTCAGTTAAATGCGCAAAGTGACATTGATCTTACTTAACGAATAAACATGTTTTCCATTTTGAAAGAGTTTTTGCAAAATACTTTTGATGTAGAAAATAGTAATTAAATTAAAATGAAAAAAATACTTTTAACAGCAGCCATTGGGTTTAACGGTTTGGTGAGTGCTGCAATAAGTGAACGGGCAGAAAAAAAGACGGTCCTGTATATCATGATAATCCTACAGACGCTTCACAAGAGGTAAAAAAATCAATGTCGGATAATTGCCACCCTGTTGCGTATGTTTTATCGTGCGGTGAGAGAATCGATGATACTTATTGTGATTATTATGATGAAATTGAATGTGATATCATGGATATCTGGGATGCGTGGGATCATGAACTTTGTTAATCAGATGAAAAAGGTCACAGCTGTTATATTTGTACTTTCAACTTTGCTTTCTTACGCTCAAAAGAATGTAAGTGGATCCGTTGCTGACATTGTCTGCAGATACCAGGTTGAATTTCTTAGAGATACTTTGAATAAAGAAAGTAAAACAAATGAAATCATGGCTCTGCAAATTGGAAAAAATATTTCACTATACAAAAGCGAACAGAAGAGAAAAACGGACTCTCTGAGAAATGAATCCATAAAAAAAAGTATTCAGGGTGCACAGAGTAAAGGACAATTGGTTATCGATTTTTCTAAGATACCGAGAGTGAATTTATCGCATGAAGTATATAAGAATGATAATGAACTGCTTATTTTTGATAAGATTGTTAAAGATCAGTATGCATATCCTGTAAATGAAAAGGTTATCTGGAAGATCGGAAAAGAAACGAAGCAGATAGCAGGCTACACCTGTCAGAAGGCATCAGGAGAATATAATAAGAGAAGATATGTAGCTTGGTTTACAAAAGAAATTCCTATTTCT
The DNA here is from genome assembly GCF_057180465.1 of Chryseobacterium sp. HNCC26DJ238. NCBI lineage: Bacteria > Pseudomonadati > Bacteroidota > Flavobacteriia > Flavobacteriales > Weeksellaceae > Chryseobacterium > Chryseobacterium sp. HNCC26DJ238. Next base: position 123,068 of record NZ_JBXUGI010000014.1, read on the forward strand.
GAAGGTCCTTATACATTCAAAGGGTTACCCGGTTTAGTGTTGGAGGTCTATGATACCAAAACCTTTTTTGTGATATCAATTCTCTCAATACAGAGATTAAAAGATGAAATCAAACCAATACATCAAGTAATCAGGACAACTAAAGATGATTTTGTAAGGAAAAGAAAAGAAGTCAATGATAATCCGGTTGCTGAATTGCAGAAATTATCAAAAAATCCTTTAAGTAAAAAGTTTAAAGATAAAGTTGCAGAAAATAGAAAACAGAAAAACAATTATTTGGATTAATGCTGCAATTGTAAAAAATCTGTCCTGATCATGGGACAGATTTTTGTTTTATAACCCCCTGAAAAATCGTATTTTTGTTTAAAATATTAAACTTTTATGGAATTCTTAGACACCTACCAACAGATTGTTGCTGATGCCATTACTAAATATACGTTCAAAGACAAGCCTACAGAATTGTATGACCCTATGAATTACATCATCTCGCATGGTGGCAAACGCCTTCGTCCGATCATGGTGTTGATGGCGTGTGATTTATTCGGTGGTGATATGAAACAGGCGATCAAGCCTGCTTTGGCGATTGAGTTTTTCCATAATTTTACGCTGATCCATGATGATATTATGGATGAAGCACCTTTGAGAAGAAACAAACCGACGATTCATACTTTACACGGTATCAATGTAGGAATTCTTTCCGGGGACGGACTGATGCTGAAAGCATATAAGTTTTTTGAAGACCTTGAACCGGAGGTTTTCAAAGCATGCATCAGAATTTTCACCCATACCGGATTATTGCTTTGCGAAGGACAGCAGTACGATATCAATTTTGAAACTCAGGCAGATGTAACTTTTGATGATTATATCAGAATGATTACTTACAAGACCGGGGTTCTGAGCGCATCTTCATTTGAGATCGGTGCACTGATCGCTAAAGCCCAGTTCAAAGATGCCAAAGCTATTTTTAATTTTGGTAAACACATCGGAATCGCTTTTCAGATCATGGATGATTATCTGGATGTATTCGGGGACCAGGCTCAGTTTGGTAAAAAACATGCCGGTGATATTTATGAAAACAAAAAAACAGTTCTTTATCTTCTGGCCAAGGAACATGGTACAGAAGAAGAGAAAAAAGAACTGGATCACTGGTATTCTAAAAAAACGGATAACATTGATAAGGTCTACGGTGTTGAAAAGATTTTCAGAAGAACAAAAGTAGATGAGAAAGCCTTGCGCCTGATCGAAAAACATAATGAAATCGGACAAAGTTACCTTTCAAAAATAGATATTCCTGAAGAAAAGAAAAAGCCGTTTGCTGAATTGGCGAACTATCTTTTAAGAAGAGAAAGCTAATGCGCTGATTTGAGAATTTGAAAATGGGAAAAATTTGAAAATTAGTATTAATTCAGTTTTTTCATTTTCAGATTTTCAGATTGTTTTATTTTCAAATTAAATAAAATGAAATTCCGGACAGAAGTAGATATTACAGATTCTGAGAAAAAGATCGAAATTGAAGATAAAATATTTTCAATAGGTTCGTGTTTTGCTTCCGAAATGACTGGACTGTTTCAGCAGGGGCAGCTGCAGTCTGTTAATAATCCTTTTGGTACGTTATTTAATCCCTTTTCCACTAATCATGCCATCAAAAGGCTTCATGATTCGGAGTTTTATCAGGAGGAAGAACTGATTACTTTTAATGGTGAATTTATTTCGCTGGACCATCATTCAAGTTTTGATACCCGGTTTATTCATCAGACCCTCGATCGGATCAATCAGAAAATTGTTGAAGGAAATCAGTTTCTGCAGGATTCAAATTGGGTGATTATCACGTACGGAACATCATTTATTTATGAATTTAAACCAAAAGGAAAGCTGGTTGCGAACTGTCATAAGATCCCGCAGAAGTTTTTTGAAAAGAGGTTATTATCCCATCAGGAACTTACAGATTCTATCTACGACAGCATTTTAAATTTAAAAGATATCTGTAAAGATGATTTACAAATCCTTTTTACCGTATCTCCTGTTCGTCATACAAAAGACGGAATGATTGAAAATCAGTTAAGCAAATCAAAATTGATTACAGCAATTCATGAGACAATCCCAGAAATTGAAAACTGTTACTACCTTCCGGTGTATGAGATTTTGATGGATGATCTCCGTGATTACCGTTTTTACAAAGAAGACATGATTCACCCCAATGCTCAGGCTGTTCAATACATCTTTGAAAAATTTGGCAGTGCTTATTTTTCAGCTGAAACCGGAGATTTTATGAAAGAGAATTTTAAAATTAATAAAGCTTTGGAACATAGATCTGATGATGAAAAAGATCCGAAATATATAGAATTCAGAGAAAAACTGAATCAGAGAATTGAAATTCAACAAAAGAAAACCAAACACAGGATATTCTGATTTAAATGACTGACTTTACTGAAATTGATTATCTGACAAACGGGAATGAAAGACAGAAAAGGGCTTATGAGGTTCTGAAAAAACATAAAATCTTCCAGATTCTGGAATGCTATTCTCCTATTTTAGCCGGAACCATTCCCATCGGAATTGATATTGAAGGAAGTGATCTTGATATTATCTGCGAGGTGGATCTTGAATTTGAGAAAGATTTTCCGGATCGTAGTACATTGAGTAAAATGGTTCCTTCCGGGAAGGATATCAAGATAGAATATCAGGTTATCAATGGCGAAAAATCTATTATTATAAACTTTATGCTGGAAGAGTTTCCCATAGAGATTTTCGGACAGAATATACCCACAACCCAACAAAATGCATATCTGCACATGATTGCAGAATATAAAATATTAGATCAGAAAGGAAAAGAATTTAAACAGGAAATAATAGAATTAAAGAAAAAAGGAATCAAAACTGAGCCGGCATTCGGAATGCTGCTCAATCTTGAAAATCCTTATGAAGATCTATTAAAATTTAATAAGAATGATTGACACACATACCCATTTATATTCTGAGGAATTTGATAAAGACAGAAAAGAAGCCATTCAGAGAGCTTTGGATAAAGGAATTACCTCATTTTATCTTCCTGCCATTGATTCCGGGTCTCATGAAAAGATGCTTCAGCTGGAAAGTGAATACCCTAAGCATGTTTTTTCAATGATGGGGCTTCATCCCTGCTATGTAAAACCGGAATCATGGGAAAAAGAACTGGAAACAGTAAAGAAGTACCTGGATGAAAGGGAATTTCCTGCCATCGGAGAAATAGGCATTGATCTGTACTGGGATCAGTCGACTTTAGAAATTCAGGTGAAAGCTTTTGAACAGCAGATTGACTGGGCCATAGAAAAAGACCTGCCGATCGTCATTCATACCAGAGAAAGCTTTGACGAAACTTTTGAAGTCCTTGAAAGAAAGAAACATCCGAAATTGAGAGGAATCTTCCATTGCTTTTCCGGTAATCTTGAACAGGCACACCATGCGATCGGTTTAAATTTTATATTAGGGATTGGTGGGGTAGTGACCTTTAAAAACGGTAAGATCGACCAGTTCTTAAATGAGATCCCGTTAGATAAAATCGTTCTGGAAACAGATTCACCGTACCTTGCGCCGGTTCCCCACAGAGGAAAAAGAAATGAAAGTTCATATCTGGATCTGGTGGCAGGTAAATTGGTGAATATTTATAATAAAGATTTTGCTGAGATTGATAGAATTACCAGTGAAAATGCCAGACTGCTCTTCGGAAAAATATAGATTACTAAATCAAAAAATGCCTTCCGGTCCGGAAGGCATTGATTTTTTATTTATTTCTGAAAAAGTTGCTCTTGTTTTTGGGCTTCTTACTGTGATCAGATTTTTGCTGTCCCGAAGGTTTAGGTCTCGGAGTGAATGGTTTGTTGTTGGAATCTCTTTTTTCCACTACAAGATTATCGGTGTGAAAAGGATGATTTTTTTCAACAGGAATTTTCATTCCGATCAGTTTCTCCGTATCTTTCAGGTTCAGCAGATCAAGTCCGTCTACAAAAGAGATCGAAGATCCTTCTGATCCTGCTCTTCCTGTTCTTCCGATTCTGTGAACGTACGTTTCTGCAACGTCTGAAAGTTCGTAATTGACAACATACTTCAGTTCGTCGATATCAATTCCTCTTGCTGCGATGTCTGTCGCAACCAGAATACGTGTTCTTCCGGACTTAAAATTATTTAAGGCATTCTGTCTTGCATTCTGGGATTTGTTCCCGTGGATCGCTTCTGCAGAAATATTCCCCGACTGTAATTTTCTTGCAATCTTATCAGCTCCGTGCTTGGTTCTTGAAAATACCAGAACAGATCCTGAAATATCATTCTGTAAGATGTGAGTCAGCAAATCAAGCTTATTGTCCTTATCAACAAAATAAACAGACTGTTTGATGGTCTCTGCTGTCGAAGAAATAGGCGTTACAGAAACTTTGATCGGCGTATTTAAAATTGAATCTGCCAGCTTCTGAATTTCTGTAGGCATTGTTGCAGAGAAGAAAAGCGTCTGTCTTCTTGGTGGCAAAAGTTTAATGATTCTTTTTACATCATGTACGAAGCCCATATCCAACATTCGGTCGGCTTCGTCCAATACAAAAATTTCAAGATTTTTTAAACTGATAATGCCCTGAGCAATAAAATCCAATAATCTTCCCGGAGTTGCAACCAAAATATCAACACCTCTTCTTAAAGCTGTTTCCTGGCTGCCTTGCTTTACACCACCGAAAACTACTAATTTTCTAAGCGGTAAGTTTTTTCCGTATGCATTGAAACTTTCTTCAATCTGTATAGCGAGTTCTCTGGTCGGAGTTAGAATTAATGCTTTGATATGATTGTTCTTCGGTCCTTTCCTTTCGGTAAGATTCTGTAAGATGGGAATGGCGAACGCTGCTGTCTTTCCGGTTCCTGTCTGTGCAGTTCCCAATACATCTCTGTGTTCTAAAATTGATGGGATTGCCTGTTCCTGAATAGGGGTAGGGTTTTCATAACCTTGTTTTTGAAGCGCATCTAAAATGGGCTTGATAATGTTTAAGTCTGTAAATAACAAAATAAAAATTGTGTATTAAAATAGTGCGGGTGAAGCAGTATACTTCATCATTTTTAGCAAAATCTGCTAAAAACTTTTAACAGAATTTTTAAGTAAAATAGTACTTTACTGGCTGAGAATGCCGCGAAATATACTGCAAAGATAGACTAAATTAATGGAATGCTGTTATTTTACTTTGTTCCACTGCTGATTTTGCTTTAATTCTTCAAAAAACTGGTACACTTTCATCAGTTTTTCAGAACCTCTTTTTCCATAATCTTCTGTGTTTTTTGACGTTCCGTCTGCAAGCTTTATCCTTAAATATGAAGTAGGAAGATCACTTACATTACGACTTCCATACTGATCCTTAAGGTTTTTTACATCAAGATCATTGAGCAGGGATGCAAGTTTCTGATAATCTGCTTCCTTTATAGTTGCTGTGAAAGTGCCCTCTCTTTCCTTTGAAAATTCGTCTTTTGAAGTTCCTTTTGAAAAATTAAAATGCTCAGCCTCCAGAACTGCAGTACGGTCTGCCTGAATGGTCATTTTATAAATCGGGCAAAATCCGAAGCATGCCCCGGCTTCATACTCTATGGTTGAATACTTTGATTCTGATTTCTGAGTCTGGCAAGAGAATAGTACCACAACAGCGAAGAGACTTAATAAATATTTCATTGTTTAAATTTGAGCGTAGTCTCTCAATAAGTGTTCCATTAAAGAGAAATCTTGTTAGTTTCTTTTATATGTTAATTAAACAGGTAACCGACACCGGCTTGCAGAAAACCTACTTTTATAGGAAAGCCTTCTTTGTTGATTTCAATAAAATTAAAATGATACCGGACGTCTGCAAAAAAACTCTCGTTGATTTTATATTCTGATCCAAGAAACGGAAAAAGATTGAGACCTTTAATTCCGTCATAGTTCTGAGAAGTACCTCCGTTGACGATTCCGTCAGTTTTTAATTTCTCAGAAATATTAAATCCGAAATTCATAACGGCAGATGCCGAAAAGTTGGGGATAAAATGATATTTTACTGAAACCGTAACCTGAATTTGATTTAACTGATAATTAAAATCTACAGTACCCATATAGGTCATGTCTTTGCCGACAAGTGACATCAGCGGCATAGATTCTGTCCCACCCAACTGAGTATACAAACCTCCGCCTGGATGTCCACTTTTGAAAAAACAGGCTGTTCACCTATCAGCCCGGTAAAGAAATACGATTTTGAATCTAATTTATTGTCAAAAAATTTCATACCTGAGAGATTATATCCGGCTTTACTCCAAATTTAAAATTTGAATCTGAATCCTGTTTCGAATCCTGAACACTGATAAATCCCGAAATAGTGATTGAAAGAACAAAAAAAAGTTTTTTTTCATTTTTACAAAAGTTTATTTCTGTAAACATCTGAAGTATAAAGAAAAATTGTGCTGTAATGGAATTCACAGCACAATTACTATTTTTATCCGTGAAGTTGTTTCCAGATTGCATCTTTCAGTTCCATCAGACCTTCACCGGTAACCCCTGAGAAGAATAACGGTTTTCTGTGCTCCGGAAATTCTGCAGCAATTTCTTTTTTCAGTTCGTCATCCAATAGATCGGCTTTCGAAACAGAAATGACAAAATCTTTATCCAGTAACTCAGGATTATATTCTTTCAGTTCATTCTCCAGGATTTTAAACTCCTGAAAATGATGTTCAGAATCTGCAGGAATCAAAAATAATAAGATTGAATTTCTTTCGATATGTCTCAGGAATCTGTGTCCCAGACCTTTTCCTTCAGCAGCTCCTTCGATGATTCCCGGAATATCTGCCATGACAAAAGATTTGTAATTTCTGTAATCTACGATTCCCAGGTTGGGAGTTAAAGTCGTAAAGGCATAATTGGCAATTTTTGGTCTTGCTGCTGAAACCGATGCTAAAAGAGTAGATTTTCCTGCATTCGGGAAGCCTACAAGACCGACATCTGCGAGGATTTTAAGTTCGAAAACGATGTAACCTTCCTGTCCGTCCATCCCTGGTTGTGCATAACGGGGAGTCTGGTGTGTAGAGGATTTGAAGTGCTCATTTCCTTTACCGCCTTTACCGCCCTCCATCAGGATGATTTCCTGACCGTGTTCAAGGATTTCACCTACGATTTCACCTTCCTCATTTTTAGCAATAGTGCCTACAGGAACTTCAATGTAAGTATCTTCCCCGTACGCTCCGGTTAACTGGTTTTTCGCTCCGTTCTGTCCACGTTCCGCTTTTACGTGACGCGTGTAACGAAGGGGAAGTAAAGTCCATTCCTGTGAATTCCCCTTCATGATAACGTGGCCTCCGCGGCCACCGTCACCTCCATCGGGACCTCCTTTCGGAATATATTTTTCACGGCGGAGATGGGCAGAACCTGCACCACCATGACCGCTTTTGCAATGAATCTTTACGTAATCTACAAAATTTGACATAATTCTTTAATTGTTAGTTTTCAGCTGTCGGTTGTTGGTTAATGGTAGTGTACTTTTCTATCAACCATCAACCATTAACTATAAACTAATTTTTTCTACTTCAGCAAAAAGCTTTTCAGAAATCTCATTGATTTCCCCTACACCGTTGATCTCAACGTACTTACCTTGCTGCTTATATAATTCTGCTACTTCTGCAGTTTTTGTGTAATATTCTTTGATCCTGTTTTCAATGATCTCTACATTGCTGTCATCGGTTCTTCCGCTTGTTTCACCTCTTTTCAACAATCTTTCAACCAAAATCTTATCTTCTACGATCAGTGAAAGGCAAACATCAATGTCATTATTCAATTCCTCTTTTACGATTTTTTCCAGGGCTTCAGTCTGTACTGCAGTTCTTGGATAGCCGTCGAAAATAAATCCTGCTGCATCAGTCGGTTTTCTCAATTCGTCGATCAGCATATCAATCGTTACCTGGTCAGGAACCAGTTCTCCTTTGTCAATGTAAGATTTTGCCAGTTTTCCAAGTTCAGTGTCATTTTTCATATTGAATCTGAAAAGATCACCTGTTGAGATCTGCTTTAAATTAAATTTCTCAATCAGATTTTGAGCTTGAGTTCCTTTTCCACTTCCTGGAGGGCCGAACAGAACAATGTTTATCATAGCGTTGAGGAGCTTGTGGCAATAGGCGGTTGGCTTCTTGCCTTCAGCTGTATTTAGTTATTATTAAATTTATTTCTTTTGAGAAGCTAAAAGCTGTTTAATGGTTGATCGTTCCTTCTTCCAACTGATATAAATTCGGAAGATTTCTTCCCAGTTCATCGTAGTCAAGACCATAACCCAAAACAAATTTGTTTGGAATTTCTTTCCCGATATAATCCAGTTTGAAATCTTTCTTGTATACTTCAGGCTTTAATAAGAATGAAGCGATTTTTACAGATTTAGGACGTTGTGTTTCGTTGAAATATTTAAATAAACTTTCAACCGTATTTCCTGTATCTACAATATCTTCTACCAGGATGATGTGACGGTCTTTTACGTCTTTGGTCAATTCCATTTTCTGGTAAACAATTCCTGTAGATTCTGTTCCTGCATAAGAACTCATCTGGATGAAAGCGATTTCACATTCTCCGGGATAATGTTTAAGAAGGTCAGAGAAAAACATGATTACTCCATTCAGTACACCAATGAAAACAGGAACTTCGTCCTTGTAATCTTCATAGATCTTCAGAGCGGTTGCTTTTACGATTTTCTGAATTTCAGTATCCTCTAAATAGGGAACAAAAGTTTTGTCGTGAACTTGTATACTTTCCATAAAATTTTTAGTAGTCGGCAAAGTTACGTAATTTTGATGAAAGTTTTTTGTGAGGTCTGTCAGGTTTACAAAACTTGTTTCTCAAAAGAAATCAGTGAGTTTTTATGCATTCGAATTCCCATCGTTCGGAGGGGTAGCGAAAATTTCGAAGAAATTTTTGGCGGTGTGTTTTGCAAAGAGTACAATCATTACCTGTCCGGATGTGATAATTTTTTTTGTAAGAAGTGCGGAAATTTTGATTAACAGATATTCCATGAAGAACAGCATCTGAAAATTAACTGTATTTGACTGGTCTATTATTCATTTAGTTTTGAAGGAAGATCCATTCTCTGATGAAGAATTCTGATGATTTCAATTTCTTCATCCTTGAGATTAATTCTGTAAAATATAAAATGTGATTTTGTTCTCGACCTGAAATATCCCTTCCTGATTGCATTATAATTCTCTCCGGATTTTGGATTTTCAGACAAATATTCAATTTCGTTCATGAGCAGATCAAAATAATGGTCTGGCTGCTGTTTTGACCAGGTTTCAAAAAGTATACAGCCAGATTTTTTCCAAATCATTTGACGCCTCCGTACTGATTTTATATTTCATTAGTCGGAAGAATGTTTTTGCTGAAGATTTTTAAGAAATTCATTACGGTCAAAATTTTCTACAAACCCTGATTCTTCACCTCTCTTCAATTCATTGATCAGGTCTGTCTTTTTAGACTCTTCATATTCAAACATTCTTAAGGCAGTTCTCACTACCTCACTGGCACTGGAGAATTTTCCTGATTTAATCTGCTGACTGATGAAGTTTTCAAAATAATCTCCCAATAAAATAGATGTATTTTTGCCATTTCAGTAAATTTAAAATCAAATATACCAATTGTTGGTATATTATTAAAATTTTAATCATAAAAGTAGAGCAGTTTTTATAGCGTTTTTTATGCTATTCTTTTACCTAAAAAATAAAATTACCCTCAAATTTGCCCACCCAATTTTTTAAAAGTAATTTTGTACGAATCTAAAATAAAAGTAAAATATGTCAACTTACGTAGTTGTAGGTCTTCAGTATGGAGATGAGGGTAAAGGAAAAATCACGGATGTTTTATCGGCAAAATCTGATTACGTTGTACGTTTCCAAGGTGGGGACAACGCTGGTCACACGGTATATGTCGGTGAAGAGAAATTTGTTTTGCACCTTCTTCCTTCAGGAGTTTTGCAGTGTAAAGGAAAATGCATCATTGCCAACGGAGTAGTGGTGAATCCTAAATCTTTCATTAAAGAGGTGAGCCAGATCGAAAGCAAAGGCTTGAGAACAGACCACATTTTTATCAGCAGAAGAGCGCATGTCATCATGCCTTACCACATTCTTTTGGATACTTACCGTGAGGAAGAGCACGGAGGAACTCAGATCGGAACCACCAAAAAAGGAATCGGGCCTTGCTATGAAGATAAAATTGCGAGAATCGGAATCCGAATGGTAGACCTTTTGAATCCTGAAATTTTAAGAGATAAAATTGAGAAAAACTTAAAAGTTAAAAATTCTCTTTTTGAAAAATACTATGACAAACCGACTTTAGATGTTGAAGAAATCTACAACGAATATCTGGAAATCGGGAAACAGCTTCAGGAAAGAATCGTAGATACGGAACTTGAATTAAATGAGGCGATCAGAGACGGTAAAAATGTGTTGTTCGAAGGTGCTCAGGCATTGATGCTGGATATCGACTTTGGAACATATCCGTACGTTACTTCATCTTCTCCATCTACCGGAGGAGTTTGTACAGGTGCAGGGGTACCTCCAACGTCACTTAAAAACTTGATTGGTGTTGCTAAAGCCTATTGCACACGAGTAGGAAACGGACCGTTCCCTTCAGAACTGGACAATGAGTTGGGAGAAAGCATCAGACAGATCGGTGGTGAATTCGGAGCGACGACAGGAAGACCGAGAAGAACAGGGTGGTTAGATCTTGTTTCTTTGAAACATGCCTGTATGATCAACGGAATCAATAATTTGGTGATCACTAAATTAGATGTTCTTACAGGAATTGAAAACCTGAAAATCGTTACCCATTATAAGACTGAAGATGGAAAAATAATTGATTACTTTACTTCTTCAACAGAAAAATTATACAACTACGAGCCAATCTATAAAGATTTACCGGGTTGGACTGAAGATCTTACTAAAGTTAGAAGCTATGACGAACTTCCCGACACTGCACAGAAATACATCGAGTTCATAGAAGAATATCTTGGAATCAATGTTTACTTAGTTTCTGTAGGTCCTGAAAGAAGCCAGAACATTATCAGAAAAGAATTATTCTAAGAAAAGAATTTTTATATAAAATGAAAGAGACTGTCAACCGACAGTCTCTTTTTTTATTTTCAAAAATATCAGAGCTCTCACAAATTACCCATTACCCATTACTCATTATTAATGTACGGATCTGTAACGAATTTTCCTCCATATAGGATTGGTAAGAAAATTCCTAAAAAATTTTAACGCCAGGAAAATCAATTAATCGTGACTTATATATTTCACCATCAGTGAGTTCCAAATATAGGTAGCTTCAATATCCTATTCAATAAATAGTTAATTTTATAATTTGTCATACATTTTGACAAAATGATTCTATTTTGATAAATTTTTGGCAAATATTTTGATATTGTTTTAATGATTAATTCAAACAGTATAGAAAACTAATAATATCAATATATTAACAATTTAATTTTTATCGTGATGAAACACCTACTGAAAAACCAGGAATTTCGACTGAATGAAATTCTATTCGAGAACCGTAACAAAGAATATGGAGCCTATGTATTAAGAAACGAGTCTGACAGAATTCTGACGAAATCACTTTTTATAGGGGTGAGCCTTCTTGCGGCAATGTCTATTACACCAATGATTGTTTCGGCATTTCGTACAGTGGAACCAATTATTAATGTTGATCCGGAACCTCCTACAATTATGAGGAATGTCGATCGCCCTGATGTTTCTGTTGAACTTATTGTTCCACCAAGAACTGCTCCGGCTCAGGTAAAAACTTTTGATGACAGATTACCTAATCCCTCTGCAAATCCGGATAACGAACAGGTTATAGAAAAAGTAGAAGGGGCGATTGCGGGAGTAAAAAATAATCCTGATGGTATAGTGGCTCCACCAAATGTTCATGTTCCATCAACTACAATTTCTGGAACAGGACCAGTTATTAATCATGTGCAGCCGCCGGTAATTGAAGTTCCGAAAGATAAAAATACGATTGAAGTAGCAGCCGTATCAGCTGATTATGAAGGCGGCATTAATGCTTTCAGAAATAAAGTAATGAATAAATTCGATAATTCAGGATTTGATACCGATGGAGTTCTAAGTACGACAGTTACTTTTATTGTAGAAACAAACGGAACCATTTCAGATATTAAAACGAATGGTAAAGATGCTTCCTTTAATGCTGAAGCCCTTCGAACAATCAAATCAATCAAAGGAACATGGATTCCGGGTAAAAATAAAAAAGGGGAACCAGTAAGAAGTTACTTTAAGTTTCCCATTTCCATGAAATTCGACAATTAGTATTATTCAAAACAAATCTTTTCACTTATCCACAAAATACTATTTTTTGTGGATAATTTTTTTGATGTCTAAAATCCTTATTAACAATATTTTAACGGTTCTTTCGTTTTAGTCATTCCTTGAAAACAGAGAAAAAAGTGTACTTTTGAAACTTAAAGTTCAAGCAATGGCAAAAATCATAGGTATCGCTAATCAAAAAGGAGGAGTAGGAAAAACTACAACTGCTGTCAACTTAGCCGCAGCATTAGGGGTATTGGAAAAGAAAATATTAATCATTGATGCGGATCCGCAGGCTAACGCGACCTCCGGTCTTGGGGTGGAGGAGGTTCAGTACTCTACCTATAATCTCCTGGAACATAGTGTTGAAACAACAAAATGTATTCAGAGAACCACGACCCCCAATTTAGATATCGTTCCTTCTCACATCGATTTGGTTGCTGCCGAAATCGAACTGGTGGATAAAGATAACCGTGAATATATGCTTAAAAAAGCTTTGGCAACGGTAAGAGATGATTATGATTACATTATCATCGACTGCGCACCAAGTTTAGGTTTGATTACCGTAAATGCTCTTACAGCAGCAGATTCTGTCATTATTCCTATCCAGTGTGAATATTTTGCTTTGGAAGGGTTGGGTAAGCTTTTGAACACAATTAAAAATGTACAGAAAATCCACAATAAAGATTTAGATATTGAAGGATTGTTGCTGACGATGTATGACAGCCGTTTGAGACTGTCTAATCAGGTTGTTGAGGAAGTTCATGCTCATTTCCCTGAAATGGTTTTCGAAACGATCATCAGCAGAAATGTACGATTGAGCGAAGCGCCAAGTTTCGGTGAAAGTATCTTAAATTATGATGCAGAAAGCAAAGGAGCAATTCAGTATCTTCAGCTAGCAGAAGAAGTTCTGCTGAAAAACGAAAATTTAGTAAAGAATTAAAAAGCAGCCTATAGTAATTGGCTTTAGCTGATTATAAATAAATTTGATAACATTAAAGCAAGAAGCTGTCAGCTGATTGCCATTTGCAATATGAAAGACAAAAAAAGAGCGATGGGGCGTGGTTTGGGTGCTATTTTGAGTGCTGAATCCAAAGCTACGGTAAATTCTGCAACAGATGAGGGAGCAGAAAATTTTGTAGGAAATATCATGGAAGTTTCTATTGATGATATTTATCCCAATCCCACTCAGCCGAGAACTTATTTTGACGAAAAAGCTCTTAACGAACTTGCCCAGTCGATTAAAAATCTTGGAGTAATTCAACCCATTACTTTAAGAAAAGACGGTGAAAAGTTTGAAATCATATCCGGAGAGAGACGTTTCAGAGCAAGTAAGATTGCAGGATTAACTTCGGTACCTGCTTATATCCGTCTGGTTAACGATCAGGAACTGCTGGAAATGGCTCTTGTAGAAAACATTCAGCGTGAAGATCTGGATTCTATCGAAATTGCCCTTACCTACCAGAGGCTGATGGAAGAAATTGGGATGACCCAGGAAAATCTAAGCCAGAGAGTGGGAAAAGACAGAAGCACCATAACTAACTCAATCAGATTGTTACGGTTAAATCCCGATATTCAGAATGCCATCAGAAGCGGTGAAATTTCAGCCGGACATGGCAGAGCCATCATCAGTCTTGAAAATGAGGAGCATCAACAGGCTTTGTTTGATATCATTATCAAAGAACAGCTGAATGTTCGACAGACCGAGCAGGCAGCCATTGCATTTAAAAACCCAAAATCTCCTGCAGCTAAAAAAGCAAAGGTTGAACTTTCGAATAATTACAGGAGAGCACAAAAAACCATCGCTGATATTCTTGATGTAAAAGTGGAGATAAAGACAGTCGGAGCGGGTAAAAAAGGTAAAATTGTCCTTGATTTTAAAAATGAAGACGAGCTGGAATATATTCTGTCTCATATTAAATAAATGAAAAAAATACTTTTCACATTTTTCATATGCTTATCTGTGACTCTGTTTTCACAGGTGACCCGTAATGATACCATCCGTCTGGATGCACTTCAGGAAGACAGTGCTGTTGTTTCAAAAATGCCGGAGGTTTCTGTCGTGGAAAGCATAGAAAAAGTAAATGCACCTGCAAAAATATCCGTTAAAAAACTAAATCCTACAAAAGCAGGTCTGTATTCTGCTGTTTTGCCAGGATTGGGACAGCTCTATAACAAAAAGTACTGGAAAATTCCCGTCGTGTTGGGAGCAGTCGGAGTAGGGGCAGGAATCGCAATCTGGAATCAAAACCGCTATCTTGAATATAGAGAATATTATATCGCTAAACTCAACGGAACTCCCAATGAATTTGTTGACAGCAATCCAAGGCTGGATAAAATTGCTTTGGCAAATGCTCAGGACAGATCAAAGAGACAGAGAGATTACGCTATTGCGATTACAGGGCTGATCTACATTTTAAACATTGTCGATGCTGTCGTTGATGCTCATCTGTATGAAGGCCGTAAGGATCCTGATTTAACATTTGCACCTGCGGTGATTTATGATGAATTCGGAAACAATCCACCAAAAACAGGGTTAAGTTTAAGTTTCAAGTTTTAAATTTTTATAAAAAGAACTGATATGAAAATAGCATTAGTCGGATACGGTAAAATGGGAAGGATCATTGATGAAGTTGCTGTGAACAGAGGTCACGAAATTGTTGCCCGTCTTAAGGAAACTCCAACTGCTGAAAATTTAAATAATCCGGATGTCGTGATTGAGTTTTCTTTACCTGAAGTCGCTTTTGAAAATATCAAAGTATGCCTCGAAAATAAAATTCCTGTCATTTGCGGAACAACAGGCTGGCTTGAAAGAAAAGCAGAGATCGAAAATTTGGCTGAAGAAAACGGGACTGCATTTTTATACGGCTCAAATTTCAGTTTAGGAGTCAATTTATTTTTTGCTTTAAACGAGAAATTAGCGGATCTGATGAAAAATGTTGACGAATATACCTGTCAGCTTGAAGAGATACACCATATCCATAAACTGGATGCTCCGAGTGGTACGGCAATATCTTTAGCGGAAGGAATTTTCAGGAATAATTCTAAATATGATGCATGGAAACTTGAAGAAACAAAAGATCAGCATTTAGGCATTTTTGCAATCCGCGAGGATGAAGTCCCGGGTACTCACAGCGTCTTTTACAGAAGCGAAGTTGATGAAATTGAAATAAAACACACCGCATTCAACAGGAACGGTTTTGCCTTAGGGGCAGTAGTTGCTGCAGAATGGATTAAAGATAAAAAAGGTCATTTTACCATGAAAGACGTTTTAGGTCTTTAATCGTGTAACAAACCGGCAATTTAGTAAACTAATAATAGAAAATTTGTGTAACTATTCATTACTTTTTACACATTGCTCATTACTCATATCACAGATTAGGCACAGAAATTTATGAATTATTTTTTAACGTACACAGTTTATGTTCTCATATTATCAGTATTGATGGGGATCTCCACCTGGAAACTGTTCAAAAAAATGGGGTACAGTCCTGTATTGGCATTTGTACCTTTTTACAATTATTTTATCATTTTAAAAGAAACAGAGCATCCGAAATGGTGGGCGGTTTTATCTTACCTTCCTATAGTAGGCCCGATTATGATGTCTGTCTTTCATATTTATCTGATGAAGAAATTTGGCAAAAGCCTTGTTCAGAATCAGTTGCTGACCGTTATTCTGCCTTTTATTTATATGGCGACGGTCAACTATTCTAAAGATGTTGAGTTGGAGGATGAAAATGATCTATATCTGACAGAAGAAGAAAAGAGTGCGAAGAAGAAAGATACATTTATCGGATCAATTACTTTTGCGGTAGTTTTTGCGACCATTATACACGTATTTTTTACGCAGCCTTTCGGGATTCCTACAGGATCGATGGAACGTACGCTGCTGGTAGGAGATTTTCTTTTTGTAAATAAATGGAGCTATGGGTACAGATTACCCATGCGTCCTCTCGCAATACCTTTTTTACAGGGAACCATCATGGATACCGGGGAAAAGGGTAATCCCAAAGATGATCCGAAATCATATGTTGAGGCAGTAAAATTACCTTACGAAAGGATTTTCCAGTTCAGCAAACCTCAGAAAACTGATATTGTTGTTTTCAATTATCCCAGAGATTCCGTACATGTTTCGCTTGACCGTGCAGATCCTTATGTAAAGAGATGTGTTGCGGTTGCAGGTGATACTTTTGAAATGCGTGACGGTAAAATGTTTATTAATGGTAAACCGGAAGTCTTTTTAGGTGATCAGGAAGTTCAGCAAAGATATATCGTCAATACAGGAAGTCAGCTCGATATCCCGGGATTGTATAAAACTTTCGGATTTTTACCTGTTCAGGAAGGTCAGAATGAAAAGGGAGGTTTTGTATATTATTTTCAGGGTCTGACGAAAAAGACTGCTGCTGAAATTAAAAAACTTCCTCAGGTTATCGATATGCAGGAACACATTCAGCCGAAGGGCGAATCAGCTATTGTATATAGGGATGAAACAAGAACAAAAATTGATACCACCAATTCAATATTTCCAATCAACAGCGGATGGAACCAGGATCAGTACGGCCCGCTTAAGATTCCTAAAAAAGGAGATGTTGTGGCTATCAATCCACAGACTCTCCCGGAATACCAGTGGATTATCAAGAACTACGAACACAACACCTTAGAAAATAAAAACGGGAAGATTTTTATCAACGGAAAAGAAGCCACTCAGTATACTATTCAGCAGGATTATTATATGATGGTAGGTGATAACAGAGATGCTTCACTGGATGCCAGATTTTTCGGTTTTGTTCCCGAAGAAAACATTGTAGGAAAACCGATGTTCACATGGCTAAGTGTGGAAGGAGCTTTTAAAGATTCACAATCCTCATATCAGGCTGACGGAATGAGAGTGCGTTGGGACAGAATGTTCAAAGCCACCAACACGGGAGAAGCCAATAAAACTTCTTACTGGTGGATAGCCGCTCTGATTCTTGTTCTCTTCTTCGGATGGGAGTATTTTGTTAAACTTTTTGGAAAGAAGAAAATAGAAGACGAATAGTGTTAAAAAATAAAATTTTTAATAGAGTTCTCCTTACCGGAAGCTTTATAGTAAGTCTACTAATTATTGCAAAACTCTCCGGGGTTTTGCAATATGCTTTATTGCCTACAGCTGGAAGTGAACCTACAATTAAAAGAGGAGGCTGGATATTGATAAGTAATCTTTTGCCTTACGAAAAAAATAAGATTCTCGTTTATAAGCAGAATAACCCAGATTATAAACCAGGAAATTATGCTCAAAGGCTTGTCGGGATAGAAGGAGATAAAATTCAAATAAAAAACGGAGACTTGTTTGTAAATGATTTTCTTATCAGTGGAAAGTTTGAAATAAATCAGGCATATAAAATCGACAGAGGTTTTGCTAATCATCTTATTGAACAAGGAGTTGCAGAAGAAGATTTTTTTCCAATCGACGAAAATCATTATATCACCCATCTTTCCAAAAAAAATCTTAAAAAAGATTATTTCTTTGAAAGATACATTAATACAAATACTGAACCTGATATTTTTAAAACTTTTGGTAAACAGTGGAATGCAGATAATTTTGGACCGCTGACAGTACCTCCCGGAAAAGTATTTTTTCTTGGTGATAATCGTAACGCAAGTTTAGATTCTCGATTCGTTGGTTTTGCTGAAAGAGAAGATATTGTAGGAGCCGTTTTTTATCCTAAAAATTAAATGATAATGCAGAATATATTGTTACCGGTATTTTATCTACCACCCATCTCGTGGTTTTCAGTTTTTTTAGATCCTGAGAACGAGGTTATTTTTGAGCAGTATGAAAGCTTTCCAAAGCAGACCTACAGAAACAGGATGAATATTTATGGAGCCAACGGAAAACTCTCCCTCGTTATTCCCATCAATCATACAGGAAAAAGAGAAATGAAGGATACTGAAATTTCTTACAGGGAAGACTGGTTGAAAATTCACTGGAAATCGATAAAAAATGTTTACCAGGGATCACCTTACTTTGAGTATTATGAAGATAAATTTGAAGTTCTCTATCAGAAGAAAGAAAAATTTCTGTTAGATTTTAATTTAAAAAGTATTGACATTATTCAGAAAATACTCAAGACAGAAAAGGCACAATCTTTGAATCAGGAATATATTAAAAATCCGTTTGAGATTAATTTTCGTGAGAAATTTTCCACTAAAACCGACTCAGAATTTAAAATGGATGAGTATTATCAGATTTTTACAGATAAATACGGTTTTTTGAAAGATCTTTCAATTATAGATCTTATTTGTAACAAAGGACCGGAATCTGTGACCTATCTAAAAAATATTAAATAATTCTTATAAAATGAAGAAAATAGTATTAGCTGCTGTCTTTCTAGCAGGTTTCAGTTTTACATATGCACAGGATGCTCAAGTTGCAGCTCCTGATCCAAAGGAGAATAAAGATCTGATGACGTGGTATCATAAAGATTTTGCCACAACAAAAGTGTATGGTGTTAATACAGACAACGCTTATAAATATCTGGAATCCAAAGGTCTTAAACCAAAAACTGTTGTTGTAGGGGTATTGGACAGCGGAGTTCAGGTTGATCATCCGGGATTGGTGAAAAATATCTGGTCAAATCCTAACGAAGTTCCAAATAATGGTAAAGACGATGACGGAAACGGATATATTGATGATGTTCACGGATGGAACTTTATTGGAGGTAAAAATGGAGATATCGGTGTTGATAACATGGAGGTAACCAGAGTTGTTGCTAAATACAAGCCGGTTTTTGAAGGTGATGATTCTGCAAAGAACAAAGCAAATCAGGCAAAAATGCCTGAGGAATTTGCTATGTATATGAAATCTAAAGAGTTATTTACCAAAAAGAGTGTGGAAGCCAGTCAGAGTTTCAAGCAGTTTACCATGATTAATGAAGCAATACCAGAAATGGTTAAAATGCTTGGTGGAAAACCTTTAACTAAAGAAAATCTTGCCAACATAAAGCCTACTGAACAAAAACAGGCTATTGGTCTTCAGATTCTGAACAATTTGGCTCAAAGTCCTGAGTTTTCCGGGAAATCTCCTGATGAAGTAGAAAAAATGCTGAGAAAAGAAATGAAGGGTGCACTGGACCATTTTGGACCTATGGCACAGCAATATGATCTTGCATTTGATCCGAGAGCCGAAATCGTGGGGGATAACTACGATGACTATTCTGAAAAGAAATATGGAAATAACCATTACCAGGGTCCGGATGCAGAACATGGAACTCACGTTTCAGGTATCATTGCAGGTTTACCACAAGGTAAGGAGGTGCAGTATGGTGTAGCTTCAAAAGTAGCTAAGATCATGGTTGTGAGAACGGTTCCTAATGGTGATGAGAGAGATAAAGACGTTGCAAACGCCATTAGATATGCAGTAGATAATGGTGCTAAAGTTCTGAATATGAGCTTTGGTAAGCCGGTTTCTCCCGGTAAAAACGTTGTGTGGGATGCTTTCAAATATGCAGATGACAAAGGCGTTCTTTTGGTGAAAGCTGCAGGGAACGAGAATGAAGATGTTGCAGAACACTTAGCCTATCCGACCAATTTTAAAAACAGTACGGACGCAGCCCCTTTTGTGGATAATGTTTTAGTCGTAGGTGCAAGTACAAACAGAAATAATGAATTGAGAGCCAGTTTCTCTAACTATAATAAAAAAATGGTAAATGTATTTGCTCCTGGTGAGGAAATTTATTCAACGGTTCCGAACAATGAGTACAGTTATCAGCAGGGTACATCGATGGCATCTCCTGTAGTAGCCGGTGCAGCTGCCGTTCTGTTAGCATATATGCCGAATCTGAAGCCTGCACAGATTATTGAGGCTTTGGTTAAGACAAGCAATGCAAGTACAGAAAATGAGTTTGGAGACAAATCTCAGGCTGGTGGAGTAATCGATGTAAGAAAAGCCGCTGAATATGCTTTCAATAATTTTTATAAGGGAAAATCTTCTTCATCTAAAAAAACTGTAAAAACTAAAAAAGCAGTAAAGAAATAAATATCAAATTTTTATTTTAAAAAAGTTATAAAAGCCCGGATTTTTTCGGGCTTTTACTTTGAGCGCTTTTTTTTGGCACGGTTTTTTATAATTATAATTAGATAATAAATAGGTAGTATCGCAGTATTTCTGATGATACATCCATGTTAAAGAAATAAAAATATACATTATGAAAAAGTTATTACTTGCAGGGATGGTGGGAACATCACTTTTTGCAGTGTCCTGTTCCACGGTTAAAAAAGCGGGAGATGCACAGAGCAACAGAGCTGAATTTCTTAAAATGAAAGGAGATTTTCAGATTGTAAGCATAGAATATGACAAACAATATAAGATTAAACCTTTTGATGAAGGTGCTGATGCGCAGTGTTTTGTAGGAAGTCATTGGAGATTTATTCCAAACAACTATACAGGAGCGTATACCCTTAACGGAGGTGGCAGCTGCCCGACATTTACCCAGCCTATTAAATTTGAAGTAAAAAGTGGCAACACCTTTATGTTCAAAAAGATTCAGGATGGAACAAAGGCAAAACAAAATACAGCAGGTTATTCACTTACTGTTGTGTCTATGTCTACAGACCAGTTTTCTTTAGAGCAGAATGTACCTTTTGACGGAAGTACTGTACGGGTTGTCTACAACTTTGAGAGAGCCGGAATGAAATAATATAAATATTTAAAAATAAAACATAATGAAATTTAACAAATCATATATAGGAGCGTTTTTCTTATCATCAGCATTATTGCTAACCAGTTGTGAAGCAGTGCAGAATTCTAATCACCAGCAGAGAGGTACTGCAGTAGGAGTTGCTTCGGGAGCTGTACTTGGAGGAGTTTTAGGAAATAACGTAGGTAAAGGTAAAAATGCAGCTTTAGGTGCTGTTTTAGGAGGAATTATCGGAGGTGTTGCCGGAAATGTCATAGGTAACAAAATGGATAAGCAGGCAAAAGATATCAAAGAAACTTTACCTGGTGCCGAAGTAGAGAGAGTAGGAGACGGAATTAAAGTTACTATGAATGAAAGTATTGTTACTTTCGCATTTGATTCATCAGATCTTACTTCTTTAGCTAAAACCAATTTAGATAAACTGACTCAGGTACTTGTCAATAATCCGGATACCAATATTAATATTTACGGTCACACTGACAGTAAGGGTGCAGATGATTATAACCAGAAATTATCAGAAAGAAGAGCTAATTCCGTAAGGTCTTATCTAATGTCTAAAGGAATTTCTTCAGCGAGGTTATTTGCATTGGGTGAAGGTGAGGCTATGCCTGTAGCTTCTAACGACACTGATGCAGGAAGAGCGAAAAACAGGAGAGTAGAGTTTGCTATTACAGCAAATGAAAAAATGATCAATGATGCTCAGCAAGGGCAGTAATGATTAAAACATAAAAACACAAAAACCGCTTCGGCGGTTTTTTGTGTTTTTACACCATACTTTTTTGCTTTAAAATAACTATTTTTGCAATTGAAATAACATAAATGAAAAAATATTTAAAACTACTTCGCGTAGAGCAGTGGGTCAAAAATTTATTTGTTTTTGTACCTCTGTTTTTTTCGGGAAGTATTAAAAACCTGGATTTACTTACTAAAAGTATTTTTGCTTTCATCATATTCTCATTGGCTGCAAGTATTGTCTATATTTTAAATGACTACAATGATATTGATGCAGACAGGCAGCATCCTGAAAAAAGAAGGCGTCCGCTTGCAAGTGGTGCTGTTTCTAAACAACAGGCACTGCTTATTCTTACAGCTCTGATCATCATAGATATTGCGCTGATATTTTTTGCACAGTTTAACTTTAATGAAAATCTCTGGAAGTTCGCAACTATTATCGGAATTTATTTTGTGATGAATCTCGCCTATACTTTCAGGCTCAAACATGTTCCCATCATTGATATTTTTATCATTGCGACAGGATTTGTTCTGAGGGTCCAGGCAGGAGGATATATTACCGGAATTTTAATTTCTCAGTGGGCTACCTTATTGACCTTTGTTTTAGCATTGGTGCTGGCCATAGGAAAGAGACGGGGAGAGCTTATCAATGCTCAGGTTTCAGGTAAAACAAGAAAAGCACTGGATGGCTATAATGTGCAGTTTGCAGATATTGCGCTTTCGATCTCAGTAACTCTTGCGATTATCTGCTATCTGATGTTTACGTTATCACCAGAGGTGCAGGCAAGATTTCATCCAAGAGTTTTTTATACTGTAATTTTTGTTGTCTTTGCTTTTTTAAGATATTTACAGCAGACTCTTGTATATAACAGAACAGAATCTCCTACGAAAATTGTTTACAGAGACCGGTATATTCAGGTTACATTATTGCTTTGGATCGCTGCATTTTTAATTCAGATTTATTTTAAAGAATGAGATCGCAGAGACTGAAAAGCAAAGATAATAATGAAAATGCCGTGTTGATTGCATCTGACCCAACTAAAATAATTAATTACAGATGAAGCCAAATTTCATACAAAAAGTTACGAACTGGGGCAATTATCCGATTGTCGAAAAAGAGATGCGGTCTGAAGATAATTTCAGAAAAATAAAAGATTTTGTCCTGACTCACAATGAGGTCATTGCAAGGGGAAACGGCAGATGCTATGGTGATGCTTCTTTGGGTGAAAATATATTTTCTTCAAAAAAATTAAATAAACTGATAAGTTTCGACCGTCTCAATGGGATTATCGAATGCGAATCAGGGGTTTTACTTTCGGAAATTCTTGAAATCTCTGTACCTCAGGGGTATTTTCTTTATGTTACGCCGGGAACAAAATTCGTTTCTGTAGGAGGCGCAATTGCTTCAGACGTTCACGGTAAAAATCACCATGCCGAAGGATGTTTCTCAGAATATGTTTTGGAGTTTAAGCTGATGATTGAAAACGGGGATATCATTATCTGTTCGAGAGAGCAGAATCAGGATAAATTTTGGTCTGCAATCGGAGGGATGGGACTTACGGGAATTATTCTTTCCGCAAAATTTAAACTTAAAAATATTGAAACCGCTTATATCCGCCAGGAAAGCATAAAAGCGGAGAATCTGGACGAAATATTCAGGCTTTTTGAAGAAAGTGAAAGCTGGACCTATACGGTAGCGTGGATCGACTGTCTTCAAAAAGGAAAAAATATTGGCAGAAGTATTCTGATGCGTGGAGAGCACGTATTTCGACATGAATTGACAGGAAAAGATGCTGAAAACCCTTTGGTATTAAAGAAAAAGTTCTCACCTACTGTTCCTTTTTATTTTCCGAATTTTGTTCTGAACAGTTTGACGGTAAAGCTCTTTAATCTTCTGTATTATAAAAGACAGGCGAAAAAAGAGGTGAAAAATTTTACTGATTACGAAACGTTTTTTTATCCTCTGGATGCAGTGAACGACTGGAATAAAATCTACGGAAAATCAGGATTCATTCAATACCAGATGGTCATCCCGAAAGAAAAGGGAAAAGAAGGAATGAAACAAATTCTGGAAACCATTGCCAACAGCGGAAACGGATCTTTCTTAGCGGTATTAAAATTATTCGGTAAGGATAATCCGGATGCTTATAATTCTTTCCCTATGGAAGGGTATACTTTAGCACTTGATTTTAAAGTGAATTCAAAACTGAAAAAGCTTGTTGATCAGCTTGATCATATTGTTCAGGAATTCGGAGGCAGAATTTATTTAACGAAAGACAGCATGAGCAGATCGTCGCTGACTGATTATCTGAAAAATGTCAGCAGTTCAAAATTTGTTTCTTTACAGCATAAAAGAATTTTAAATAGCAAATAAAATGATAGTTCTCGGAAGTACCTCTGAAGTAGCGCAGGCATTTGTAGAAAAAGCTCTGCAGGAAGGCGAAAAGTTTGAAAGAATTTATCTTTTTACCTCAAATAAAGAAACCACCGAAAGATTTGCAAGACATATTGATGTAAAATTTCTGCAGCGATCTGAAATTATTGAACTTGATTTAACAAAACCTGTTCATTATTCTGAATTTGATTTCATCAATTCAAATCTGCTGTTCTGTGCAACAGGTTATTTGGGTGAAGGTACAGAAGAAGGATTGTATGATAATAAAAATACAGAACGTATTATAGATATCAATTATTCAAAATTGATTCCCGTTATCAACTATTTTGCTCAGAAATTTGAGAGCCGGAGGTCAGGAACCATTATCGGGCTTTCATCAGTGGCAGGTGACAGAGGAAGACAGAGTAATTTCATATATGGAAGTGCAAAAGCTGCTTTTACAGCCTATCTAAGTGGTCTCAGGAATTATTTGTCTGAAAAGAAAGTTCATGTAATGACCGTTAAGCCGGGCTTTATGGCAACGAAGATGACTGAAGGACTGCCATTAAATCCAAAATTAACAGCTACTCCAAAGCAGGCTGCAGAATGTATTTACTCGGCATTCAAAAAACAAAAGAATGTAACATACGTTTTGCCGGTTTGGGGCGTTATAATGATGATTATCAGAAATATTCCCGAATTTATTTTTAAGAAACTGAAACTTTGACAGGCTGATAATGAAAAACGGATGCAGGAGTTTAGCAAAATTTCATCATCCTGAATAGAAAACTGTGAATCTTAAACCCTCGATTGTTAATTATGAAAAAATTGTATTGTTTTGATTTTGATGGTACTCTGACTTATAAAGACACCATGTTTTTATATCTTAAATTTTACAATCCATCTAAATTCAGGATGCAGTTTGTAAGGCATATCCCCCTTTTTATTTTATTGAAATTAAAATTAGCTGAGACTGAAAAGGTGAAAAAAAGCTTTATCGGTTCTATCTTAAAGGGACAGCTTCAAACGAAAATAGAAGAAAAGTCAAAACAGTTTTTTGAACAGAACTATCCTAAAATTGTACGGGAAAATGCATTGGATTTTATTCAGAATATGGACAGACAGAATACAGAGAGCCTTATGGTGACCGCTTCCCTGGATATCTGGACAAAACCTTTTGCAGAAAAACTCCAGATGAATCTGGTTTCCACACAGGCAGAGTTCAAAAACGGAATTTTTACAGGTAATTTCATCGGTAAAAACTGTAACGGAAAAGAAAAACTGGAAAGAATAAAAAAAGAAATTTCAGACGGGAAGTATGATAAAATCATTGCTTTTGGCGATACTTCCGGTGATAAGCCAATGCTGAAATGGGCAAATGAAGGACATTACCAATTTTTTCACTAATTTTGAAAGATCAATAAAAATAAAATGAATAAATTATTAATTTTATCTTTAACAATGATTATGAGCTGTATGAGTACAACCGCAAAGAAACCCGGTGATGAGCAAAAGAAAGCTGAAATCATCATTTCAGAATCTCAGGGAGGAAATGAAAAATCAGGTTTTAGAATCATTAAAAATGAGCAGGAGTTTCAGGCTCTGATACAATCAGCCCAATCCTCTGTTTTGGTAGAAGCAGGTAAAGAATCTGAAATGAAATATCCTGAGTTTCCTGAAAACAGAAAAACAGTATTGTATAATTTAGGATCATTTAATTCCGGTGATCATACGATCCGGGAAATTAAAAGTATATCAGTAAAAGATAATGTTTTATCGGTAGAAGTACCGTATTACGAATCCGGCGGTATGGAAATACAGGTGATGTCTGCGCCTTGGTTTATATTTTCAGTTCCTTCCGACGTTCAGTTTACTTCAGTAAAATTAAAATATTCAAAATAAAAAATGAATAAAATATATTTAGATAACGCAGCTACAACGCCACTTTCAGAAGAAGTCATTGATGCCATGGTAGAAACCATGAAAATGAATTTTGGAAATCCATCCTCAACCCACAGTTTCGGACAGGATGCCAAAATTTTAATTGAAAATGTAAGGAGGCAGGTTGCAGAGTATCTTCATGTGAGTCCGGCGGAAATTATTTTTACGTCTTGCGGTACAGAATCAAACAATATGATCATCAAATCAAGTGTTGAGCATTTGGGTGTTGAGAGGATCATCAGTTCTCCGATGGAACATAAGTGTGTTTCTGAAACGATTCTGGATATGAAAAGCAGGAAAGGGGTAGAAGTGGCCTACATCCGTCCGAATGAAAAAGGGGATATTGATTTGAAAAGACTTGAAGAACTGCTGAAATCTTCTGATAAAAAAACTTTGGTAAGTCTGATGCATGCCAACAATGAGATTGGAAATCTTGTAGATATCAAAGAAATTGCTGAATTGTGTAAATTACATAATGCACTGTTTCATTCAGACACTGTGCAGACAATGGCTCACATGAATCTGGATTTTTCTGAAATTCCGGTAGATTTTGCATCGTGCAGTGCCCATAAATTCCACGGTCCCAAAGGAAGTGGTTTCGCCTTTATCCGAAAGGCCAGCGGACTCAAGGGAATCATCACCGGAGGTCCCCAGGAAAGAAGTCTGAGAGCAGGCACGGAAAATGTAAGCGGTATTGCGGGTTTAGGTAAGGCATTAGAGCTTTCAATTAAGAATATGGATGCCTATACCCAGCATATGCAGGATATTAAACAATATACAATTAACAGGGTTTCTGAGGAAATTCCGGGTGTCAAGTTTAACGGCAGAAGTGCTGAAGGCGAAAACAGTTTGTATACCTTATTAAGTCTTCTGTTACCTTATAAAAATCCACTGATTGGTCTGCAGCTTGATATGAAGGGAATTGCAGTATCACAGGGAAGTGCGTGTTCATCAGGAGCTTCGAAACCTTCCATGGTAATGATGATGGTGCTGTCCGAAGAAGAAATGGACAGCTGTACACCTTTGCGTATTTCTTTCAGCCACCTTACAACCAGACAGGACATCGATACATTTGTCAGTGCTTTGAAAGAGATCTCTGAAGACCTGATCATAGAAAATACAAATGTTGAACATAGATAAGCTATTCGCTTAAAAGTGGTAATTTTGATCTTATAATTTAGATAGAATATTAATAAATAAAAATAAAAAAATGGCTTTAGAAATTACGGACAGCTCGTTCCAGGAAACAGTTTTAAAATCTGACAAACCGGTATTGGTGGACTTTTGGGCAGTATGGTGCGGACCGTGCAGAACTTTGGGACCAATCATCGAAGAAGTAGCGGCAGATTTTGAAGGAAAAGCTGTAGTTGGAAAAGTAGATGTAGACAACAATCAGGAGATTTCTATGCAGTACGGAATCAGAAATATCCCTACAGTTCTTATTTTTAAGAATGGTGAAGTAGTAGATAAATTGGTAGGTGTAACTCCAAAAGAGATCATTGCTGAGAAATTGAGTGCACACTTATAAAAAAAATCACTTTGATAATGAATGCTTTCCATATTGGGAAGCATTTTTTTTGCCAAAATAGTTGCGGGTTCACTTAAAAGTTGTATTTTTGCAACCACAATAACAGAGCATACAAACTTAGTTATTGTAAGAGATCCGGTAGTTCAGCTGGTTAGAATGCCGCCCTGTCACGGCGGAGGTCGCGGGTTCGAGTCCCGTCCGGATCGCAAAAAGTTTTCTCAATTTACTTTAAAAAAATTGATCCGGTAGTTCAGCTGGTTAGAATGCCGCCCTGTCACGGCGGAGGTCGCGGGTTCGAGTCCCGTCCGGATCGCAGAAGTTTTCTCAATTTACTTTAAAAAAATTGATCCGGTAGTTCAGCTGGTTAGAATGCCGCCCTGTCACGGCGGAGGTCGCGGGTTCGAGTCCCGTCCGGATCGCAGATGATTTCTCATCATTCATCAAAAAGCCTTAAAACATTTGTTTTAAGGCTTTTTTTATTTTTTACAATATTTTTTGAACGGATCTTACGATGACTGATATTCTCCTTCTTCTTCTTTATGCCAGAATGAAACGCGCTTAGATGTTACTTTTAAAAGGCAGATCCCCGGTGTATCTATACCATCTGGGAACCATTGCTCTAAGCTGTCAATCCATTTTTCTTCCAGTATACTTTTATCCGTGATAACGGCTGCTGTTCCATAGCATTCTATGAACAGCATATCATCAGTCTGATAAACAAGGCTTACTTTGTGGTCATTCTTGATCTGACGGACTTTGTTGCTGTCTTCATACGTGAAAAACCATGAGTCTCCGTCATATTCTACTTTACCGTTATTGCTCATCGGTCTGGAATGTGAAACCTGTCTTCCGTCTTGGGTGGTCATCATACAGAAGTCAAGGTCTTTCATTTTCTGTGCGATTGTTTGAAGTGATGCTTTTTTCATTTTAATTTTGTTAGTGATTGTTGAGGTGATGATCAGTTGTTTTTTAATTTATATGATAAATTAGTATTAAAAAAGATGATCTCTGTCGTATGATTAACCAAAAGGTGTACCGATCTTATAAAACTGATGTTGTTTCGTTTACCGTAAAATTGAGTGGTGTAGCATGTGATGATCAGTTGACTGACAAGCCAGTAAACGTACAGCGGTTATACACTGAATAATAATGGAAGCAAAG